>NZ_BAAHBG010000010.1:801510-819565 GCF_054776855.1 Spirosoma migulaei | reverse complement strand
GTTCATGTCACAAAGATCTGAACTAGGACAAAATGCCACTATTTTAATGCGTTTAACCTGAACAGTATGCTAATCATCGCTCATATCAGATAAATATTTACACTACTCCTATTGCTTCATCCTCACACCCTTCAGTTTCAATATGGCAAATGATCGTCTATCGGCGTTGAGTCGCTACGATTTCTTGGTACATCCCGATGCTCTTTCTGTGTTTGGTAAGCTCGATTATCAACTTAAAGACGGAGTGCATTTTCAAAACAGACCGCACCAACGTATTTCTTATGAATTCATTGAAGATAATTATAATAGCTTAAGTAACTATTACGATGACTACTTTAAGGTACGTTTAGATTCTGGTGGCGAAGGTCCTGATAGATACTTCTATCTGGATTTTTTAGAGGCTAATTTTCGTGGACGCATTAATGCGGATCACCGCCATTTTCTGGCTTCTGAATATGTTGTTGTTGGATTCTTATTATATAAAGTGCATTTCATTGACCTGCAGATTGACCTCGATTCAGTGGCACGCTTCCAAAAAACAATTCGAGAGGATTATGAAGAGTTGAAGCCGTTAATTTATGAAAAGCTTGCCCACGTAACTCGGAAAAAACCAGGTGAGATTGATGATGAGAAAGTAAACAATGTGATCAGTGCTGCAATAAAAGAGTTTGCAAAAATTGGATGGATTGACTTGCAGGACGATTATTTTGATATACTACCCGCTTTCCAAAGACTCACCAAAGTATATGGTAATGCCATAAATGAAATTGATTCTTGGCAATCATCTCGATAAACAGTATGAAGTCCTTTCCGCGCCTTTACAATCTTTGTACATTAAATCTACGTCATCATCAGGGATTTGAATACAAATTTCATGCTTTACGAACTGACTTTGCTGGCGAAAGTGGTTCAGGAAAAAGTATGATTGCTGATATGCTTCAACTGATTTTTGTTGGTAGTGCTGCCTTTCAGGCCGCTACACAGGGATTGGATGGAGAGCGACGTCCTGAAGGTATGGTACTGCCCGGCGAAACGCTTGGGTATGCATTTCTAAACATCCAATGCAGTCCTAAGGCCTATATTTCTATTGGTGTCCAATTAGAGAGTACTGTCCGTAGTTGCCGTCTATTCATCGTGCATAAAGAATTCGGAGCTTCAGAAAAAGGGCAGTTAATCCCTTTTGATAACCCCTTAACAATTCGGGATTTTCAACATGAAGGTATGATTCTGCCACTTGATGATGTAGCAGAGCAATTAACAGAACGTGGTTATGAATTAATTTCTCCAACTACTAAAAATTACCATAAGCTACTATACCAGAATAATATTTTACCGTTGGACCTTACGTACAGCAGCCGCATATTAGATACCTATGCCAAAATTATTCAGGCCTTTTCTCGTAAAAAATCTTTAGATGCCAATAATCCGCGCGAATTGCAAAATTTCTTATTTGGCAACGAGCGAGGAGGAGAAATTTATAAGGAATTTGAGAAAACCGTTAATGAATTACAACGTTCGGAAGATGAGTATCGGACAAATCGGACGAAAGTTGAGCTTATAGACAAAAAAGGTATTGCCTTAAGTGCGTTACGTACACAGCAAAAAATATTTAAACAAGCGGAGCTTACATATTTAACAACCCGATTAGCCTATTGGAATTTTCAGTACCGTGACAGAACAATTAAACTTCAGGGAGTTTTAACTAAATACAGTCAAACCATCGCTGATTTGGAACACTGTCACAGCCATTGCGTAACAAAATATACTACAGCCGAACCAACGATCAAATCGTTGAAAGATGTTTTACAAAGCGCTCACGATCATTTACAAATCGTTTTAACTCCATATCAGCGCTGGGAGACGGCCAGCTTATGGCTGAAAGATCTGGATTGTGATACAAGTCGATTAAAGGAGTTGTATGCTGAACAAACAAAAAAAAATAAACAAAAAACTAGCTTAGAGCAGTTGCTTCTAGGATTACAAAAAGAAAATATATTGGTTCTATTTCAGGAATCGGATTGGAGATTTGGTGTTGGCAAGGGTAAAAAATGGTCTGAAAATAAGCTTAATACTCTTACTGAACGTATTAAGCAAAAAGAGCAGTTCAAGCTATTTACCGACCTTTCGATATCTGGCTCATTAGCAGAGTGGGCAGTTGCTTATGGTTATTCATTAAGCTTAATACAGGTTTCAGTATTAAATGGGCTACGTGATATATCATACATCAAACCGATAGCACAAGCATATGAACGCTATATAGCTGATCCTACTTACTTTTTCGAAAATTTAGATTCCCCTTATTATGAATCTAGTGGCTTTTGGTTATCTATTGGAGGAATTAAATACTTCTTTGAGTTAGAGCATGAACTATACAAATCAATTGAAGTTCCGGAAAAAAGAAAATATTTTTTTGAAGAACTGACTACCTCAACGGATATCGATATTGCCAAACTTACAAAGGAGAAAAAGCGAATTCAGGCATTAAAAGAATTAATTGACGAAAATGAAACCTATAGAATAGGGGCTGATGCCTATGCTAGCAGGACTAATTTCGAGACATTTGAAATGTACCCCGGTTTTTCGAAGCTAGCGGGAGAATTCACAACTTATTATGAATGTCTTACGAATGCCGATACTATTAAAACAGCTTATCAAGACGCTAAAGAAGCACATGTACAAGCGACTAATAACTTGAATGCAGGGACTTTAGCATTTGATCGATATAATGATAAGATGAATGATATTGGTGGAATTCTGTCAGTACATCAACAAGTTGCTAATGCTATTAGAGTTTGGCAAATTGAGCATGAAGGTTTTTTTTCAAAAAGTTTATTGCAATCGCCTACCATGAATGGAGGGGCTGATTTTGATGTGATTAGTCAAACTATACAAAATAGTCATTCTGTGCTTTTGTCCAATATGGTATGGAATCAGTTAAAAGAAGATTGGTTAACAGCTAAACGGGAATTACTACAAGCTGAAACAGATTATAAAGCCCTTTATCAATCCTTACAAAACAGATTATCTCCTAATTATTCTCCACCTGAGCCTTCTCAGACACGAGACCTGTACCGGGAGGCCGAGTCAAAATACAAATCAGATTTCAACGCACTAGTCAGTCTATATTTAGAAAATAATTCATACAAATTAGGCAACGATTACAACTTCGTTGAACTCGCCTACCTACTATTGCCTGGTTTATTTGAGCATGAGGACATAACAGAGGAAGGCGTTTTGAGCCGTATTACACAACGCTTGAATGAAATTAACAAGGCTAATCGTGCTTTGAACATCCGTAAGTTAAATCGGATAAAAGACTTACTGAATTTAGTTGAAGATGCACGTAGAACTATCTGGACTACTGTAGGCAGTATGCAGTCGTTTTTTGAACGAAAAGAAAACGAAATAACAGGAGGGTATCGGGCTGTTCTAACGATCCGAGACTCACGAAATTTCCCGTTCGATTGGATACGTACATTCAAACGGGAATTAGCCAACCCCGATTTTGCCGAACGCTTCTTAGATGCAGTGAGTCTAAAAGAAAAAATACAAAAGGCATTTGAATTATGTGGAGGTACTACTGAGAAAGATAATGTGCAGAAATTGATTCAGGATCTGTTAAATCCAAACTCGTACATTGAATTGTCCTACAGTATGAAGTCTGCAAATGATGACAGAAATGCAGGAAGCACAGGGCAAACCTATGCAGCTATTGCCTTACTATGTATTGCCCGTTTGTCTTTGATTCATGAAAAGCGTCGTAAAGGCATACGCTTTATGCCTGTTGATGAGGCTGAAGGTTTAGGAGCTAACTTCGATTTGCTATACCGTATAGCTAAGCAATATGATTATCAAATCATATCGTTTTCACCAAATTTAGTCGGTTCCTTCGATGAAGGAGGCCAATTTGTATACATGTTGGCGAAAGATATGGAGGCACCTGGTCCAATTAATCATGAGCCTATGGGTCTCTTTAGAGAGAGTGACTTGTATAATCAAGATGAGGACGAATTTAATGATGAAGAATATAGTCAAGAAGATACCGATCAGGAAAGTAGGGAAGAAAATAATACTGGTGATGAAGATTCAGACGAACTGACCGATGATACCCCCACGGACGAAGTTTGAATGGCGCCATCTTCAAGCGTTATGTGATTTATATGAAAAGGGAGCCACATCACTAAAGCTTGACAATGCTTATATAAAAAGCTTTCTAATTAAACGGCGTGAATGGATTAGCTTGAAAGAAAAAGCTAAGAGTGGTTATGTGGTCTCTCGTGATAAACGACAAGCATTTCGTAACTGGTATGAATCGGAGTTGAAGGAGGATATTGCTCAGTATCAACGCTTTTTAGAAAAATATGAATTGCCTGATGATGGTCGACGTTCATATACTAACAAAGATCTAAACACTTTAATAGTAATTGACCTTCAGAAAAAGAACTTACTGGTTGATATTGATCATGTGACACTTGAGAAATTTTCAAGCGATTTTTTTGGGGGATCTAAATATCTTAAAGATCATAAGACAGTACGAGATACTGTATTGAAGGTACTTGGTATTGGGGAGTTTAAAGGGCAGAAGCCACGTGACCATCTCTACCGACTTGTTGTAGACTGTCCAGGTGCGGAAGTTGTTGTATTATGTGAGAATAAAGATTTCTTACGCATTCCAGATCGTGCTTTAGAGGCAAAAATTGAATTATGGTATGTTGGAGGTAATAATATGGGGGCCATTGACCGTATTTCACCTGAAAAACTCAAGCTTCCGTTATATTATTCATGTGACTGGGATGATGAGGGTTTGGCTATTTTTATTCGTATTTGCAAACGCTTATTCGATGACCGATCTGGCGAAGAAAAACGGAGAGTAACTCTGCTATACCCAACAGCGGTAGGGAAAGATTACCGTTTTCCAGTTGACTCTCCAAATCATAACAGCAAATGGGATCATAATCAAATTGACTCGGGCCTAGATTTAAAATGGTTTTCAATGGAAGATATTCAACTGTTCAGAGAGCTTATTGCTACTGATCAATGGATTGAAGAACAGAAAAATGATTTGGTTAAAATGGTGTCAAGGGCAAGAAGCAATAACTAATTACATGTGGTATAAGTCAAGACTTAATCTGATCTACATTGGGGGATAAATTAAGCCGATTCTATTAGAACTGAAAGCGGTCATACTTCTAAAAATAATCGGCATTCTACTGTAATCAGTAAGCCTAGCCTTAAAAAGCGCCTTCTTTAAGGTTATCTACCATTATAACCATCAATTTTGATGTGAATTGAGGTAGCTAACCTTAAAACAAGCTGATTTTAATAGCTGCGGAACTGATTTGTCAAACCAACTAGACAAATGCATTGCTAGAACTACCAATTTACCCCGACTTTCACCGTGCAGTTGGCTACCAACGAGTGGGTCAACGGGTAATCCTCTCACTGCATAACACCCCACAATTGCCAGATTGATTCCCGTTGCTGAAGTTTCTGCACCACAGTAGAAGGACACCCGTGGATTGGCGCTATTTTTGACTCAACGCCCTATTCCATTCGATGATGAAAAAGATATTCCTGTTGCTGTTAGTCACGCAATCGTTGTGGGCCCAATCGACCAAACCCGATAATCGGAAGGAGTTTGTTATCGACAACTTCCAAACCGAAACCGGCGTTACGCTACCCAAAGCGCGTATTATCTATGGCACCTATGGGCATCTGAATCAGGCGCGTGATAATGCCATACTCCTCCCGTCGCACTACATGGCTACCTATCGGGGCTATGAGTGGCTGATCGGCCCCGGTAAGGCGCTGGATACAACCAAATACTTCCTTGTGGCTACCGAATTATTTGGGAATGGCCGATCCTCCTCGCCCAGTAATACGGCTGAACCCTTTCACGGCCCCCGATTTCCGATCCTGACGATTCGGGATAATGTGAAGGCCGTCCATCAACTCCTGACCGATCAGTTAAAGATATCGCACCTGACTGCCATTGTGGGTTTCTCGATGGGTGCCCAGCAGGCATTCCAGTGGGCAGTGAGTTATCCCAAGTTTGCCAATCGTATTGTCGCTACGTCGGGAACGGCAAAAACCTATCCGCATGGTGTGGTTCGACTGGAAGGCCAGATCGCTGCACTGACTGCCGATGAGGCTTTTAAAAATGGCGATTACACAAGTCCGCCCACCAAAGGGCTTCAGGCATTCGCTGTTGTCTGGACTGGGTGGCTCTACTCGCAGGAGTGGTGGCGACGGGAGTTATGGCGTGCCCGCGCCAAGCCCGGCACCACGTTTGAACAAGTGCTCGAAAACTACCGAACGCACTTCATCGAGGGAGCAGATGCCAATGATCTGATCCTGCAAATGCGTACCTGGGAGCGGCATGATGTGGGAGCAACCGAGGGATTTACGGGAAATGTCGAATCGGCGCTACGATCCATTCAGGTGCCGATCTTGTATATGCCCTCCGCCACCGACTTATATTTCCCGCTGGGCGATGCCCAATATGAAGCGGCCTTTATACCGGGTGTGCAATTACTGCCGATTCCCTCCTTGTGGGGACATACGGCGGGTGCTGCCAGTAATCCCGCCGATGCTACTTTTCTGAATGAACACATCCGCAATTTCCTCTTCGATAAGGCATCGCCATCCCGATAGCGTCCTGGTCTGATAAGCGCCAACTCAAATCAACCTGGAATCAGTGATGGTGTAAATCCCGGCCGCTCCCGCTTCTTGGATGCCTGCTCATACGCATAGCCCATTGCCAGTAACGCGCCTTCCTGATACGCTCCGGCGATGAGCGAAAAGCCGACGGGCAGTCCATGAACGGTGCCCATTGGGATGGTCAGGTGGGGGTAACCGGCCATAGCGGCTGGTGGGCAGAAGTAAAAGCCCGTGTCGTAGTCGCCGTTGATCAGGTCGATGCAGCCCGCAAAACCGATGCTCGTACCGCCAATGGCATCTAGTTTGTGGGTCGCCATCAGTTTGTCGATGCGTTGACGCCAGCTTCGCGTTTTGGCGAGCGCTTCTGTGTATTCTTTGCTGGATAAATCTCCTTTGGCTTCACTGCTTTCCAGCGTTTCCTGCTGAAAGAAAGGCATGGCTTTGGCCGCATTCTTCTGATTAAAGGCGATCACGTCAGCAAGGGTCTTGACGGAGGCATTGGCTTTGGACAGGTACCGATTTACACCATCTTTGAACTCATATTGCAGTACGGTAAATTCGGCACCGCCCGTTTCCTGAAGCGCTTTCATTACCTCCACTTCCAAAACGGTAGCACCCTGTTTTTTCAGCACGTCTATCGCTTCTTTATACAAGCCAACGACACCTTCATGCCCCTTTAGAAACGATTTCTCAATTCCAATGCGCTTGCCCGATAAACTGGCTGTTTTTAAAAATTGCGTGTAGTCCGTCACACTCTTGCCGCGGCTTTCGTTCGTAACGGCATCGTCTGGGTCGACACCTACTATCGCACCCAGCAAAATAGCGGCATCGGTTACGGTTCGAGCCATTGGGCCGGCGGTATCCTGCGTTTTCGAGATGGGAATAATGCCACTGCGGCTAACCAGACCAACCGTCGGCTTTAGACCGACGAGGCCGCAATGAGAGGATGGGGCAATGATGGAACCGTCCGTTTCGGTACCCACGGCCACAGCGCACAGATTGGCCGATGCCGCCGAGCCGGAACCCGAACTAGAGCCACTCGGATTTCGATCCAGTACATAAGGGTTTCGGGTTTGACCACCCCGGCTACTCCAGCCACTGCTGGATCGGGTTGAGCGGAAGTTGGCCCATTCGCTCAGGTTGGTTTTGCCCAGTATGACCGCGCCAGCCTTCCGCAATTGGGCAACAACAAAGGCATCTTTGGCTGCTTTATGGCCTTCCAGCGCTAACGAACCGGCGGTGGTCATCATCTGATCGTTGGTATCTATGTTATCCTTGATGAGTACCGGAATGCCGTGCATGGGACCCCGAAGTTTCCCATCTTTTCGCTCCTGATCCATTGATTTGGCTATCGTCAGCGCGTCGGGGTTGAGTTCAATGACGGCATTCAGGCGAGGCCCTTTTTTGTCGATGGCCTGAATCCGGTCCAGATACAGTTGGGTGATCGCTTCGGCCGTGTATTCTCCCGACTGCATTTTCTGTTGTAGCTCATTGATGGTTAGTTCGTTGAGTGCAAACTCGTCGACGAACGGAGCGGAATCGGTTTCCGGGCTTTCTGATTTGGGCGTTGAGCAGGCTGTCAACGCAGATGCCGTGACCGAAAGGACTGAACTGGCTTTAACAAAACTCCGTCTGTTCATAAAACGAGTGGGGTGAATGAGGGTCTGGCACCCAAATTAGCACATTTTAGGACTCGTTCACCGTTCTTCTCACAACGTATGTAGGATTTAAATTGACCTATGCGCCGTATGACTCTGTCGGGGTCAAATGTTTATAGAAAGGCCATTCGTGCTATAAACATCTGACCCCGACGGGGTCACACAGCGCATACGTAGTTTAAGCTTACCGTGGTGTCAGATGCTTTCATCTGACACGGGTAGGTTTCTCAAAACCTAATGGTGTGAGTAGGTTTTGAGAAACCTACCCGTGTCGGTTAAACGTAACCGACACCACAAGTACAGAATTAACAGGGTTGGCGCTACCAGTAAATCCTGTCAAAAAAACACTTCACCGAAACCGCAGCACCTGCTTCATGAACCGACACACCACAGATCGGGCTAGGGGCTGGTAGGTCCAGCAGACCAGGCTGGATTGGTAAATCAATGAGCCGAGTAAATTCAGGTGGAGCCAATAGAGATGGCGACACACTATAACGCCCTGTTGTATCATTCGGATCGGTTTCTGTAATGTCCAGCAACTCATCATGATGTTGCTCCATAGTGCCGAAGTATGTCCTCAATACGGTCTCTTTGGGTGGGTAACAAGCTTGCCTGATGCGCTAACCAGTGCAACGTTCCTGGTTCAATGGCAGCCTCCGCCTTGAGTAATAGCTCGATGATGGGCGCGTAGTCAAGCTCGGAATTTCCAGTAGCGACGCACCACAGCGCTTGCCCTAATGCGGTTCCGCCATAAACGTTTCGGACGTCGAGTGCGGCATTTCGTTCCAGAAGCCACTTCACCAGGGAGAGTTGGCCGCCTAGTACGGCGCAGTGCAAACCAGTTTGGCCATCCTTGCCCTGTGCATTCGGGTCAACGCCCCGACTTACTAGGAAATCGGCAACGTCGATGTGGCCGTAGGTGCAGGCGTAGAAAAAGGCGGTTTCTAACTGAGCCGCTGGCTCGTCAGGTAGTCCCCAAGTCGTATCAGACTCGTTGGTTTTGACATGACCCTCTTCGGTAAAGAAACTCTGAACCAGTTTGAGCCGCCCTAATCCGGCGGCAGCAACGACACTGTCTACACGCGCCCCATTTCGTCTGAGTAGTTCGGCGGCTTCGGGGCATCCGTTGGCCAGGGCTGCCATCAGCGGTGGCCATCCGGTTGGTGTGCAATCAATGTTGGCACCGTAATTCAGCAGCGTGTCAATCAATGGAATTTGTACGCCAGCCCGCTTTGGGTGGATGCTGGTAGCCACCAAGCCTAGCGTTGTGCCTTTGCCGTACGTGTCGGCGAGGGCATCGACTTCGGCACCCGCTTTGAGTAATAGTCGGGTTATGTCAACGGCATTATCGGGCGATTTCTGGCGATAGTTCTCAACGCCATTCGCGCCGACGTAATGAAGAAGCATAGCCCGATGCACCCGCATTGAACGCATTCGAATCAGGTTTGGATTGGCGATTAGCAGGGAGTCAAGCGCGGCTATATTGCCCGTAACAACCGCATCTACCGCCGATTCGAATTGCCAGACCGCTGAATTGGCCAGCGTTGCTTTCTCGACATAACTTGTCAGCTTGCCCCAATTTTCAAATCCATACACGCGGGCAATGAGTTGCTGAGCATCGGTCAGCAGGCATTCTGTGTCCTGATTGGTTAATTCTGGCCAGTGTCGGAAATTCAGGTCGTTTTCCTGTATCTGTTGAATCTGCTGAGGGCCTTCTGATTGATAATTCGTGAGAAGCTCGTCAGCTTGCTTTTCGTACTGGGCAAGGGGGGCATCGAATGGTAAAGGTTGTATAGGTGGTGGCATACGCGCGACTGAGTAGGAAGGTTAGCTTAGCGTGATAAAGTGGAAAAACTCGCAGGAGTGATTACCCCCACGAGTTCATGATGTACGCAACTTGCGTTGTGTTTAGGCCAGCGCCCTGGAAAACAAACCTACCCGCTCCCGGAGCAGATAGCTGCTGATATCGGTGCGGAGATTACCGTTGAGGGTAAAGGCCCGCAACTCGGGCGACAGGTTGGCGTATTTGTCCAGTGCCTTGAACCAGGCGCTCCGATCCAGGTAAGGGGCTAACAGAATACGCGCCTGGCTCAGGGCACGGTGCTGGCGTGGCGACCAGATAGGGCGCTGCCGATAAATATATCCCTGACCATTCAGCAGATCGGGCAGCGATTGTGGCGGTGCCATTGGAACCAACTCGGCCAGCAGATACAAGCCTAATTCAACATTTAACAATCGATTCGCCACCATTCCCGGTAATGCATGCCGAAACCGAATTCGGGTAGCCAGCGGCTCCTGCCAGCGCAATAGACTGGCAAGGGCCGGGCGGGCAACAGGAGCGGTGGTGAGGAGCGTGTTCATTTGTATGTTTGTTTATTGTTCTATACAAATATCACCCTACTAGAACGTAATCTTTTTACGTTGTTCTTTATTTTTGACATTATTTTTCGAATAGAACGCTGATTTTTATGATGGTTATGATAAATATGATTTTTAGCTGAATCATAACCTTATCATATTGATCATAAAAATCAGTGTTCTATTGGTTAATTATTGATTGGCAGCGGAAGCGCTGTCTTCGGAAAGGAATAAATCCGGTGCTTTCCGTTGTCTTTAACGGCCCAGCTTTCCCAGAAACAAATCACCAGAAGCCATTGCGACACATCGTCCTGTCGGGCTTCGTAGCCGCGTCGGCGTAGTGACTTTTTAACGTCCAGCGTCGTGGTGCTGCCATTCGCCAGAATGAGTGCCGTGGCAATAAATCGAATCGCCAACGGGTCCAGTTTTTTACGTTGTGTCTCCATCTTATGCTTTGATTCTGACGATGTACCGAACCGTACATTGCGCCTGGTTGTAAACAATGAATTCGTTCTTTTGCAGACTAACTCCCTGACGGGCAAACACCGAATCGTAGCGCGTATCCAGTTGCTTTAGCGCGTCACCGTTCAGGCGCATGTGATGCGGTTCGTGTTGGGTCAGTTCCAGTTGCTCACCAACATGTACCTCGTAAATAGCCAGATAGGCTTCGCTCTGTCGACCGTTGGCCCAGACCGAACCATTCAGCGAAGTGTAGTTGAGTGACTTGCTGAACTGATCGGCAAAATAGATCCCATAGCCGAACATTTTGCCCGTAATAACCGCGTTGGCTGGCCGGAGTACCAGGCCATCTTTCAGGATCGATAGCCAGTTTTCGCTACGGCTTCCGTGCCAGAGAGCCAGCGTTTTACGGTTTGTCTGTTTGCTTACATAGGCGTTAAAAGCAGCATCGGTAGCGGCATGACGCACACTGAAAGCCGCGTCGAATTTGTTGGCATCATCACCCATCATTTTCTTGATGAGCTTCAATACGTGGTTGTCTGTTTCAGGCTCGATAACCAGATTCATGCTTTCGAGCAACGTTGGCGGTGCCTGATTTGATGCTCTCGGTGCGGGAGCCAGTTCAACCTGACCGCGCATGACGTCGAGGGTAGATTGCTCGTCGGCGAGGTGATCGCGGAGGGGTTGCAGGTCGTCAGTTGATAGCGGTATTTCGCCTGCCAGATGCTGGCCTACGTGGGCCATCCGACGCGGAATCACTTTAAACAGCTCAAGTAGTTTGGTGTTGTACGCACCCGTATCCATGCCCACTTTTAATTGCGCAGCCAGATCGTCGAGCAATTGCTGGGCTGATTCGACCTGTTTGCTCGTAACCTGCTGGGCCGTAACGACATAATTCTGAAAAATCGACAGATTCGCCAATTCCAATAACCGACTCATCAGGCTGCGCACAGCTGGTTCGGCAATAGTGCTGGCGTCTGTAGCGGGTGTCGATTCAGCAAAAAGGTGCGTCTGATCGGTATAACCTTTCGACGTTTTTTCGCGGAGTTTTTGATTCCATTGCGCTATTGGATGGGTGGCCTTATTGCGAAAGCCACCCACCCGACCGTAGAAAACGTCGAATGTACCGTTCTCATTTTCACGCATTTCATAGTATTTGTTGTTGTTTTCAGCCGTCACCATAATCAGCTTCACCGTCCGAAGATTCGGGTTAGGTGAATCGGCTGGTAACGGGGTATCCTGTTCAGCAGAGGAAAGGGCCAGTGTAGTTGGGTGCGGACGAACTGTGGTATCGATAACGGATGGAGCAGAACGGTTCCATACCCGTTGTAGCAACTGGTTGAGCATACGAATAGTCAGATAGGGTCTATTGATTGTTATTACTAGTCATTTGCTGGGCGTTATTCGTTGTCAGTACTGGTTATTAATTGCGTAGGCAACCAATGACCATTCATGGCAATCAATGACCACCAATGACTATGAATCAAGCCAGCATTTTGCGTAAGACACCGAGCCGGTTGCGGGAGAAACCGACGGTTTTTTCGGCAAAATGACTGCAATCAGGACTAAGGTCATACGCTAACCGATGACCGGGTGCAGAGGCATAGGCGGCTAGCAGATCCTGCCAGTGAAGATTATAGGCAAAGTGAGATAGCAGAAGTCGTCCCCGGTTCAGGTATTTTTTCTGTTTGGGTGTCAGGTCAGACCAACTCGTATCGTCGGGCCGGAGTAGATCGGGAAGCGCCGTTGCCGGAGCGTCGGGGTGTAGTTGCTGAAGCAAAAACAAACCCAATTCGAGGTCAACTAATTGCCGGGTCGAAAGCGACGGGCGGGGCGTGTAAGCCGGGGTATTTGTGCGAGGACGTGAGGTATGAGTCATGATAAGTCTAAGTGATTGTCCGATTCAAAAGTATAACCCTCAAAACGTAATCTATTTACGGCCTTCTTTTTTTGTTAAAATTATTTTTCTCTTCTTTGTCATCGCTAATCGTATCTGTTGTACGTGTGTCTATATTTCATGTGCAATATATAATATAAATATAGTATTCCATGCCAATCACGCGTTCTGCCTTTCAACGGTATCGACTTATTGATGAAATTATCAGCCGATACCCACGCCGATACTCCAAACAGAAACTCTTTGAACTGTGTCAGGACAAGTGCGGAATCCGATCTATTTCATCGCTCGAAAAAGACATTCAGCGAATGCGTGAGGATCACGATGCGCCTATTGAATACGACAAACGGGCCAACGGCTATTATTACAGCAATCCACAGTTCAGGCTCCTGAACTTAATGCTGACTCCCGACGACATGGAAGCGTTGGAACAGGCGCGGGAAGTATTGGCCGCTACGCAGGGGGCATCGGTAGCCGACGAACTGGATAATGCCCTGCAACGTGTGCGGCAGAGCCTCGACATTATTCGGGAGGTAAAAACCGATGCGCCTACACGACGGGTGGTGTATGTGGAAGAGAAAATCCTGGGTGGTAACCGCCAGTACGTACCTGTCCTGATTCGGGCTGTGAACCAGAACCGGCAGGTGGCGTTTCGCTACCTCAAGCACGAAGATGCCGTGTCGATGAAGGGTAGTGTGGCTATACGGAAAGCTAAAGCCCGTGCTGTTGATGCTGGCCTGTTTGCTCCCGAACGACCTAAGCTGCGTATCCTGCACCCGATTTTATTGCGGGAAGTGGCAGATAGCTGGTACGTCATTGGCTACGATGCGGCCAGTGGTGGCGAACGGACCTTCGCCCTCGATCGCATGAGTGAACTCGAATTGCTGGACGATCCCTGCGACGTACCACCCGCCATCTTGACCAACGTGAGTGAGTTGTTCGAGCACATCTTCGGCATAACGGATAGTCACGGCCCGGTCGAAGAGATTGTGCTATCCTTCAGCCCGTTGTTTGGTCGCTATGTAACGACGAAACCCATTCACCAAACGCAGGAAGTCCTGAGCGACACTGACACCGAGTGCGTCATCCGGCTTCGACTGGCACCCAACCGCGACCTGCTCATGCACCTCCGCAGCTACGGCGAACACCTGACTGTATTGAAACCGGCCAGTCTGGTGCAAGAAATGAAAACGTCATTAGAAGCAACGCTGGCGCGGTATTAGGGGTGTATTTCAGTGATGGCGGTTATAAGTAACCGACGCCACAGTGTATCTGAACATTAGCTGACAAATAATGTATGCCCTCATTTACAACGACCCTACCGTTCACCGTTCTCGCTTGGCTACGCCGAGTGAGGGCTATTGGTTTAACGGCCTCTGGCCGGAGTAACACGTCAAAAACGGGCCAGAGGCCCTTGAAATAATAACCCTCACTCGGCGTAGCCAAGCGAGAACGTGAGAATCGCAACGGCGAACCGTCCTAAAAGGTCGGTTATAAGTAACTGCCATCACTGCACTCCGATTAAAGAATAGCCTATGCCCACATTTACAACAACCCTTCAGAAATTTGGCGAGAAAGGTGATAAAACCCGGTGGACCTACATCGAAATTCCACTTGCCATCAGCGACGAGCTGAAACCCGGTCAGAAAAAGGCGTTTCGGGTGAAGGGTACGCTGGATAATCACCCGATCAAACTCGTGTCCCTGTTGCCGATGGGGCGCTCCCTGAATCCGGATGGTGGCTTTATGATGCCCATTAATGCGGGTATGCGTCGGGGGATGGGCAAAGAAGAAGAGGGAACACAAATCACGGTTACCCTTGAGCTGGACACGGACCCCTTGCCGCAATCTGCCGACCTGCTCGACTGTCTGGAGGATGACCCGGCCGCATTGGCCCATTTCCGGAAACTAAGCCCGAGTCACCAGAATTACTTCAGCAACTGGATTGAAGACGCCAAAACGATCGAAACCAAAACTAAACGACTGACGCAGGCCGTCACGGGCTTGTCTATGGGCATGGATTTTGGTCAGATGATCCGGCACTTTAAGAAGAAGGAGTAATGGGTTTGAAGTTTGAGGTCTGAAGTTGCTGACGCATCAATAGTCCGTCAACCAACTTCAGACCTCAGACCTCGAACTTCAAACTCATCAATTAAACGGCAGAATCAATTTCAAACAAACATTCCGGCCCACGCCGAACATACCCAGGTGCCCATTGGGCGATTGCGTGAAATACTCGAAATATTTCAACCGGCTCAGGTTCGATTGGTACGCTACATCGAACAGGTTATTGACCTGGAACACCACGTGCCAGGCGGGCTTGTTCTGGCTCACGCGAATCGACGCATCTGCACCGGCATTGACCAGCGTATACGCCCCGGTAGCGGTTTCGGTATTGTTCAGGCCCAGGTAGCGGTCTTGCCGGGCGTTGTAATCGACATCGGCTTTGATCGTAACGTCCGTCAGCCATTTGGACTTGGTCGGAAGCAATTGATTCACGCCCGTCGAAATGCGCAGGGGTGGAATAAACGGCAGATATTGGCCCTGAACGCCCGCATCCGTGAACCGCTGTCCCCGATTATAACCATACACGACAGCTATGCTATTGTCGAACGTAAAGCCCCGCCAGGTGGTTGGGTGCAGGCTAAACTGCGTTTCGAACCCGTAAAGCTGGGCAGACGCTTGTTGGTACTGATAGGTTTTGTTGCCCTGAACAATGATAATCGGCTCGCCTTTCTCATCGACCAGTTGCGAGAGCGAGATATAATTCTGAATGAAATTATTGAACACGCTTATGCCAAAATTGACATCGGGAAACGTAGCTGTCAGCCCAATATCTTCCTGTAAACTAAACTCGGGGTTGAAATTGCGATTCCCGATATACACGATGTGCGCACCGGGGTCGAGTCCGTTAGAGGCAATTTCGGTAATGCTCGGTGCCCGATAGCCTCGGGCAATATTGGCTTTGAGGGCTATTTTTTCCGAAAACTCGTACGTAGCTCCCAGACTCATAGAAATCCCAGTAAACGACTGGTGGAGCGCGGGGAATTGTAAAACAGCGCCAGCAGTATCGGGCAGGAATGTGTGCTGACCGAATCCTGTTTTTGGATCGGTTCGGATATAAAAATCATCACCCGTCAATCGCCGACGGTCGTAGCGTAGCCCACCGCTCAGGGTTAGTTTTTCGGCCTGCCATTTCAGGAAAACGAACGTGCCCACATCGAAGAGGTTATAATCTGGGATGGGGAAAGCGGTGCCATTTTTGTTTTTATTCGCCTGATACATCCCATTGACACCCACCGTTGTTGCCAGCTTGCCAATGTTGGGTAGGTTGTACCGTAGCCCGTAATTAAAGGTGTTCAGGCGAACGAATAAACCGGCCTGATCGGGTTGTGTGGGGTGATTGTATTCCCGGCGGACGTTTTGCTGGAAGGCCAGCAGTACATCGATCTCGCCGTTACCAATCTGATAGTGGTTATTCGTGTGCAACCGATAGTGCTGAATGTGCTGATGGAGCGGACTAAGCGTATACGATGACAGTTCGCTGGCGGGCACGATCGGGCGATTTCGAATGTCATCCAGCTCCGCTTCGGCAACCTGTTTGGTAAACTGGCGGGTTAGTGAATCGCGGCTTCCGTCAGGAATTCCCTGTAAATTGTCATATAACGAAGCGCCGAAACGGGAATAGCCCTGATGACCAGAGTACCCAAGCATGGCCGTTAACGTCCGTTCCGAAAAGCCGGTATTGTACACCCGGCCATCGATCTTGTTCTTGTAATTAGTAGCCGCTCGTATAGAACCACGCAAATTCCACGCCCAACGCGACCCACCCGATGCCAGACTGAGCGACTCGCCCAGGAGCCTATTGTTCGACTGGTATTCGGTTACAAAGCCAACTTTAAGCTTGCCCTCGGTATCTTTTGGGTAGTTCGGCATCATACTGACTACGCCCGCCAGAGCATCGGAACCGTACATCAAACTGGCCGGACCTTTGATCACTTCGGCCCGGTTGATGTTGTAATTATCGACCTCAACGCCGTGTTCATCGCCCCACTGCTGCCCTTCCTGCCGAACGCCATCGTAGAGAGTCAGCACGCGGTTGTAACCCAAGCCGCGGATAAAGGGTTTGGAGATGTTAGGCCCCGTTTTAACCGCATTCAGACCCGGTGCGTTCTTGACCAGTACGTCGATGATATTGCTACTGCTTGAACTCTCTATGGATCGTGCAGAAATAGCCAGAATGGCTACGGGGTTCTGGCGCAGGAGGGTACCCCGCGTTACCCCCGTGACAACAACCTCGTTGAGGGCGTTTACAACGGGGAGTAAAACGGCGTTATACTGGTCTGTTTTAGCGCTAACCTCAAGTGTATCGGATTTATAGCCGACGCAGGAAATAATCAATTCGTGGGCTAACGTATCTGCTTTTATGGATAGCGAAAACTGCCCTCGGGCGTCGGTAATGGCCCCTTTATTTTGCCCGATCAGGCTTATGTTGCCAAATGGAATGGGTTTGTGGCTATCGGCATCGGTCACCGATCCACGGATTAATCGAGTGGGAGATGGCTGCGCATACAGCAGCCCTTCGCTTAGTCCAAGGCCATGCAGCCCGAGACTAATCAGCAGGAAAAAATTCTTCATTCAGGATGAAATCGTTTGGTTGAGTACTCCAGGAAATACAGCACGACCCATCGACCCGGAGACCGATGTGTGCCAATCAGGAAATTACCAAACGACGGGTGGACCCCGGTGAGAGAAGCAGCGAAACCGGAAATGAGACTGAAAGGAGCAGTTCCTGAACAGGAAAACCGACTGCAAACGCTCCCGCAGCAGAAATAGAAACGCAAAAAAACTACCAACAACAACGGGTAGGTTAGCTGCCAGATCGAGCAGCAGAATTTCCTGAGCTGTGTGGTTATTGGGGAGAATTGGGCCTTTCCCAAAAGGCCAGTAGGGGTGCGCGTGAACAATTAGTTTACCACTCGGTAAGCGGTGCGCGTGGCGAAACACCACACCGTTGAGCCACA
>NZ_BAAHBG010000010.1:734562-801410 GCF_054776855.1 Spirosoma migulaei | reverse complement strand
ACCGCACTGCGGCTCCTCCTATTTTGCCTTCGCTGCCTACTAACCTACAGCCCGGAGGCCAAGCAGCAAACGGGCTACGCGCAACCGATGTATGTGGAGCAAACCGATCATTAACTCGCGGGAATCACTCTATCAAAGCTGTACCAAAGATACGCAGGCGTTCTATAATTGGTTTTAGACTCGTCTAAAAAAAATCTTTCATTGATTAAATGGCCGTTTTATGGGATTGGCCCTACTAAAAGTTGAATTTTGCGACCTTTGCACTATCCTTTGCGACCTTTACGTTTAAAAAATCCTATGACCGTAGAAAACAAAACCATCATTATTTCCGGTGCCTCACGAGGTATTGGTCGGGCAACCGCCTTGCTCTTAGCTGAACACGGTGCCAATGTCGTCGTAACGGCCCGCAACGTCGAAGAGCTACAACAACTCGAAAAACAAGCTGCTGAAGGCCACACGCGCGGTAAAATCGTAGCCGTACCCGGCGACGTTACCAGCGAATCGGATATGGAAGCCGTCGTAAAAACGGCCCTTGATCAGTTCAAGCACATTGACATCGTCATCAACAACGCGGGCTACGGGGTCTTCAGAAACGTTGACGAACTCACCGTCAGCGAGTGGGATGACCTGATGGCAACCAATGTAAAAGGTACCTTCATTCTAACCAAAGCCGCTTTGCCAAGCCTGAAAGCACAGGGTTCGGGCCATATTGTGGTAGTCGCATCGGACGTAGCCAAGCGCACGTTTGCGGGTGGGTCGCTGTATACCGCCAGCAAGTATGCGCAGGAAGCGTTCACCGGCGCGTTGCGGAAGGAAGTTCGGTCGTTTGGCATCAAAGTAACAGGCGTGTATTCTGGTCTGGTAGACTCAAATTTCCACGCGAAAGGCCATCGCGAGGATTCACGAGGCAGCTGGCTCCAAAACGAAGACATGGCCGAGTCGATGCTGTTTATCGTCAGCCGCCCGGCTCATGTGGTGATTGATGAGTTTATGGTGCACCCGTTGTCGCAGGAGTATTAATTTGGGGAGAAAAGGGAGGATGGAGGAACGGGAGAAAGGAAATGCTTAGATTCCTTTCTCCCGTTCGTGCTATTTATTCGGTTGGCCTTTTCAGAATTTCTCGCTCGAAGAAGATACGTTGCTCTTTGGGTAATTCATAAAGAGCTTTTTCATCGTTGTTGAAATTTAACCGACGGTATACATTAACGTATTTAGTCGTGATCTCAAAGCCAGTGTGATTTTGCAGCCATGTTTCTAAGTTGGCAAGCTCAGATTCGATAGTCTGGGGTTGTAAGTAACTTATGATTACCTTCTCTAGCTTATTAATCGCCATACTGGCATTTGGATTCAGTTCAATTGCTTTTTGGTAAGCTTTAATGGCTTTGATCTGATTGCCTTGCTGATTATAATTGATGCCTATATTATACCAAGCCTTTTCTGAAGAGGGATTTAACTGAATGGATTTTTGAAAAGCTTCAATGGCTTGCAAATGGTCACCTTGTTTTGCATAGGCAATGCCTAAATTACCCCAAACTCTTTCATCTCTTATATTTAGTTGAATTGCTTTTTTAAAAGAATTAATAGCTTCCAAGTAATCATTTGTTCGAGTATAAAGAACACCGAGATTATACCAAGTTTCTGCATGATGGGGCCTTAATTCAATTGCTTTGTGAAGAGCTTTAGAGGATTGAATATAGTTGCCGTGCTTACCATAAGCGATTCCAATATTATCCCAAGCTGTTGCATCATCAGGTTTTAGTTGAATCGCTTTTTGGAATGCCTCAATAGCTTGGAGATTATTATCTTTTCCGTTGCTATATATAACTCCCAGATTTATCCAATTCGATTTGTCAGTAGGTTCTAGATGAATTGCTTTGTGATATGCCTCGATTGCTTGATCATAATTCCCCAGCTTTTTATACGCTTCTCCAATATTACTCCAAACTAGTGCATCATTGGGTTTTAGCTGAATTACTTTCATATATGAATTAATAGATTGAATATAGTCGCCGTATCTGCTATATAAACTTCCTAAATTATACCAGGTTGATTCGTCACCAGAATTTAGCTGAGCCGCTTTTTTATAAGCATTAATAGCTTCTAGATAGTTATCCTGCTTACTATATGTGACTCCCAAATTATACCAAGCCATCTCGTAATCGGGCTTCAGTTGAATTGCTCTCTGGAATGCCTCAATAGCTAACGGATAATTACCTTGATCGTCACAATAAATTGCCCCTAGATTTGTCCAAATTATTTCATTGTTAGCTTCTATTTGAATTGCTATTTTATATGCTTCAACAGCTTGATCGTAGTTTCCTTGCTTTCTATAGACGTTTCCTAACTTAATCTGTTCCAAAGCTTTTATAGGTAAAGTTTTTTGTACAATTCCTAACTCCACCTGTAACTTCATCGCTCGGTCGCGAGCTTCCACTTCCAAGTATAGCTTTTGCTTTTTTAATGGTTCAACTTCGGTTAAGTATAGGTTTTCAAAGTGAAACTTCTGATTCTTGATTTCTTCGTGTGAATAACAGCGCGCTAAAAAGTCAATAAATAGGGCTGCTACACCCTCACGATGCTCCCCAATCTGGATCGCAATACGCAACAGAGGCTCCGATACGTCGTAAAGTTTATTTCGTCTATCTGTTGGGTCTGGGAGAGCATCAACCAAGTGCTGGCGTTGTAGCTCACTAAGTTGTTTAGTGAGAGAGGTGGTGGCAATGAAGCAGTTCTTAGCGATATCCGTGCCCTTTTGCGGTATATTTGCTAAAGCTAAATAATATAGAATCTTCTGCTGCTGAGTAGGTAAAAACCGGATAAACGTCTCATAATAAGGCTTGAGATCATTCATGGTTTTCATGAAAATTTTGGAGAGTTCAGCTAGTGTATCAGCTTTTAAAAACTCGTAGAACGTAACTAGCAGCCGGTGGTTTCCTTTTATCAGTTCATGAATTGCCCGAACCTGTGCCTGCCCTTTTCCGGCCAGATGCTCGATCATTTTTGGATTTTTCTCAATCTTGGCAAGATTTCTCAGTAACTCTAGGGACTCCTCGTAAGTGAGTTTTTTAAGTGTAATAGTGTAGAAGAACCCATAGAATGGACGGTCTTCACGGCCTAGGTCGGGGCTGGTGGCTTGAGCAGTGGCAATGATGCTGATACGATTATGGCGGTAGAGCCAGGCTCGAAGTTTTGATTGTCCATCTTTGCCTAAAGCTTCCAGAATAGTATCGAAGTTTTCGCTTAAAATTAGCAATGGCTTATCTTCTACAAAATCGCTGATGATATTTTCGGCTACGTACTCCTGGCGGCTTTCGGGCGTTTCGCGAAGTATGTTCAGTTGAGCTTCCAAGGCTGGCTTATCGGAATCATACCAGCGCATAAAGGCGTTGATGATTCGGATAAGAAAGTCGAGATAGCCGGAAATGCCGTATTCCTCCTCCGCAAAATAGGATACCACAATCGCCTTTTTCTCCACTAGATCATGAATACGGTAATACAGCACTCGCAGCATGTGCGTTTTGCCTGCACCGCGTGGCCCTACAATAAATACCTGATGATTCACCCCATTTAGGGCTATTTCGCGAGCGTACTGCTCCAGTAAATTCACTGTCTTCTGACGCCCCACCAGCATTTTTTCCAGAATATCGGGCTGCACGTTCTTGGCTCCGAAGCTGAGAAATGTACTGATGCCTTTATTGCCTACGCCTTGTTGAGTTTCCACCACTGTTTGATGAGGTTATATTTGAAGGCAAACTGCCGATTGTCATTTTCGTCGAACGTGCGGGTTAATAACTCATCCCGCCAGAGTGTCTCAAGGGCCATTTGTGTTTCGTGTTCCTCAAAGGGGAGTTCCCTTATCAACGTACTCTCGGCTAAGGGTGTTTGCGCTTTTGCCAGCGCCTTTAGACAACTGCGCATAACGTTGGCCGTAGTTTGAGGATAGTATGTTGTTAGGCGCTCGTCAAGCTGCTTGAAAACATCAAACGCACTACCCGTATCGGTTAATAGGGTTTTGATTGACTGTTCGATGGTTTGCGCAGAAATAAGACTATCATGATCAATCTGTATCGTTGCGAAAACGGCATTGATAAAGTAGGGCAGGTTGTTGCAGGCTTCCGTGATTTTTTGGAAGTAAGCCGGTTTGCTCATCCCCTTTTTACACTGGAAATTCCCCAGATACAGACACTCACAGAGAAAAGAAGCGTCTACATCACTCATGGGAGGCAGGCGAAATTTTTTCGTGTAATTTAATGGCTCACCCGTGTACTGAAATTCATGTTTCAGCTTTGCCAACACGACTTCCATCCCAATAGAACCACAAAAGATAAACCTAATACGATTGCTTTCCTTCATGGAGTAATGGATGGAGCGAAGTAGGTCTAAAAAGGCCATTGCATCCCGTTCTTTGCCAGTGCTGATCCAGTCCCATAGCATGATAGGTAGCTCGTCGAAAATAAGTGTCAGCATTTCTCCTCTCTCCGCTTGCCGGTCGGCTAAGTCTTCGATGCACGACCTAAAGGCAATATCCCATTTGCTACTGAATTCGGGCAGTGAAAAGCTGAATTCAACATCACTGTATTTTACGCTAGCCTTCGTTCCTGTAAACTTTTGGTAAAGCTCATGACACCGGTTCATATGCACTTTTAACCAGCCATATTTCTCTTTGCTTCGTAGTTCGTTCAGAAGGACATCGGTCAATGAGTTTACGCTCTGCTTCCCCTGAAAGATGAAATAGATCGCTTTATTTGGTTCATCATTTTCGACGCTCAGATAGGCTAATTTTTTTAAAACATAGTCTTGCCCATACGTCGAATGTCGTCAAGTACAATGCTTTGGCCTTCGAGTAGTGTCTTGAGTTGATTAATTTCCTTTGTGCGTCCAACAATTTTGTCAGGTGAGATAGTACCTGCGGTGGGGGTTAGTAGATATGGGCTCATATGGGTCTTATTTATTTCTCTGTAAATATAAGATGATTTTATCGTAAGATAAAATCATCTTATATTTATGTAGGCTTTACGATAAACCACAGACAGTATGCTTTTTGCTTGCTGTTCTTCCTGTGTTCAGACCAATTCCATAGAAATGAAGTCCACTCTTCTTGCATCTCTGTTCGCCCTTTCCAGTTTTCAGCTACTTGCGCAGTCGAACGTAAAGTCTAACTCAAAACGGTATTTCGGCCTGCATTTTGATTTTCATGCAGTTGCGACAGACTCATTAATAGGCCGAAACCTGTCTGAAAAAAGCCTTGATTCATTGCTCACAGCCGTTAAACCTGATTTTATTCAGATCGATTGCAAGGGGCATCCGGGTGTGTCGAGTTACCCGTCTAAGGTGGCGAATGCAACGCTGGCTCCGCATATCGTGAATGACCCATTAGCATTCTATCGGTCCGTTACGCGAAAACATGGTGTGGACTTGTACCTGCATTATTCGGGCGTGTACGACGATGCTGTCCTGGCGAAACACCCGAACTGGGCGGTTCAAAAAGCAGATGGCAGTATCAATGCATCGAAAACCTCTGTTCACGGCCCCTATGTCGATTCGCTGTTGATTCCGCAACTGAACGAGTTGGCCGACTATGGTGCCGATGGCGTTTGGGTTGATGGAGAGTGCTGGGCAACGGTGCTGGATTACTCACCAACGGCGCTGGCAAAGTTCCGGGCCGAGACGGGCATCCAAACTGTGCCGCGTTCAGAGAAAGACGCGGGCTTTGGCGCGTTAAAAGCCTTCGCTCGTCGGTCGTTTATTCAGTACATGGGGCATTATGTCGATGCCGTTCACCGCCACCGACCCACATTCCGAATTGCGTCGAACTGGGCCTATTCGTCCATGATGCCGGAACCCATCAACTCCAATGTCGACTTTCTTTCAGGCGATCTGACACCCAGTAATAGTGTGAACTCGGCGGCACTGGAAGGGCGGATTATGGCTGCGCAAGGCCAACTTTATCATAAACCTTGGGATTTGATGTCGTGGAGTTTCTGGTATGAATTCAGCCCGGTTCACCGACAGGGTGATCAGAAGTCGGCTGTTCACCTGATGCAGGAAGCGGCCGAAATCATTTCGCTCGGGGGCGGATTTCAGGCGTACTACCAACAGAGTCACGATGCGTCTATTGGGTTACGCGAACTGCCGGTTATGGCCGGGTTAAGTCGCTTTGTGCGAGATAGACAGCCGTTCTGCGAGGGCAGTGTGCCGGTGCCACAAATCGCCGTTCTCTATGCAAATTCGACGGTTAGCGCATTTAATCAGTCGCTGTTTGGCAACGGGCAAACGCAGCGGATTGGCGGGGTACTGACCGCTCTTTTAGATGCCCAGCTGCCCGTTGAGGTACTGTCGGAGCAACACCTTCGGGGCCGATTGAATCAGTATCCCGTTATCGTCGTATCGCAGCAGGACTCTCTCGATCCGGCATTTCGTCAGGAGCTTCTCGACTATGCTAAACAGGGTGGCCATTTGCTACTTGTGGGTGCCCAAACTACCCGATCGTTTGCGCACGAACTAGGTGTTGCACCCGCAGAAAAATTGGCGACTGGCCCTAAATGGGTACTGCATAACGGCGCATCGGTGGTGTTGACCGGTCCATTCCAGCCCGTTCGTATTACGGGTAAAGACACAAAACCCGTCGATCAATTCCTTAAATCGGAGGCCGACGGACCAGCACCGGGAGTAATTGCGACAGAAACGTCAGTTGGTCAGGGTCGATTAACGGCTGTGTATGCCGACCTGAGCCTCGATTATCAGAAACATCAATCGGCCAAACTGCGTGACTTTATCACATCTCTAACTCGGTCATTACTACCGAAGCCGGTGGTCGAGGTAAGTGGTTCGCATCTTGTGCATGTTGTCCTGAATCGACAACGTAACCGACTGGCCGTGAGCCTGATCAATACGGGTGGTCGCCACGCCGATCCGCAGGTCTTTACCTACGACGACGTTCCCGCGCTGACTAACCTGACTGTTCGGCTTCGTACCGATAAGAAGCCAAAGCGCATCGTGCAGCAACCCGAGAATCGAACTTTGCCGATTCGTTATGAAAATGGCATTGCGACTGTAACAGTGCCACAGTTGGCATTGCATTCAGTGCTGGTTGTGGAGTGAAGATGTATGATGTAGGATACATCCTATATCATACATCTCTATAACGTGTATTTCAACGCTACATTCACAATCCGGCCTTCGAGTGGTGCCCAGATGGGGCGGAAAGTGGGCTGTATCGTTGGGTTGTTGCCGAGTACGACGGTTTCGTAGTTAGCCTGTTTGATGTTGAACATATTTTCGGCGTTCGCGACCAGGCGCCAGTGGTCGTTGTAATGGTATTCGGCGGCTCCGGCGAAGAACCAGTAATTCGCTACTTTCTGGTTGTTGTAAAGATATTGTGTACCGACGTAGCTGGTTTCGATACCAAACCGGAAGTGGTCGTTTTCCCAGGCTACGGTCGTTGAGAATTTGTCCTGCGGTGCCAGCGGTAAATAGGTGTTATCAGTTGGACCGTCGCGCCAGGCGAGGGTGTGGTTGTAACCGAAATACAGTTCGTAAGCCTTGTATTCTAACCGAACGTAGGTGTCGGTTCCCAGGCTTAGAATGTTGTAAGGCGCGTTGATCAGTTGTGTATAAGCGCCTAGATTACTCGATGTGCTGGCAAAGGCCGATACCACCGGCGAATTGACGTAGGTGTAATACAACGCCTGGTCGACCTGAACCGAAAAGCCACTTTCGAACGATTTGGCATACGCAATATCAATATTGGCCCCAACGGACTTTTCTGCTTTCACTGTGTTCACATCAATGGGTAGCAAACGCGGAAAAATCAGACTAACATTCAACGCGCCGGGTGTTTGATTTACGAATAAATTGGGCGTTTTGTAACCCGTTCCAACGCTCAAACGCACGGTCCAGGGTTCGGCAGGTTTCAGCTTGACCGACAGCCGCGGCAACAGGAAACTGCCAAACGTATTGTGATGATCCAGGCGTAACCCGGCCTGTATGGCTACCTTTTCGCCCACTTGCCAATCGTCCTGTACAAACCCACCGATTGTTTGATACGTGTAGTCGACAAGCCGGGTGCTATCTGGGTTCTTGCGGAACGCTTCAACAGTCAGGTTAGCGCCAACAATAAGCTTATGCTTCCCGAATTGGGCAAGATCATTGCCTTCCAGGTAAATCGACGACTGCCGCCCATCCGATAGTTTCTGGTAATCGGTATTCTGCCGATGGAACGTACTGACGGCTCCTTTCAGCGTCAGCGTGTTTTGTTCCGACGTACTATGACTCGCGTCAAAATCAACGGTGTGGCGTTGCAGGTCGGTGATGTTCTGGTAGCCGTTCGGTTGAGCGCCTTCCAGAGCAGGTAGGTAGCCGCCTTCCCGGTGTTCCTTGATGAAGGCGTAGCCAAGGTTAAGTTTTGTCCGATCGGATGGAGTATAGAAAAACTTGGGATGGAAATTAAACTGCTTAATCTGCGGACTATCCGTAAACCCATCACCCGTTACATCGACAGCCTGTTGATTTGTATAACCCGTAAATAGCGTCAGGCCCGTTTTTCCGTAGCGCTGCGAATAATAGGCATTGAGGTTGGTTTCTTTCAGATTCGACCGGTTGAGCAGGGCCGTAAATTCGGGTTTCTCGGAGGTGGGCGATTTGGAGACGATGTTGATCATACCCCCAATGGCTCCTCCACCGTAGAGCGTTGATACAGAGCCTTTAAAAACTTCGATCTGCTTCAGATCGAGCGGTGGAATCTGCAGGACGCCAAGGTTCCCCGAAAATCCTTCGTACAAGGGCAGACCATCCCGTAAAATCTGCGTGTATTTGGGGTCAAGTCCCTGCATTCGAATGGCCTGATTACCATTAACGGCCGATGTTCGCTGAACGTGAATGATCGAAATGTCGCCCAGAATACTACTCACGTTTCCGGGCACTACCGCGCTTTCCTCATCCATGTCTTCCTGCCCCAGTACTTCGACCTTGATGGGTAAATCCTCGATGCGGGAGTTGGTGCGTGTTCCCGTTACAGTCACTTCGTCGATGGCTTCAACGACCGCTTTCAGCCGAAACACAAGCGTATCGGTCCCAACCGGTATCGAAAATTGTTCTGTTTCATAACCCACAGCACTCACGGTTAGGTTTTTAACATCGGCGGGTAAGTTGGTCATACGGGCAATGCCTGTAACGTCCGTAACGGCACCAATCACTGGCTTCGTAAGGGTACGAACCGTAGCGGCAATAACGGGTTCATGAGTTAGGCTGTCTTCGACCCGAACAATACGGCTGGTCTGGCCGAAAGCTGGCGCAATGGCCACAATGAATAGCGTAAAAAGAAGGATAACTTTCATCAGTACTTGCAGAATTTATCGGCAAGTAAAGGGTGAATTATGAAGAGAATTTGAAGAACGGCTTAAGGTCCAGCTAGAAAACGTCTTTGGTAGACGTTATCCATACAGGTTTTCGGCAACCCAAATAATTAGATAGGCGAATG
Source organism: Spirosoma migulaei (assembly GCF_054776855.1). Lineage (NCBI taxonomy): Bacteria > Pseudomonadati > Bacteroidota > Cytophagia > Cytophagales > Cytophagaceae > Spirosoma > Spirosoma migulaei. The sequence continues at coordinate 791,932 of NZ_BAAHBG010000010.1, read as the reverse complement.
GGGCCAGTAAAAACTGAGCTAGAATTGTGCCTAATACTCGGGCGAACAGAATCAGGATAATATAGCGTCGGAAATAGCCTTCACTGTATCGACCGGCTCCTACCTCATCAGCAAGCAGGGCGATAGTCGGATCAATAAAAAGTACGAGCATAAGCGTCGCAATTCCATTAATTAGTCCCGACATGGACGCGGCTGTTGAGCGTAGGCTTGGATTCAGATAGCCAGCATAAAGTGTTGCCAACACACTTATTGTGATAATAGCGTTGGCCAGTACATTGAGTACAAAAATAGAAAAAGGTACATTTCTATTTTTGCTAACAGTCTGCCAGTTAGCCTGATCAGGCCATTTCAAATACATTGGAATAGAGTGCATGACTCGGGGCGAAACGCTCCGAACGATCAACTTTCCGATCGAACGGTGATGGTAGTAGCTATCGACCGCTCGAGTCATAAGCCGCTGAAACGAGGGGAAAAATACCCCAGCCACCAGCGTAGCGAGTGTAGCAAAGCTAATAATCCACCGAAAATCTGCGATTTCATCAAAACGGCCCGCCCGAATATTTGTTTCAACAGTTTTGGCCAGTAATGGAGCCTGTAAGGTGTTTGCTAAGCGCGATACGAGCACCATAACATTGAAGAGCGCGAAGGAGACGGCCCAACGCAACGTTCGTAGGCCAACAATCCGCACACCGAGAGACAGGCTCGCTATTAGATGAATGACAAACGTAAGCAATGCCACCAGGGCAATCTGAGTACTCATCAATTAATAGGGTAAATCACGTTTGGGCCAGTCGAGCCGGAACCGTATCTGATCATACATCCAGTGACTTATTGGAGGAACAGGTTTCCCTTTTCTAAATAACTGATAGGCCAACTGATTTCTCTTTAAGCCGCGAATCACTTTGCTAACCAGATTCGATGATTTTTTTCGCACTAAAGTAAAGTACGACTTTTCAACGCTGCTCAGCGGCATCTGTTCTAATCGCTCATGCACATCAACAGGCAAAGCCAGCTGAAATTGAGCCTGCAATAGGCGTAGAGATTGCCGAATTGGATAAGTAAGCTGAAACCCTTCTGCCATATCCAGCAAAGCATGCCAGTTGATCGTAATGTCGGATTTTGTATAAATGACATAACTATCGGCTATCCAACGTATAGGGGGTGGTTCCGTTGTATTCCAGCCAAACCCGTGAACGAAATTGTGAAATAACTGATGGGTTGGCGATAGCGTATTTGTGAACAGACTGTTCGTTAGAGCCAGTGGCTGTTTTGATGCCCAGAATGAGGTATCTGCTCCCATGTAAGCGTGCTGAGATAAAACATTCCAGTGTAAATCAACATCCACTTTTCGAGTATCCCACAAATGCATGGCATGGTGTAGATGGCGGTATGTATACTCGAACTTGCTTGATTGTAGATCAAGAGGAGCTGCCAGAAGCACTTGTAAAGCCTGATCTGCCTCGGTAGTTGGTACTAGCACGTCCAGGTCATACATCAGCCGAACACCCATATCCTTGTAATACAGGAGTGAAAGCGGTATTCCCTTCAGTACAACCGTATCAATTTTCGCCTGATGCAATGTATTAATCACCTGCTTCATTTTCTCCAAAAAACGCTGGTTGGTCATCCAGGTGTACCGGTAAATACCTCGCAGGTGCGGAATCAGTGGATCACCGGACTTCTCCAGATTGCGGTACACTAGAGGCATCAACCGTTGCGAATCGCCATCGAGCGGATCGAAAATACTGGGTAGCAGGTTCTCATTGGTGGCTGTGAATTGGTCCAGCTGTCGGGCTTTTTTCCAGAGTTGCCAGCAAGAAAGTGCTTCGTTTGCCGGAAATAGGGCCGCTTTTAGTAAAAGAACCTGTTCAGGATGGATGTCGAATTGGGTAAAGCTGCGGGTCATAAGGAATTAGTGAATGGTGCGTCGATCAAGAGCGGCTTTCAAAATATGGGCAAACTCTTTCTGGTATTGTACCTGCGAGGCCAGGCCATTACGATGTAGGCGCCGGAGGGCTACTGTGCTGGGGAGCATGTGGTATTGCAGGCCAGCTTCTTTAGCACGAATAAACCAGTCGATAAAGTCACCGGTATGGTAGGCCGTATTGAACCGACCCGTTTTGTCAAACACCGACCGCCGGATCAGCATTGTTTGCTTTAACCAGCCGGGTTGTGGTTGTGGCGGGCAGCTAATGCCAGCCTGCACATCAGCTGGTAAGTCGGGACTGATAAATTGCCGGACATGCCCAAAACAAGCATCGACTGCAGGCTGACTTTGTAAATAAGCGATCTGCTGACGCAGCTTATCCGGAACCCAGACATCGTCGGCGTCCAGAAATGCAACCAGATCGCCCGAGGCCAGATCTATCGCTTCATTTAAGGTATACGCAACGCCCCGGTTTTCGCGCGTGTGTAATTGTATCAGAGAATTTTGGGCATAGGACGCTAATTTTTCAAGCGACGGATCGGTTGACCCATCGTTGATCACAATGATTTCATCGGCTTGACGAGTCTGTGCCAGGACAGACTCGATACATTCCACAACGTAGGGTGCCGCATTATACACCGGAATTACAACACTGATGGATAAACTCATTGGGTATCGGAATTTGGCGATTGTCGGAAATCAGCGAATTTGGGCAGGGTACGAACTCCCGCATCACTACGTCGTCTGTCGAGCGAGTATTTAATTGCTTTCAGTAATGTGCTTTTAACAAGGTCCTGATCGCGGGTATAGTTAGTATCATGATGGCGATAGAGCAGCATGACATCGTCTGTTGTTTGAATGTGTACACCCTGTTCTTTGGCCCGGTTATACCAATCCAGGTCTTCCCCAATTTTTAGCTCTTCGTTGAATAAGCCAATTCGGTGAAACACGTCAGTACGGAAGAGCCCTGCACCTAACAGAATATTCCAGACCGTTTGCGTTTGATCCGGGAAATGAAACCGTTCGGGATTGGAGCCATCCAGAAATACATACTGGGTTTTTCCAAATACGACTTCCAGCGATGGATCGGCCTCAAAAAGAGCTAGTTGGCGTGTTAATTTATAGGCCGGGAATAAGTCATCATTATCCAGAAACGTGACAAACTGCCCCCTGACGAAAGAAAAGGCGTTGTTACGGGCAGCAGCTGGTCCCTGGTTTTCCTGGCGATAGTATCGTACTACGGGTCCGAATGACTGCACAATAGCTGCTGACTGATCGGTTGAACCGTCGTCTACGCAAATGATTTCAACAGACTCGATTCCCTGATTCAGGACACTGGCAATTGCCTCCGCCACGAAACGCTCGGCATTATAAACCGGCATAATAACACTAACGAGTGGCTGGTTCATGAGTTGACAGGGATTGTAACGTGTTGAGAATTTGTTCCGGAATCTGGGTCAGATCAGTACCTGTCTCTAGCCAGAAAAGCGGCAGCTTGTGAACCAGTTGACTCATTTTCTGGAAGGTACGCTGATCGGCACGCAGGAGAGCAAGGGTGGATGGGGCCAGCGCTTTAAGGGCTTCGGCGGGCGTTGCTGATCGAATTGTAGTGGTTGTCGTGCCCGAGAAACGAGGGAGCATAATGGCTTTCAGCGGAAAACCCGCCGTGACAGCCTCCGGATAGTGTTGATGCAGATAGACCTGAAATTTTTGATCCAATGCTGCATCTGGATTAGCTACCAGTGGCTGAAAATGTGGGAAACGATGCAGGTTATCCACATTGAGCTTGGCAACATTGTACAAACTGTGTACAAACAAGGCCTCCAGGTCAATCATCACAAAATCATCACCAGCGTAGTGAAGAGCTGTGTTGATACAAGCCAGTGTACTGGTCGATTTTCCGGCACCACCGGCACCCGTCAGCAAAACCCCACCGGATACTGTGCCAACCGCCCCTGCGTGAACCAGCACATACCGACTCGTACGTTCCTGCCATTTGTGCAGTACATAACGAAACGGAAAACTTCGTTCCCACTCGGGCAATGTTGCCAAGTCGGTTCCCCACACAATGGCGATCTGTTCTGCATATGCTACCCAAGTAAATACGCCGGTATCCTGCTGGAAATAACCCGCGTAGCCATCTGTTAAGCCGTGAATCGTTCCATGCCCATCTGCCTGCTGCCAGTCCCAGCAGGGAGGGGGCAACATGATGGTCGACGTTTTATAGTCTATGACAAAAACGGTCAGATCTGCCGGGCTGGAAGGGATTTCCCGATGAGCAATGGCATTGGTGAAAAAATCAGCATGATTTGTTCCGATAAAAGCCACGTTTAGTGTTGTGCTTCCAAAATGGAATGAGCGGGCAGAGGGTTGCTGTCGATTTGACAAACAACGATCCAGAAGCTGTTGCGTAAACGCCTGAGCAGTTGGGAGGGCCGCTAGAGTTTGCATGGCTGTTATTTCTTAATGGGCCATCCTTCAACTGGGCTAACATCGTGGATTGGGTCAAGGGCCAGCAAATCAGCCATATCGGTATAAACCTCCAGAGTAGGGGGCGTAAACGGTTGTGGGTTCAGGGATATTGATGGGCTGTTAACGTTAGCAGGGATGCCCTCAAGAATTAAGCCTTCTGCTTCGAGTTGGTTCAGGAAATGGCTAATGGGCTGGCGGAGCGTTTCGGTATCAACTCCATATATACTGGTCAGATGAGCGAGTAGGGCTTCTGGAGAAAGACCCGATTCGAGCCCTTGCCAAACATGAAAGGAAGAATCGCGGAGGCTATAATAATGTCCCCGGCTCATGTTGACAATAATTACCTCGTTATCGAAATTTTCACTAACAATAGCAGGAGATATGATGTATTGGTTGACTATCATAACAAGTCGATGTAAGTAGGGATACGGTAGGGTTGTCAAAGGTAAGGAAGGAACAATTTAGTTAATGTGTCCAATTGTAAGATTTTGTTGAAAAATGAAGTCTCCGCTCAATAATGCACCTTACTCGATTATGAGAGTTACTTATGTATCTATTGATTAACCTCTAGGTTTGCATTATGAGTTACCAAGTTAATATAAATAAATGGGTGTTTTTAGCAGTATGATACTTATATTGTAGTTGTAAGCCGTAACGGTCTGCAATCTGTTTCACTAAAGCCAGTCCTAAGCCTGTCGAGTCGGGCCGGGCTGGGTTTTTAACAAATCGATTGAAGAGTTGACTCTCAGGGAAAGGGAGTGGATCGCCTGTATTGCAAATTGTTAGCTCATTTGTGGTTAAGTCAATATAAATGAAACCGCCAGCCGAGCCATGCCGTGCCGCATTTTTAAGCAGGTTAGTAACGAGCACGCTCGCTAGCTGCCGGTTTACATGTAGCAGTACACCAGGAGCGATTGACCGGTCAACTACCATGCTTTTGTGCTCGAAGAAGGGTTCATACTCATCAATGTGTTGAGTTACTAATGCGCTCAAATCCAGTGGCTCATCGGCCGAAAACTGATCATTCTCAACCTGTGCGAGCAGTAGGAGCGAACGGTTCAACTGACTTAGTCGGCTGAGTGCATCGGTGGCCCGTTGCAGGTGGGCGTGGTCAACTTCATTGAGCCGTTCCGACTGCATCAGGAAATCTAATTCTGCCGAGGCTACGGCCAGCGGTGTTTGCAGTTCGTGCGATGCGTTTTCGGTGAACTGTTTCTGCAACGAGAACTGTCGGCGTAGTTTCTGGGTGAGTTCGCTGAGTGACTGACTGAGCAAACTAAACTCCTGAACCCGACTTTCGGGAAAAGGCTGGTCGATGGCTCGATCGAGCCGGAAACTGCCGAGCTGATCAATTGTGGCATAAAATGGGCTCCACAATCGGCGGGATAGCCCCAAGCCTACGGGAACCGACAACGCCATAAGGATCAGTAAGCCAAGAATGATACCCACTGACATCTCGCGTGCTAGTTCATTGAACTCATAGTAAGGCTGCCGGACGGTTATCAGATACGTCTGTCCTTTTGCCGACACCGTTTGCCTGAGCTGGCGCATCTGAATCGGTTCATTATGATCTAACGAATCGAGCAGAACAATATCCGTAAATTCAGGGCAGATCGACGTTCGAGTGCGCTCAATGTGTGGGTTATCATCCCAATCAGAAAACTGATCGAAGGATTGATGCTGGAGCCGTTGCCTGGCTTGTTTTACTTCTGCCGTTAGAATCTCATCGACCTCGTGCCGGATTTTTCGGTGGATAAGCGCGTAAAATCCCACCGACCCAATCAGCGCAATAGCCAGTGCTGTTAGCAGCAGATAACGGGCGGTTTGATTAAGCAGACTCATGGCGTTCGGGTCGAGAAAACGTAGCCTGCACCGTAGCGTGTCTGGATATAATCGGGACAACCCGCGTTAATCAATTTCCGACGCAGATTTTTGACGTGGGTGTACAGAAACTCATGCGAGTCGGCAGCATCCATAGCATCGCCCCAAACGTGTTCGGCAATCGCCGATTTTGATAAGAGTCGCTCGGCATTCGTGACTAAAAACAACAGGAGCTCATACTCTTTGCCCGTTAATTTTAGATCGGTATCGTGGATGCTCACCCGCTGCTGGTCGGGCCAGAGCGTAATATCCCCCGCCTGCACCTGCGCCTGCCCACCAAACAGTCGTCGGCGAAGTACGGATCGTAGCCGGGCGTTTAATTCGGGCAGGTGAAAGGGTTTGGTCAGGTAATCATCGGCCCCAGCATCGAGACCCGTGAGTTTGTCGGCCAGAGCATCTTTAGCTGTTACGACAATAATGCCCGCCGTTGACTGCCGCCGTTTCAGCGCCCGAACCAGATCGAGGCCGTTTCCGCCGGGCAGCATCAAATCGACCACAATACAGTCGTAGTCATAGTCGTGAGCTTTTTCAGTAGCCTGCTGGTACGTGTCGGCCGTAGTGACTGTATACCCTTCACTTTCCAGATACTGGCATACGGCTTTCTGTAAATCAGGCTCGTCTTCGACTAAAAGAATTTTCATTCCGAAAAGTAGACTGTAGAATGAATAATGAATAATGTAAAATGGGTAATGAATTACCTGTTCATTCTGCATTCTGCATTCTGCATTGTTCATTCTACATTATTCATTATCCATTCTACATTATTACTGGCTCCACTCAGTAGGGGTACGATCCCAGCGGTGACCTTTCAATTCACGTAATAATTCAGGCGATAAACCAGCTCCATCACTCGCTGCGGTATTAGCCTCTACATTTCGAATCTGGCGCATACCGGGAATGGTCGTATGCACATCGGGATTGCTCAGGATGAAGCGAAGGGCCATTTCGGGCATGGTCATGCCGGCCGGGATAAGGGGCTTGAGGGCATCGGCATGGTCGACGCTGCTGTTCAGGTTCTCGGGCACGAAATAAGTCGAACGCCAGTCGCTGGCCGGAAACGTAGTTTCTTTCGTGAACGTGCCGGTAAGGGTGCCCTCATCGAACGGGACACGGGCAATGACGCCGATGTTCATTTCGCGGCAAAGTGGAAACAGATTATCTTCCGGATTCTGGTCGAAGATGTTGTAAATGACCTGCACCGCATCAATGAGCCCTGTGCGGATCGTGTTCAGGCAATTGTCTGGTTCCCAGCGATTCACCGAAACGCCCCACGCCCGAACTTTACCCTGCTGGGTGAGCTTCGTGACGGCTTCCTGCCATTCGTCGTGGTTGGCCCAACTGTCTTCCCAGACGTGAAACTGCTGCAAATCAATGGTTTCGACACCGAGATTCTTCAGACTTTTTTCGGTGTATTCTACAATGTAATCGGCCGGGAAGACATCTTCCAGTTTAAAATCCGGTTTCGATGGCCATTTACGATTTTTGGGTGGAATCTTGGTGGCGGCATACAACTGCTTGTCGGTGTTGTTTTTCAGTAGTTGATTAAGGATTTCTTCGCTAACGCCATCGGCGTAGGCCCAGGCGGTGTCGAAAAAATTGCAGCCCAGTTCAACGGAGCGTTGGAGGGCACGTAGCACTTCCTGTTTGTCGGAGCCAGTCCAGCCAGCGAGGCCCCACATACCATAGCCAATTTCAGAAACTTGCCAGCCCGTTCGGCCAAATGTACGGTAATTCATGAAGTAAGGGTTTTATTTAAACACAGAGCAGTGTACAATTTATCATTATACTACAAAGAACACTGCGTCATCAAAAGTATAAAGTAAGTTAGTGGGCGAATTACTAATAAAAAACTTAGTGTTCTCTTTCTCTCTGGGTTCAACTAGATACAAATCGTAAAAGACTATGCTGGTTCGTATTGTTCGTATGACGTTTCAGGAAGGTAAGCTCGCTGACTTTCATGCCATTTTTGATGCTTCCAAACAGCACATTCGCTCATTTCCGGGCAACTGTCATCTGGAGCTTCTACGCGACCCCGACCACCCCAATGTCCGGATGACCTATAGCCTGTGGTCATCGGCCGAAGCGCTCGAAGCCTACCGACAAAGCGATCTGTTTCGTACGACCTGGGCAGCAACAAAGGCCTTATTTGCCGAGCGGACAGTGGCCTTTTCGGGCGAAAAACTGGAAGAGGTAATCCCTTTTGACCGTATGAGTAAAATCACTTAGTGAATGTCTTCTCCATACCGAAAAACTAACTGTTAACTTCTCATGAGTCGCTGGCTATCTGTCGTTTATCTGACTATCTGCCTGCTGAATGGGCTGGCCCCACAGGCGTTTGCCCAAACTGCCACGACTACACTAACGGGCTCCGTAGCCGATGCCACTACCGGCAAACCAATGCCCTTCGCCAACGTATATCTGAACGGGAGTACGCGCGGCACATTGACCAATGAACAAGGCTATTATTCGCTCACGGGTGTACCACTGGGTACCGTAGAGATTGTGGCTTCTTTTGTTGGCTACCAACCCCAACGGGCCTCTTTACGCTTAACAACTGGCCAGGAGAACAGAGCTAATTTTCGCCTGAAACCAAGCGATCAGACCCTGCTTACCGTAACCGTTCGTGGCAATCAGAAGAAATGGGAACGGCACCTCAGGCAGTTTAAACGACAATTGCTCGGGGAACCCTTTGGGAGCCAATGCCTGATTCTGAATAGCGATGCGCTTAGTTTCAACGAAGAAGATGGTCATCTGAAAGCAACGGCTACTGAGCCAATTCTAATTGAAAACCAGGCATTAGGGTATAAATTAAGGTATGAGCTCCTGTATTTCGATGGGTCGTTCAAACGAGTGTTCTATGCAGGTACGGTACATTTTGACGAGATGAAAGCTGCTGATGAACGGCAGGCAAAACGCTTCCGACGGAACAGACTATTTGCCTACAAAGGCTCAACCCGGCATTTAATGGCCAGTTTAGTTGATGGTAACTACGAACGGGAAGGCTTTATGGTGTATCAGGAAAATCCGGATGTATTGCCGATGAGAACAATCTCCAACCGTATCGTTTTGGCTGGTTCTATTGCTACAGATACGACGAAAGGCCATCTGAAACCCTTAAAAGTAAAGGAATTAATACAGCCGGGGCGCTTGCCGTTTGAGCGACGATTACTATCGGATAAAACACTGATCGTTTTTTATACAAATGCAACCTCGTTCTATTCGCCCTATTCAGATGCACGCTATGCCTATTCAGAAATTAAACTACCTACTGGCGAAATACAACTGACAACAGATGGGACCATTACAATGCCGAATGGTATGGTTGCATCGGGATCATTATCTGACGACCGCCTATCCACAATGTTGCCTGCCGATTGGCAACCACCGAAACCAGATGCTGATCCGACAACCAGCACAACTGCTACAGTCGCGCAGGTGACTCAGGGGAAATTTCTGCTGCCCGACGCCCGACAAAAGCGGATCGCAACGGCATTTAATGAACGGTTCCAGGCATTGGCACCGATTCTGTTTGTACACAACGATAAACCCTTTTATGCCACTGGCGACCGGATGTGGTTAAGTGCTTATCTGCTCGATGCCGCCACAAACCGCCGTCCCCTGGGTGAAACTGCTATCCATGTTGACTTGCTGACACCCAGTGGGAAACTGGTACAACATCAGTGGCTACGCGTAGCCGATGGCCGTGCGGCAGGCAATTTTCGGCTATCAGATTCTTTGGTCTCTGGTACGTATCGGTTGAGGGCTTATACCGATGAAGACGATGGGCAGCGTCGGCCTGCTTTTGAACGCACGATTGCCATTACTAATCTGTTTCAGAGCACCCCTCCCAAAGGAGTTGACTCCGAGTCCAAACCGTTGGATGTTCAGGTACTGCCCGAAGGTGGACGATGGATAACGGGACTGCCAGCCCGATTAGGCATTAAAGTCACAGATTCGGAAGGCCATGGAATACCGGCCTCAGGGTTGGTTGTGACAAATGAGGGTAAAGAGGTTTGCCACCTGAACATCAACCCGTATGGAATGGGTAGTTTTAGTATGACGCCCGAAGCTGGTAAAAAGTATTATGCTGATGTAGTCTATAATAATCAACACCAGGTTGTTCTGCTCCCTCCGGCTGAATCCGAAGGCCTCGTGCTGTCAGCTGATGCTGTTAGCGATACTAATCTACTGGCTTTAACGATTACGGGTACCAATAGGCCGTCAATTGATTCCGTTTACGTGTTGTTTCAGCAACAGGGGCGCTTGTTCGACCAACGGAAAATCCTGTTGCAAAACGGACTGGCGCGCGTTACTTTACCAACGGAGCCCTTTCCCCCCGGTCTTGTTCAGATTACATTGTTCGACGCAGCGGCCCACCCGCAGGCTGAACGCTTGGTATTTATAAGCGAGCAGTTGTTGCCTGTTCGGGTACTCATCGAGTTAAATAAACCGCACTATCAACCCCGGGAACGGGCAATTCTGAGTATCAACCTGAATGACGAGGGATTACCTGCTATGGCTGCCCTGTCGGCGTCTATTACCGATGCTGGACAAGTCCCTGAGGATACCGCTGCGGCTACGATTAAAACACACATATTGCTGACGGGCGAACTACGTGGACGCGTCGAATTTCCTAATTTTTACGTGAAAGACAACTCACCCGAAACACGCCGGGCCACCGATGATCTGCTGCTAACGCAGGGTTGGCGCCGAGTGAGTGGTACGCCCGCTACTGAACTGATGGGCGGAGTATCGTTGATGGGACGAGTGCTGAACGCAAAAAATCAACCTATTTCGGGAGCACAGGTCATGGTAGCGTCTACGGTGGCAGAACATTCATTCGTGCGGTCAGCAGGAACGAATGATAAGGGGCGGTTTCGGCTGGCCGGTCTGGAGATTGCCGATACCATACAATTGATGACCCAACTCGCGGATCACCAACTGAAAAACTTTGCGGATAAAGATGCGCATCTGATTCTGGAGGGACCGTGGGTATCGTGGCAAGTCGATACCGTGAATGTGCATTCCAATTGGGCTATGTTGCATGCCCAGTTAGAGGCTGCCCGGCGTCGCCAGGAAAATGATAGCGATCTATATCGGGATAAAACGGCCAAGCTTTTGAAGGCCGTAACCGTGCGGGCAAGAAAACTGGATGACCGGCCTGGCGATATTCAGCGGTCGAGCTTACACAGTGAAGCCGACGCTACCCTTACGTTTGATGAAACATCGCCCCGATTCGCTAACCTCTACGAAATGATGCGGGGGAGAGTAGCGGGAGTAAACATTACACAACAACCTTTAACCGGTAGCTATCAAGTCGTTATTCGGGGCGTTGGTACACTGAAGAGTGGCTCCCAACCCCTGTACTTGCTCGATGGTATGACTATTCAGGATAACGATGGTACGGCGCTGCTTTCGTTCAATCCGGGTGATATTGAGCGCATTGAAGTATTGAAAAATGGTGGTACTGCGGGTATCTATGGCGTTCGGGGTGGTAATGGCGTCATTGCTTTTTACACGAAACGATTCCGGCCTGATCAACAAAAAAGCGCAGCAAAAGGGGGAATGAAACCCTTACAACTTATTGGCTACGCGTCGGTTCAGCGGGAGTTTTATTTGCCAAAATATGCTACCGAAACGCAGCCGGGTACGTTATCGGATCGGATTGATCGCCGGGATGTACTCTACTGGAAACCTCTGATGCAAACGGATAGCCAGGGACACAGTCAGTTGATATTTCCGTTGTCGGATGTTGTTCGCACAGTACGCGTGACCCTACAGGGGATCACGGATACAGGCCGACCGATAGCCGTTACCAAACTGATTCAGGTGCAATGAGCAACTGTTACTTTCCCCAGACTGGCGTAGGGGTTGCAGGCTCAAATAGTTCGTTGATATAATAATCCCGACGGTCGCGTTTATCGCATTCATCGCCCCCAATCGGATAGCGGCAAGTCGCATACACGGCCACATTGTCGGGATTCATCAGACTGACATACAGGCCATTTGTAAACTTCTCCGTTTTGTGTGCCCGATTGAGCAGGCAATGGCCAAGTTCATGAAATACCAGGCACTCCCGTTCATTGGTACTGGCTGTTTTCCAACAGAAATCGTCGGCATTAAGAATAATTCGAGGTGTTTTGCCATTTTCCAGAATGCATTGTCCGCAAACGTCTTCGGTTAGTACCGTCCCGAATGTAACGATCAGATTCGCCGTTGAAACGACCTTATTTCGTTTAGCGGCTTCATCCCGAAATGATTTTAGATACGGTTCAACCTCCACTGGCACGCTATACTGCACTGGCTCGGGTTGCGAACTTGACTGACAGCCTGTTAATCCGGCAAGTAGTAGTAAGATGACAAACGAAAACGGGCGCATAGAAACAGCTTAAAGCTACTTAAGAGTCGCTGGCACGAGTATTTACTTGTGCCAGTGCCCCTAAAACATCATTACATAATACTGACACAAAAATGTTTGCCCAAATTCATGAATCTGACGCTGGTAGGTGGGTTGAAAGCCGTAGCGTTCGTAAAACTGCATCAGTTTAGGGCGGGTGGCGTCGGTTTCAAGTTGCAGGATTTTAATGCCTCGCTGAAGACACTCCGTCCGGCAAAAATCAATGATGGCGGCAAATAGATTCTGACCGACAAACGCTCGTCGTATAGCTAATTTGTGAATAAAGCCTGAGGTGTTGGCGGGCACATCGGGCCAGTAAAGCGGGTCTTCCCATTGCAGAATAAACACGCCGGCAGGTTCTGGTTCGGCACTATCTTCACGATCGGCGTACAGCACATAGAGATTGCCCGTTGTATACTCATCCAGCAGATTTTCGGGCGTAAGTGTGTCGATCTGCCAGAGTTCCTGGCCACTGTCGACGAGCCATTGGCCTACTTCGCGGAGTACATTAAAGGCTAGCTCAGGCTGGTCGTTTCGGAAAGAGAATTGCATCAAAAAAACAGGTTGTTGGAGGGTTGTCACAGTTGCCCGGCGTTCAGGTACACCAAAAGCGTTATTGAAGATGCCTAACATTTCGACTGGCTCACAAGTTAAGCACGTATGACAAAGCTAAACAAGAAAATCCTGCAATCGTTGGGTAGTGGTTTGGTTGGTGCCTGCGCGCTGACAGTACTCCACGAAACGGCCCGCCAATTCATTGATGAGGCCCCTCGGGCCGACATCCTGGGCATGCGAGCCATTAAAAAAGTGATGGGCACCGTTGATGCTGAACCACCGGCCGATGAGGAACTTCACGACTGGGCGCTAGGCGGGGACCTCGTATCGAACATGCTTTATTACAGTCTGATTGGACTAGCCAAACCAAAAGATGCAGTACTGGCTGGAACGGCTCTGGGGCTCGTTGCGGGCGTAGGGGCAGTAGGGTTGCCTGGGCCGTTGGGCTTGGGAACAGCACCCAGTAGCCGAACACCAGCTACGGCAGCTATGACTATTGGCTGGTATCTGGTTGGTGGCCTGGCAACGGCTGCTGCGTATAGATGGCTAAAGCGTAAATGAAATCATTCGGTTACCTGAATGCCCTCGTCTTTTAGGTAGCGACCAATGTTAAAGGTCTGGTCATCCAGTAGTTCCAAATCGCGGTTCCAATCCATTGTGAACCAGGCGTCAGCATTCTTTTCGGTCACCATCGTTCCGTTCCTCATTACTTTATACGAAAGTCCATATTTTGACGTAGCCTACGTGTTCATCCGATAGAGACTATTCTTGAATTTAAATAAATATAGAGTTAAAGATTTGGCCAAATAATTGCTTTATTTATCAAGAGTTCTGCCAAGTCCTTCCTCTATCCATGAACGTTCGTTACCTGATTAGTTTGCTGATAAGCTATGCCTTATCCTGCCTGTCGGTGTATGCCGATTGCCAGATTCCCCAAGGTTCGTATACCTATAATTTGACGTATCAGTCGGCTTCACTAAGCTGGTCGTATTATGGGAGCAATTCTCCTACTTATCAACTGCAATGGCGTATATCGGGCAATGCAACCTGGACAACCAACCCAGTACTGACAACACCAGGTACTTCGTTGACAGGGTTGACAAACAACACGACTTACGAATGGCACGTGCGATCCATATGTGCCGCAGGTGATACATCGGCCTATACGAGTACGCAGACGTTTCAGACGAAATGTGATCTGCCGTACGCACTCCAGATAGCTAATGTCACTCATCAATCGGCCCAACTTGCCTGGTATGCACCAGTTAGTGGGGCCACTTATGAAGTACAATGGCGATCGGTTGGGGCTGCTACCTGGACAATCGTGCCTGGATTGACCGCCAACTATCTGAATCTAGCGAGCCTACCAGAAGACACTTCGTTTGAATGGAAAGTCAGGACAATATGCTCTACTACGGAAACGTCTGATTTTAGTACTGGACCCTCCTTTCGAACAATTTGTCTTCCGCCGTCGAATGTTCGTGTTACGCTGATTAACCCTGAAGCCGTTGAGCTTAAATGGGATAGCCCTGTAGCCAATGCACGTTTTGATCTACAATGGCGTCAGGCTGGCACAACCGCCTGGACATTACTAGAGGGAATCACGTTGGCCGAATACAGTCTGACGGGCTTAACGAATAATACGTCCTATGAATGGCAGGTTCGAACTGCCTGTTCGGCTACGTCAAAATCATCGTTCTCACCTATTCAGCTGTTTCAGACCAGTTGCCCTTTACCCATTAATCTGGTCAGCAACTTTGTAACGTTTAATTCTGCGCTACTCCAATGGACATCTCTGGCTACTGATCTACAATGGCGAGCTTCCGGAACTGCTGACTGGCTAACTGTACCGAGTGCTATATCGCCTTATTCGCTAACCGGTTTGACAAATAATACCGTCTATGAATGGCGGGTGCGTACGGTTTGCTCATCAACAGTAGCGTCGGCCTATACGTCGACGCAATTGCTAACCACTCAGTGCCTGGCACCTAACAGTACATACAGTAATGCGGATGATTTTGGTGGGTTTCGACTGAACTGGTATTCACCAGAGAGTGGGACATTTGAGTTGCAGTGGCGGGTATCGGGTACCGACAGTTGGTCGGTAACAACGGGAATTGTAGGAACCACGTATAATCTGACAGGGCTGGCACCCGGAACGACCTACGAATGGCGGGTTCGTAAAACATGCTCCACCACAGAATATTCTGGTTTTTCAGCCCCTCAATCCATTACAACAGGCTGTAGTATACCCACATACCCTCGAAGCGAAAGTGCAACTAGTACAAAGATTGATCTGGTCTGGAGTTCAGCCGAGCCAGGCGGAAGCTATGAAGTACAATGGCGAATTGTTAATACACCAAACTGGACAACAATCGCCGACATTACGGCAAAGCGATATACCTTAACCGGCTTGCAGGTAAATACGCAGTATGAATGGCGGGTTCGTAAAGTATGTACAGCTACGGTTGCAACCACATTTACGGATAGCCAAACGTTTACCCTCACTTGTGCGCAGCCCACATCGTTCAGCACCCGTAGTATAAATTTTTCCTCGGCTACGATAAGCTGGTCCGGCGCCAACAGCTATGCACCCTATGAGATTCAATATCGTCAGGCGGGGGCTACCGACTGGATATCCGTAGCTGACCTAAGTTCAAGTCAGTATTCAGTAAGTGGCCTCAATAATAACACAACCTATGAGTGGCGGGTACGGTCGTCATGCCCTTCGGTTGGGTCACCGGATTTTTCGGCAGTGCAAACGTTTCAAACGCAATGCAGTGGTCAGTTTTCTAATCTGTATGCCGGGAGTGTTGTTTACAACTCCGCAAACTCCGCCGTTTTATACTGGCAAATTGATGGTAATGCCCGACTGTATGAAATTCAATACCGGGAAACAGGCAGCGCAGACTGGATCATACTACGGCCTGAGGCTACTGAGGCTGATCCTTACTTTGGTGAGACGGCGTATAACTATGTCGGGAAGCAGTATACACTCTACAACCTTACGCCTGGCAAAACGTACGAATGGCGGATACGAGCGTTATGTACGCCCTCGATTTATTCTGATTTTGTTAATGGGCCGACATTTACAAGTGCTTGCCTGATCCCGCAGGACGTATCCGGTTTTCAGCAAAGCAATACAACGCTGGCAATATCCTGGTATGTACCACCATACGTAACCCATTACGACTTACAATGGCGACTGGTTGGTGCTTCTGACTGGAATACCGTAAGTGGGTTGACTGGTGCATCGTATACATTGACGAATCTGACGGCTGGCAGTACCTATGAATATCGGGTTCGACGGCAATGTTCGCCTGGTGTCGTCAGCGAATTTTCGGCACCCGTTGCCAGAACAATGCAGTGTACCATGCCCAATTCGCTTATGACCGAGACCATGTCAGGTTCGTCGGCACGGCTGACCTGGTCTTATTATAACGACGGTAATGACGGGGCGACTCATAGCAATGACCTGCAATACCGGGTTTTGGGTTCATCTACATGGACAACCGTGACGGGTGTTGTTGGGACTACCTACTCATTAACAGGAATAACAATAGGCGTGAGCTATGAATGGCGGGTCAGGGCTGTTTGCTCGCCCGGAATAACGTCTGATTTTTCTGCTCCCTCCACATTCGGACTAAATTGCTATCCACCTTCTGTAAATAGATACTATACCCAGATTGGGACTACGTCGGCCTTTTTATCCTGGAATAGTGGCTCCCCATGGACTAAGTCCTATTTACTTCAGTGGAGGACCCTGGGGACTACCGACTGGACGAGCGTACCTATAGCGTATAGTAGCAACAGTAGTAGCTTATCAAGCTATTACCTAACGGGGCTAACCAATAATACCAGCTATGAATGGCGGGTTGCTACGAACTGTGGTGATGGTTATTTGTCCGACTTCTCCTATACTCAGTCGTTTCAGACTGCCTGTCCATCCGTTCAGGATCTGGTAGTTAATTCGGTGGGGTCTACGAGTGCTCAACTCAGTTGGAGTGGTGCGAATTTGTTGCCACAATCGAGCTATCTCCTTCAGTATCGGGTTCGCGGAACAGTAGTCTGGACTGAAGTAAGTGGCATCACGAGCTCAACCATACAACTTATGAATCTGGCCCTTAATACAACCTACGAATGGCGGGTTCGTGTTGAATGCGAATCGGGTGTTGCCCTTAAATTTTCGCCCAGTAGCGCGTTTGCAACACAATGTCCTACGCCGGGCAATCTGTATGCGTATGATGTAACAACAAAGTCGGCTCTGCTTACCTGGGGTACGAATGCCGAAAATAGTGCCGTTAATCTGCAATGGCGACAGGCCTATTCAAACAGTGTATGGAATGAGGCAAAGCAGTTGACCGGATCGGCTTATGTGGTAACGGGGCTTAAATCGGCTACTCGTTATGAATACCGTATCCAGGGCGTCTGCAATGCTACTGATCAGGCCGTTTCCCCATCCCGGACCAGTGGCGAATTTATAACATCATCGCCTTATGCATCTTCTCTTTCCATTTACCCTGACGAGATATCGGCTCAGGCTGTTCGCCTGCAGTGGGTAGGTGGCCCGGATAAAACAACTTATATCCTCCAGTGGCGCGTACGCAACGCCGGCTGGACTACAACCGGCCCGCTGTCGGCAACGGGTTATTTACTGACGGGCTTAACGCCGAATACCACCTACGACGTTCGACTTAGCTACCTAGAGAATGGCGTGACGTATGAGGCTAGCAATAGTTTTACAACGCCTTGTACCCGGATGAATTTATTAAGCGCTGTTGATATTACGGCAACAACGGCCAAACTAACCTGGGCTGCTGTGGGCTTTCCGGCGTCGACACCATGGCAAGTATCCCTCCAGTGGCGTATGGCCGGTTCTACAATCTGGAATACAGTAACAGGCATAACCGGTAATTCGTATACCCTGACTGGTTTAAGCGATAACGTAACTTATGAGTGGCGTGTTCAGAACCTGTGTTCTGCCGATGTAACGAACGTTAGCTATCCGGCGTCGTTCCAGACAACTTGCCAGGTGCCAACGTCCACCGCTACGCAGAAGGTAACTACGGAATCAGCACTACTAAGCTGGAATGGATTTGGGCCAACCTATTCCGTGCACTATCGGGTCATCGGAACAACTGCCTGGACTACTGTGACCGGGTTGATGTCCACTACCTTTGTGTTGACCGGATTGGCGAATGATACCAATTATGAGTGGGCCGTTGCTACTGTTTGTACACCAGGTAGTAGCTCCGTATACACCCCTTTGCTACCGTTCAAGACCCAATGTCGGCTTCCAACGTCGCTCAGTGTAAACCTTCTGACTACCAGTCAGATACAATTGGTATGGGATAGCCCTGAGTCGGCCTATGAACTTCAATGGCGAGTTGTAGGAAGTACGACCTGGTCTACTAGTTCGGGTATTATCTCCCCATACACGCTAACGGGACTAATCACCGGGACAACCTACGAGTGGCGCGTTCGGGCTGCCTGCGCTGTAGCGGCTAACGGGCCGTTTGCATCCGGCAATTCATTTACGCCCCAATGTCCTTCTTACTACAATGTGTATAAAAATACGGTTGATATAACAGCCAATAGGGCCCAATTGACCTGGTCTGCCAACACTGCATTGGCGTACGGCTTGCGCTGGCGATCCGCCAGCAGCAGGGCTTGGATAGATGTACCCGGAAACGTGACGCCACCTTATACCCTAACGGGTTTAATCAATAATACAGCCTACGAATGGCAACTTCTCACCGACTGCCAACCTGCAGATGGCTCGTCGGCGTTTTTTCAGACGCATTGCAATGCGCCATTCCGTTTGCAAACGGAGGATCTAACAACAACATCGGCGCGGTTAAACTGGAACGATTCAAGAGATGGAATGGGGTATGAAGTTCAATGGCGTTTAGCTGGTACGTCCAGTTGGAACGTTATTTCCGGTATTACAAGTACTAGTTGTCTACTGTCTGGCCTGACGAATTATACCGATTACGAATGGCAGGTACGTTCCCAATGTGAGAACGAAGTTCTATTTCAATTAACAGCGTTGTTTAAAACAGTCAATGCATGTTCATCGGAAATTCTCTATACCATCCGTGACGGCTCCTGGGATGATCCAACTATATGGTCCTGCAATCGACTCCCAACGAGTACTGACAAGGTGAAACTGAATCACAAGCTCGTCATTCCAAACGCCTACGTAGCTAAAGCATTGACTATTTACTACGAAACGGGTGCCAGGCTCACGTTTGGAATAGGAGCAAGCGTAAACGTGGGGAAATAAGCTTATTATAAGGTTTTTTCGACAGGATTAACAGGATAAAACAGGATTGCAGAATAGAGTAAAATCCTGTTTTATCCTGTTAATCCTGTCGAAAAAATAGCTGTATTAGGATGAACACAGCTTAACAAACCTTAGTAGCGCAGTCATCTTCGGCAACGATCTCCGTTTCGAGTGTCGCGTGGCTTATCTTTTGATGTTCGAGCCGATGGCGGGCGTCGTGCTTCAGGGCAACGATCTGTGAATCAGATAGGCCCGGTTGCAGAACAAGGTGAGCCGTAAGGGCATTTTCGGTCGTGCTCATGGCCCAAATATGTACATGGTGCACATCTTTTACACCCGCTACCGCGCGTAGGTCGGCCAGTACGGCTGCGAGGTCGATGCCCGCCGGTATACCATCCATAGACAGGCGCAGGCTATCCGTCAGTAATCGCCAGGTGGAGCCCATAATGATAAGGGCAACGAGGATACCGATAACCGGGTCGAGCCAGGTCCAGCCCGTGTAGTTGATCAGAATGCCAGCCACAACTACGCCCAGTGAAACCAGCGCGTCAACGGCTAAGTGCAGGTAAGCGCCTTTGGCGTTCAGGTCGTGCTCTCTGTTGCGAAAAAAGAGCAGGGCTGACACCGTATTAACAACAATGCCGACCGCTGCCACCCACGCCACGGACCCGCCGGCCACGGGTTCGGGATGGCGGAACCGCTGAATGCTTTCCCAGAATATAGCCCCAATAGTAATCAATAAAATGACCGCATTGGTCAGTGAGGCCAGCACCGTGCTTTTGCGATATCCATATGTAAAACTCGGCGTTTGCCGAACACGCGCCAGCCGAAACGCCAGCAGCGACAATAACAAACTTGCTACATCGCTGAGGTTATGGCCCGCATCGGCAATGAGTGCCAGGGAGTTGTAGTAAAATCCCAGAGCAAATTCAACCACCACATATCCCGCGTTCAAAATGGCCCCGATGATTAACGCCCGGTTTATGGATGTTAGAACGGTAGGGCCGTGACTGTGTCCCGCGTGGTCATGGTGATCGTGCGCCATATATAGTTGTGTAGCGCGGACGGAAGTCCGCGCTACTTATCAAAGTTTAAGTTTAATTCCCCCATTAATAATACGGCCATCAGTAGGGGCATAGATGTCCGTGACAAAATTAGGCTGCGTTATTGTACCATTTACCAAGGGTTCGAAGCGCGACTGCCGTACATCAAAGAAATTCTCGAAGTTAATAAAAATGCTACCCTTTGTGTTGTGGCCAAATGACCATTTTCGCTCAATCATATAACCAAACGTCCAATAGGCGGGTGTGCTGGTACCATTTGTCCGCTGCTGAGTGCCAGAATAAAAAGCTTCGAAACCGGTTTTCAGCTTCTCCGTTTCATATAGGGTTGTAAAATAAAGCCTGTGCTTTGCGGTCAGCGGAAGCATGCCTGTCAGGTTATCGTACTGCCGTTTTGTATCAATAAACGAGTAGCCCAAAAAACCATGAATATCGTGATAAACCAGGCGCACGTTCGTTTCAAAACCGCGTGTCGACAGGTGCCCGTTGGCCGTACGGAATGCCGCAAGACCACTTGTCGACAAAACCGTCAGGCGATTTAGCTGGGTGTAAAAAAACAGCTGATTAATTGACAGTGTGGTTTTATCGCCCAGCTCGGTTCGGTAGTTAATGTCCCAGTTCAATCCCATCGACGATTCGGTTTGATCATTGCTGATTGACCGTAGATTCACATTCTGGAAAGACATCCGTTCGGCATCTTCGGTGAAAATAGTTGGAGCTTTGTAGCCCAGTCCACCACCCAATCGGCTTGTCCAATGGGCAGATGCGTGATACAGCAGCGAAAAACGGGGCAGCAAAAACAACTTCGGACGAGAGGAGGCCGCCCCGCTAACCGTTGTAGTCACAGCGTCGGCACGAAGGCCCGTTTCCAGGCTGAACTGGTCGGAGAGTGTGAGTGTGTTCTGAAGAAAAACGCCCACAATAGCTTGTTGATAGATAGAGCTTATCCCCAATATGGTGGGTGGAATTTCTATCTGAAAAGCATCTGTCCAGACATTCAGGCCAGCAATCCAATCGGTTTTTTTCTGGTGTTTAAAATAACTGACTTCCGAAAAAGACGATTGCTGTAGGCCATCAAACCGGTAATTGGGTAAGACAATAGCGCGTTTGAAACGACTATAGCTATTCTTGATTGTCAATAGGGCATCGTTACTAAACCGTTTTTCCAGCCGAAACTGAGTAGCTAGCCGTCGGGAGTCATTGGCTTCGGTATACCCAGTTATGGGTTCACTCCGAATGGATGGCAGATAACCACCTATCCGATGTTCATTCACCCAGATTATGCCTGCCGAAACCGTTGTGGTAGCGTTTGGATACCAGAAGAATTTAGGCTGGATGGTTGTACGAGCCGTTTGCGGGAGGTCCGAAAACTGATCGTTGTTGACATCGTACACGCGCTGCAGATTACGGGTGGCGTAAAACGTGAGCCCTACTTTTTCATTGCGCTGGGCATAATAGGCGTTCAGGTCAAGACCAAGGGCAGTCGTGCCGTTAATCAGAAAGGACAGGTCGCGCTCACGGGTAGGTTCTTTCGTGACTAGATTGACTAATCCAGCAATAGCACCACTACCGTATAAGGTTGATTGACAGCCTTTCACAAGTTCAACCTGTTTCAAATTCAGGGGTGGCACCTGCATCAGGCTCAGGCCGCTCGAAAATCCACTATAAAGTGGCAACCCGTCCTGCAGCAATTGCGTGTACCGCCCATCCAGCCCCTGGATCCGAAACGTAGCATTGGCTGATGTGACGGATGTTTGTTGCACTTGAATTCCCGGACTTTCGCGCAAAATAACCGCAATATTTGCGGGCTGCATATTCGCCTTTTCGTCCAGCTCCTCGCCGTCGATCACTTCAACACGTGTTGGTTCGTCGGCAACACTTCGCCCGCTTCGGGTAGAGGAAACCGTAATTTCCTCCAGCGCTTCTTCGGAGGGATCGAGTAGAGCCTGAAGGGTATCCGTACCAGAACTTGCGATGGTATGATGGATGGATTGAAAGCCAACGGCCGAAATTCGTAACCGATAGGGGCCGGATGGCGGTAGTTTCATCTGTGTGAAACCAGCGGTATCGGTAGCTGCGCCGATTGAGGTGCCAACCAATAGAATTGTAGCACCGGGAATAGCTTGTTTGGTGAGGGCGTGACGGACAGAAATCCGTAGGGTATCTTGTGGAAGTGCCGTACTACCACCCAAAGCAATGTGAGAAAAGAATAGAAATAGAATAACGTTTTTCATCCTGTAGGGAGAATAAATGGAACATGCCGACTGATGGATGACCAGCCGGGAGAAAATCCATGAAAAACGGTTATACTTTAGGCGGCTGCCAGATGGCGAGCGCTACATCGGAATGGCTAGGCGACTGATAAACAAAGGCTTGCTCGTCAGGAGTAGTTGCATTTGGAGCCAGCGTAAGCATGTAGCTGAACGAACGGGGAATTGAAAAGCCGAGACAAATGGTGCAATGGCAGAATGGACTACAGGGCGCTTTGTGTCCGTGGTCGTCGGTTGAGTGCGAAGTGGATGTGCTGGCTGTCTGGTCCGATTGCGCATGGCAATCTGCATCCGGGCAGGGTAGGCCGGTCAGCAGCAAGAGCCAGAACGAAAAAAGACACACGATCGCTTTCATGCCAGCAAAGGTAGCAGGCGGGCGAATGCAACAGGTAGTCAAAAAGGGATGAACGCTTGTTTTTGCCACCACAATGCGGTTAGTTTGTCCTAACGTTCTTTGTTTTCCGTCAAACAAGCTAATGGTTTTCCTGAGAGGTTCAGGAAATGAAAAAGGAATCGTGTGAAATTCACGAGCAGACGTTGCTACTGTCAGTGACCATTTAGAAAAGGGTTTGCCCTCGATGTCCATTGTCCCGAAACGGTTCGCCGGTGGGATGAGAAGGACGGCAAATACCGTCACAAGCCAGGAGACTTGCCCTTAGCTTTGCTGATTACGCCCACACGAAATTGGGTTTATCAAGATTGACCATCTCGTTCTTTTCCCGCCCTCTCCCCGAGGACGGAAGCGGTGTGTCATGTTGATAATTCTCTGATGTAGTGGTAGGTGTATGGAGTTCGGCATCGAACGCGATCAACCATTTTATCCAGTAACAACATGATCGCACACAATCTCGGCTATCCACGAATCGGTAGCCACCGCGAACTCAAACGGGCCTGTGAACAATTCTGGGCCAACAAAATCACCCCTGAGCAGCTTCAGGACGCCGGTCGACGCATTCGACAGGCTAACTGGCTGACCCAACAGCAGGCTGGCATTACGCTGGTTCCCTGCAACGACTTTTCGTTCTACGATCAGGTACTCGATATGTCCCTGACCGTTGGCGCGATACCGAAGCGGTTTCGGCCGCTGCTCGATCAGTCGCATCAGGCTGATGCTGATCTATTAACGCTATACTTCGCTATGGCGCGGGGGTACCAGCAGAACGGGCTGGACCTGAAAGCGATGGAAATGACCAAGTGGTTCGATACCAATTATCACTACATCGTGCCGGAGTTTACGGCCGATCAGACGTTTACGCTGCTCTCTGAGAAGCTTTTCGACGAATTCGAAGAAGCCAAACAAACACTGGGCACCACGCCCAAACCCGTATTGCTGGGGCCGGTTTCGTACCTGTTACTTGGCAAAGAGAAAGAGCCCGGCTTTGATCGGCTCGATTTGCTCGATCGGTTATTGCCAGTTTACGAGGTTATCCTGAGCCGCCTACAGGCGCAGGGTGCCGACTGGATTCAGCTCGATGAACCTACGCTTTCACTGGATCTGACGGATGATCAACGGGCGGCTTTTGCCAAAACCTACAACCGGCTTCGGCTTCAATTTCCGAAACTCAAGCTGCTGTTGGCTTCGTATTTCGAGTGCTACGGAGCCAATCTGAATATGGTTAGTCAATTGCCGGTCGATGCGCTGCATCTGGATCTGGTCCGTTGCCCCAATCAGCTGGACGATATTCTGCAAACCGATTTTGTCCATAAACAAACACGCCTGTCGCTGGGTGTGGTTGATGGTCGTAACATCTGGATCAATAACCTAGAAACCTCGCGGGCAACGATTCAACGAGCTGTCGAAAAAATTGGACAGAACCGAATTCTCATTGCGCCGTCGTGTTCGCTGGTACACGTTCCCTGCGATTTAAATTCAGAAACGAACGAGCAGGGGCTAACGCCCGAAATTAAGCAGTGGATGGCCTTCGCCCGGCAGAAACTGGATGAAGTAGCAACCCTGGTGACGCTGTTCCGGGAGCCGACGAACGCGCAGGCAACCGCAACATTGGCAACTAACCAAACTGCCCTAATCGCCCGCTGGCAATCGACGCTGATTAACCGCCCGGCTGTGCAGGCACGTCTGAGTCAATTGACCGAGAAAGATGCGCAGCGTCTGGACTCATTTGCCCAACGGCAACCACTGCAACAGGAACGACTGCAATTGCCACTGTTTCCAACAACAACGATTGGTTCGTTTCCCCAAACGGAATCCGTTCGAGCCAACCGCGCGAAGTTTAAAAAAGGCGAATTAACCCTGGAGCAGTACGAAGACTTTATTCGGACTGAAACCGAACAGGCCATTCGCTGGCAGGAAGAAGTTGGGCTGGACGTGCTGGTTCATGGCGAGTTTGAGCGCAACGATATGGTCGAATATTTCGGCGAATTGCTCGACGGCTTTGCCTTCAGCGAAAACGGCTGGGTGCAGAGTTACGGCTCCCGCTGCGTGAAACCACCTATTATTTATGGGGATGTTTATCGACCCGCACCCATGACGGTACGTTGGGCGCAGTTTGCGCAGTCATTGACCAGCAAACCTGTTAAAGGAATGCTTACGGGCCCCGTTACCATTCTGCAATGGTCATTTGTTCGCGATGATCAGCCCCGCCGGGACACCTGCCTGCAAATTGCGCTGGCTATTCACGATGAAGTTGTTGACCTGGAAGCGGCTGGCATTCGGGTTATTCAGATTGATGAACCTGCCATTCGGGAAGGGCTTCCGCTGCGGAAAGAGAACTGGAAAACCTACCTGGAGTGGGCCGTACGGGCATTCCGGATTTCGGCCTCGGGTGTGCAGAATGAGACCCAGATTCACACGCATATGTGTTATTCGGAGTTTAACGACATGATTGATGCAATTGCCAATATGGATGCTGATGTGATCACGATCGAAACATCGCGGTCGCAAATGGAACTGCTGGATGCATTTGTCAATTTTAATTACCCAAACGAAATTGGACCGGGGGTTTATGATATTCATAGCCCACGTGTGCCAACGGTAGCTGAGATGGTCGATCTGCTCCAGAAAGCGACAAATGTGCTGCCCATTCGTAACTTATGGGTAAATCCGGATTGTGGCCTGAAAACACGCCGGTGGCCGGAAACCGCCGAAGCACTAAAAAATATGGTGCAAGCTGCCCAAACAGCCCGCGAATTAGTTATTGAGTCAGTATAATCACAAATGGTCTTCGGTCAGCTAGCTGACCGAAGACTTTACCTTATTCTTCTATGGATTTCTGCGGACCTTACGATCAATACCTTGCTGAACGGGATAAGCCTTTTCTGCATGCCCCGTTATTGGCGGGCTGGGAATTCAGGCAAAAAACGCCCCTGGTGACCGAAAAAGGTGGGTGGATGTCGTTAGCCAAAGCGCAGGACTGGGTATTGCCCGCATCAATGCGTCAGGATTTGCTAAGCGATGCCTGGGCAGTTATCATTACAGATACCGACCAGCTTATTCGATACGTGAACCCCCATTTTGAAGCAATGACGGGTTATGCCAGCCAGGAGGCCCTGGGTCGCCGACCAAATTTTTTGCAGGGCGAAGGCACATCTCTACGCACTCGGCAACATATCAGACAGGCTATTGATCGGCAGAAATCAGTACGTGGACGGTTGCTGAATTATCGGAAAGACCGAACGCCTTACTGGTGCCAGGTGGTAATTCGACCGATCGTAAACCGGCAGAAACAGGTAGTGAATTATATCGCCTTTGAACAGGAAGTCGAAGCCAATGGAACGCCAATTGTCCGGTAAACATGAACATACCGCCTGCCCGCGCTGCCACCAATTATTCGAGTGCCGCGTGGGGAGCATTAACTTGTGTCAATGCCAGTCAGTCCAACTAACTGACGAGCAACGACAGTATGTCAGATCGGCTTATCAGGGTTGTTTATGTGCCGACTGCCTGGTGGCCGTCCGGACGGAGTATAACCACCTGACTCACCAAACTACACTAACTGATTTATTACGTGGGCATTAACGAAACGCCAGAACTAGAAGCCCGAATTGCAGCGGCAGAAACCCGAATCTTCAAAGCTGTTTTTCCCAGTACAACCAATCATTACGATACGCTTTTTGGGGGAACGGCCCTGCAATTGATGGATGAAGTGGCCTTTATTGCCGCCACCCGGTTTTCACGGAAACGCATGGTCACGGTATCGTCCGATAAAATCAATTTTACCAAGTCGATTCCGGCGGGTACTATCATTGAACTGGTTGGCCGGGTTGAGCATGTGGGAAACACTAGTATTCGGATTGCCGTCGAGATTTATGTCGAAGAAATGTATTCGATGGAGCGGCACAAAGCCATTCATGGAACATTCACGTTCGTAGCGCTTGATGAGGATAAAAAACCAATTCGTATTGTTTAACAGAACGATTTAATTTTTCTGACAGGATTTACAAGATTAGCAGGATTGGTTCTCGCCCGTCAAAATCTTGTAAATCCTGTTAATCCTGTCAGAGAAAATCATACTCCGGCCACCGGAAACCATGAATTATAAACTGACAACGACGCTAAAAAAAGCAGATACCGAAGGCCGAATTCCGGCCTATACCCTGGACCAGTACATTCGTCAGGAGCTATCGCAGCAATTAATTGCCAGGCTGACACCCCATTTGCCAATTGACCGAAGTACTGACTTTTTACATACAAATCAGGAAACCGTTGATTTTACAACTGAGCTTATTTTCCTGAAACCTCATCAATGGCAACAAGTAAAACAGGCCTTAACTGGAACGCTCGAATCGCTGCCGCCCGAGCAGCAATGTTCGGTTCAACAATTGATTAGTGAGGTGGACCAAAGTTGATGTAAGGTAGATGTAGCCTATTGATCAAGGGTAAATTTTCTTTTTGCAACATTGTTGCAAAAAGAAAATTTACCCTTACTTTTGCCCTATGGCAAGTCAAACTAGAGCTTACCTCATACACTTATGACATCAGCTCAACCAGACTACGAAATTATTATTGTTGGCGGTAGTTACGCAGGTTTAAGTGCTGCTTTAGTGTTAGGTAGGTCGTTGCGCCGGGTATTAGTGTTGGATAATGGCCAGCCTGCTAACCGTCAAACGCCACATTCGCACAGTTTTTTAACGCGTGACGGGGCAACTCCTGCCGAGTTGACGGCTATTGCCCGCCAACAGGCACTGGCGTACTCAACGGTAACGATCAAAACAGCCACTGTTACAAGGGCAATCAAGCAGGATACTGGATTTATCGTCTCAACCGATGCCGGTGATTCCTATTCGGCCGGTCGATTGCTGCTGGCGACGGGGCTAACCGACCAGATGTTACCCATTCCTGGTTTCGCGGAGTGCTGGGGTATTTCGGTACTGCACTGTCCGTATTGTCACGGCTATGAGGTGCACGGGCAGGCGCTGGGCGTGTTGGCAAACGGCGATGCAGGTTTCGGGATGGGCCGACTGATTCACCACTGGAGCGCTAACCTTACGCTGTTTACGAATGGCCCGTCTACGTTATCGCCGGAGCAGACAGCCGCTTTGAAACGCCATCAAATCACAATTATAGAGACACCAATTTCGGCCATTCCTCATCAGGACGGCCAGTTAAGCGGATTGTTGTTAGCTAATCAAACACATTACCCATTGGCCGCCTTGTTTGCACGACCTCCCATGCATCAGGCGTCTACGCTTGGCTGGCAATTAGGCTGTTTGCATGACGACATGGGTTTTGTGCAAGTTGATGACTTTGGCCGAACCACTATTCCGGGCGTATTTGCCGCTGGCGACACGCACACAATGATGCGTCAGGTAACGGTGGCCGCCACCAATGGTATGCGGGCAGCCGTGACGATCAACAAAGAGATGCTTGAGGAAACCTTTTAAGTTGAGGAAATTATTCTCGTCGGGTTTTAACCTGGCGAGAATAAAAAATACGCTATGCTGCCGTACCTTTGTGGCAGATGAAAATCGCACTGGTCTATATCCTCCTGATTGCAACATTGCTGCCGACGGTCAGCCAGTGGGGGACCATTGCGTATTATCATGCCAATAAGGATTACATTGCCCGCGTCCTCTGCGAAAACCGTGATAAACCGCAGTTGCACTGCGACGGTAAATGTTATCTGGCTAAACAGCTGAAGGCCCAGCAGGAACGGCAGGACAAAGACATGACTGCCCGTTTGCAGCATCTGCCCATCATTACCTTATTCTGCTCCGATATCAGTACGTTTCTGATGATGCCGCAAAGCATTCGCCTGTTTTTGCATCAATTACCGGCTTACTTACTGCCGGACTATCGCGCAGCCCTGTCCTCGCTGTTTCAGCCGCCCCAATTATAGCCTCTTCCCATCTTGCTCTTGTGTGACCCCGATGGGGTCAAATGTTTATTGCAACTATGTTTTTCTATAAACATCTGACCCCGACGGGGTCACACAAAATGTACTTTAATTCCAATTTGATTGATTGCTTACTTTTAAATCGATTGCAGAGGAATACTTGTTATATTACTCAATATACTGATATCTAGTTGATTAGATAGGATAGTTCTGGTTCACTTTTTGCTCTTTGTATTGAAAGAGCTCTTTAATGCGGACACTCGTACTTTATAGTTTACTGGTTGCGACAATGCTACCGACGGTCAGTCCGTGGGGAGTCATCGCGCATTACCAGCTTAATAAAGAGTACATTGCCCGTGTTCTTTGCGAAAACCGCGATAAGCCTCAACTACACTGTAATGGTCAGTGCTACTTAGCCAAACGACTAAAAGCACAACAGGATAAACAGGATAAAGAAACAACCGAACGAGTGCAGAATATACCTGTTATTCAGTTGTTTTGTGAAGCGGCTCTTCCCTTTCAGTTCGTTCCCATCTGGCAACTGCTTCAGTCCGTTGGGTTTTCAGATTACTGTTTTCCCGTCTATATAGCCCCGTTGATGGGCTTGTTTCGCCCTCCACGCGTTTAAGTCAGGCCTAAACCTATACCATAGGTTTTTCTAAAATGACTGCTCCAGTGCTAAAAAATAAGCATGGGTCAGTCAATTCGTTTGACTTAAACTAAAACTTTGTGAAAATTTATAAATATCTCATAGCCTGTTGGTTATGTGTAGTACTGACCTCGAATTCGTTTGCGCAAAAAGGATTGCAGGGGCTTGTTTTTGATGCCCAAACTAAGGAGCCTTTGCCGGGTGTAACCCTCTCCTGGGCCGATGGTAAATCCGGTGCTGTTACCGATGCAAACGGCCATTTTTCGGTTGCGTCGAGTACCACAAAAGTCGTTGTATCGGCAGTTGGTTATCGTCGGCAGGAGGTAACGCTTGTGGCTGGACAACCACTACAGATTGCGCTTGAACCAGCTGCTGAAGATCTCCAGACGGTGGTAGTGACCGGGAATCGCGAGGCTGCGCTACGGACCGAAACGCCCATTGCGATTTCCAAACTCTCGGCCAAACTGATCAACGAAACTAAGCCGACGAGCATCTACGAAGTCATCAATAAAACGCCGGGGGTGCTCATGGTGAATCTCAATAATGAGCAGCACATGATGGCTATCCGGCAGCCAATGACGACCAACGCCTATTTCCTGTACATGGAAGATGGCGTACCTATTCGGCCAATGGGTGTGTTTAATCATAACGCCCTGCTCGAAATGAATCAGTTTACGGTCAGCTCCATTGAAGTAGTTAAGGGCCCGGTATCGTCCATTTATGGGCCGGAAGCCGTAGGCGGTGCCGTGAATTTCATTACGCAACGGCCAACGGCGGTTCCAACTGCCCGCGTGGGTATTCAGTTCGATCAGTGGGGATATAAACGGCTCCAGTTTGGTGCTGGTGCCCGGCAGGGTAAGTTTGGGATTTATCTGGGCGGTTTCGTATCAAAGCAGCGTGATTCGTGGATGGCCAGTTCTGACTATGACAAGTCATCGTATTTCGCCCGGCTCGAATATGCCTTTACGCCCAGAACTCGCCTGACGGGTACGTTGTCGTATAATGATTACAATTCGCAAACCAGCGGGAGTGTAGACAGTACCGCGTTCTTTGCCCGGCAATATGTCAGCACCACCGATTTTACGTACCGCAAAACGTTCTCGTTACGAAGCCGATTGACTTTAGAACACGACTGGAAGGACGGCTCTCAGTCGTTCATTACGGCTTTTGTACGGAACAACAGCGTGGGTCAGAATCCGGCCTATTCCATTCGGTGGACAACGGGTGCGGCAACAGCTACGGGGCAGATCAACAGCAATGATTTCAAGAGTTATGGGTTCATTGCCCAGCATACGCAAAAACTGACCTTCCTGAATAGTAAACTGATTGTAGGAACCACGCTCGACCTATCGCCGAATACCTATTATGCCTACCAGACCGACCTGACGACGGAACTCCGGGCCGACAAAAAATCGGTGATCAAGTACACGCAGGTGAAAGAGCGACCCGATATTCAACTGGCTAATTACCAGGCCGATATTCATAACGTAGCGGCTTATGTGCAGTATGATTTCGAGCCACTGCCCAAACTGCGCCTATCGGCAGGCTTGCGTTACGATCGCATGGCGTTTGATTATACGAATGCGCTCGACAAGAGTTCGGGCGGGAAAGACTATAGTCAGGCAACGCCCAAAATCGGTGCAACCTATGATCTGGGCAATGGCAAAGGGCTATATGCCAACTATGCCAAAGGTTTTTCGCCACCAGCCCTCACCTCGATTTTCCTGAAACGAACCACGCCCACGGCTTCGGGGGATTTATTCTACTACAACCTGCAACCCGCCAAATTCGACAACATGGAAATCGGCGGCTGGGCGTCGTTGATGAACAACAAGGTGTACGTCGATGCTGCGCTTTACCAGATGAATGGCACGAACGAGCTACTCAGCATTCGTCAGCCCGATAACTCAACCGATTACCAATCCGCAGGAAAGACATTGCATCGGGGTGTGGAGTTAGGCGTTACCTATCGACCGTCGAAGCAGGTGTTTTTTCGTTTTGGGGGAACGCATGCGGTACACCAGTTTGTCGAATTTACGCTGAGCCAACGGGCTTCCGATGTCATTCAGAACGTAAACGGAAAGGATATGCCATCGGCTCCACGAACGCTCTGGAATACCGAAATCAGCTATTATCCAGTCTGGCTGAAGAATTTCCGGACATCGGTTGAGTGGCAGCATGTAGCGAGCTGGTATCAGAACCAGACCAATATGGTCAATTATGGCGGGTATGATTTCGCGAATGTCCGGGTGGGTTACCAATGGAAAGACATCGAGGTGTTTTCGAATATCCTGAACGTAACCAACGCACTCTTCGCCACCAACGCCACGCGCGGAAACAACGCCACCGACCGAACAACCTACACGCCTGCGGCTCCACGCACGTTTGTGGTTGGCGTTCAGTACAATTTTGCGGGTAAACGCTAAACGAAGTCAACCAATTAAACCCAGCTATGATGAATACGCTAACTGGATTAGCCTTTGGACTCACGCTGTTGGCTAGTGGCTGTCAGTCAACATCGAGTGAACATCACCACCCCGATTCGCAGCATAAATCAATAATCGAAGGACCCGTCGCTGAACTGGAAAAGCAGGTGCTGGCTACCCACGATAGTTTGATGCCGCAGATGAGTGAACTGATCCGACTCAAAAAAGCTGTAACGCTCCATCTTGAGAAGACCACAGATGCAACAGACGCAAAACGAGGCATTGCGGTGACGGCTCAATTGGATAGTGCCGATCACTTAATGACCGATTGGATGCACGAGTACAATGGCGATACACTTAAACAGCTTGACCAGACCAGGGCGCTTGCTTATCTAAAGGCCGAACAGACGAAAGTTAATGCGCTACGCGATAAAATGCGAAAAAGCATTGCTGAAGCAACAAGCTATCTGGATTGACATAAAAGTTAATGGATAATGAATAATGTAAAATGGATAATGTGAAATGAATGGCGGGTAATGTTTTGATTTTCAGGGATTTGGTTGCCAATTAGTCATTATCCATTTTACATTATCCATTAGTTTAAATAACCTAAAATGATGACCTACTCATTTCTATTTTCGATTCTTGGCTGGCTATTGAGCTGGCTACCAGCTACCGAAACAGCGGTATCTAA
Source organism: Spirosoma migulaei (assembly GCF_054776855.1). NCBI lineage: Bacteria > Pseudomonadati > Bacteroidota > Cytophagia > Cytophagales > Cytophagaceae > Spirosoma > Spirosoma migulaei. Next base: position 759,021 of record NZ_BAAHBG010000010.1, on the reverse strand, counting down.
CCCCCAATTCGTGGGTGCCGTTCCCCGATTAACGACCGATGCCTCGGGCAATCCACTGCTCAGTTGGGCCGAAAAAGAGGGCGATAAAGGGAGCGCATTTTATTTCGCCCTATCGACGGATGGTGGGCAAACCTTCGGTCAGAAAGTTCGGGTAAAGGCCCCGGCCAATCTCTCGACTCATGCGGAAGGTATGCCAAAGATTGCGGCTAAAGAAGACGGTACATTGGTGGCCGTTTTCGAAGTGCCGAATCCCACGCCAGCGTCGCGCTTCGCGGGTGATTTGCTCTATGTTATGTCGTCCGACAAAGGCCAGACCTGGACTGAACCCAAGCCCGTTCATCAGGATGTGCGGCCTGGAACGAGCCATTCGTTCAGTGACATTACACGCCTGCCCAATGGTGAAATCGGTGTGGTTTTCCTGGACGAAAAATTAGCTGGTCAGGAAGGTCGCCCGGTTGTGTTTGCCCAGACGACGAAAGGAAAAGGATTTGGTGCCGCTGTGCTCGTCGATAATAATGCCTGTCAATGCTGCCGGACAAATGTATTTGTAGATGCAAAGAAACAGATTCACCTGACCTACCGCGATTTGTTACCAACGACCAAAACCAGTGAAATCGCTTCCCGTGATATGAGCACTGCTGTTTCGACGGATGGCGGTAAAACATTTAGCAAACCGCAAGTTGTGTTTGCCGATCATTGGCAGGTCAACGCGTGTCCGCATGCAGGGCCCGTCGTCGCGCAGGTGGGTAATGACATTCTGGCGACCTGGTTTTCGGGTAAGGAAGATGCTGCTGGACTACGGCTTGCCCGTTTCGGTTCTGACAAACTGGTGGCCAGTGTGTTATCAAATCGGGCGAAACACCCTCAGGTAGCGACCGTTGGTGGACGACTGGTGTGGGTTTGGGACGAGTCGATTTCCAAAGATGGTTCCAACGAAATGGGCTCGTTCGTGCAGCGAATTGGCATGCGGACCGTTGCTGGGGGAGCGGTTAGTCCAACCGTGTACCTTACGCCAGAATCGGTTGATGCTACCTACCCGGCTGTGTTGGGCACCAAAAATGGAACCCTGGTTGCCTATGAGCAGACGAAAGATAAGCAGAATACGGTTATTGTCGTGCGATTAATGGAGGCACTTTGATGGGTTAATACTGATTGTCCCGGTCGGGTGAGAAGCGTCTTCCTACACGCCCGACCGGGATGATTAGTACTACAAACAAAAATAGATAAAACCAAAACTCTCTAAAAAGGCTTTTTACCTAAAGCCGTACAGAATTCCGTCGGCTACTGAACGAACGGATGGAATCATCGACACTGGAACCGCATAAAGCCCGCCGGGGCGAAAAGACAACCCTTATTGGTATTGGTATCAATATTGGCCTGGTGCTGGTGAAAGGAATTGCCGGTTGGCTGGGTCATTCCTATGCCTTAATTGCCGACGCTATCGAGTCAGCCACAGATATTGTGACCTCCCTATTTGTTTGGGCGGGGCTACGGACGGCCTCAAAAGCCCCCGATCAAAACCATCCATACGGTCACGGCAAAGCCGAGCCCTTAGCGACTATCGTGGTTTCACTGGCACTGGTGGGAGCCGCTATTTTGATTGCGGTGCAAAGCATCCAGAAAATTCAGGTACCCCACGCTATTCCGGCACCGTTTACACTGGTCGTACTGGCGGGTGTGGTCATTGTGAAAGAGGTCTTGTTTCGACGTATAGAGAAAGTCGGTAATGAAGTGGAAAGCAGTGCGGTTAAAGCCGACGCCTGGCACCATCGCAGCGATGCTATCACCTCGCTAACGGCCTTTATCGGCATCAGTATTGCGCTTATTGGCGGCCCCGGTTACGAAAGTGCCGACGACTGGGCTGCACTGGTGGCTTCATGCTTTATCCTGTATAATGCCTATCATATTTTCCGCCCGTCGTTTGGTGAGCTGATGGACGAAACACCAGTGGGTGACTGGCAACAGGAACTGGAAACCATTGCCCTGACCGTGCCGAAAGTAACCGGCATTGATAAATACCGGGTTCGGAAAGCGGGCTTTGAGTATTTTATCGACTTACACGTAAAAGTACCGGGCCACTTAACCGTTAGTCAGGGGCACGAGATTGCCCACGCTGTGAAAGCGGCCATCCTGGAAGCCCGTCCTGCTGTTTATGATGTACTTGTACATATTGAACCGGCCTAGCTACAAAGGCCACTTAGCTTAGTCTAATCCAAATTCATGTTACTTTCGCTTTTGTTTTGAAGAGCCGCTATGCGAATTTTAATCGTTGAAGATGAGTGGGAGGTTGCTTCACTCATTAAAATTGGTTTGGAGGAGTACGATTTTGAGGCTGATATTGCGGGCAATGCAATGGAAGCGCAGAAGCAACTCGCTGAGCGCGACTACGACAGTGTAATACTGGACGTGAATCTGCCGGTAATCAATGGGTTTGACCTGTGTCGAATGATTCGGAATCGGTTTGAAACCCTGCCGATTCTGATGCTGACCGCTTTTGGCAGCACCGATAGTAAGGTGAATGGCTTTGAAGCCGGAGCCGACGATTATCTGGTAAAACCATTCGAGTTTCGTGAACTGGTAGCGCGTTTGCGGGCCCTAAACCGGCGCAGTAATGCAGCTACACCTGCCGAGGTAACGGTACTTAAACTAGCGGATCTGGAATTCAATTTGCACAGTAAGACCGTAAAACGGGGAAATCAGAAACTTACTCTAACGGCTCGTGAATTAGCTTTGCTTGAGTTTTTTATGAAAAATCAGGGCCGGGCCCTTACCCGAAACGAAATTACGGAGCACGTTTGGGATATAAATTTCGATACCGGGACCAACCTGGTAGATGTGTACGTCAACTACCTGCGCAAAAAAATAGACCGGGATTTTCCGCTTAAACTGATTCATACCATTAGCGGTATCGGCTACATTATGCGGGCTTCTGATGATTAACCAATGAAAATACGAGCTCGTCTTTCGCTTACGTTCGTAGGGGTGGTAGCAGCTATTTTGGTGCTGTTTTCGTTTGTTGTGTACGCTACATCCGAGTATTTTCGGCAACAGGATTTTTACCTCCAGTTAAGCGACAAAGCAAAAAACGTGGCCCGACTCCTGCTGGATGAAGATGAGATCAATACCCGCCTGCTTCGGATTATTGAACGAAATAACATCACGGCCCTGCCTGAAGAACAGATCAATGTCTATGATCAGAACAACCAGATACTGTATTCAACCCGCGATAGTTCGATCGTAAAACCCGAGGTACTAACGCTTATCCGTGAGAAAAAAGAGGTGTTTTTTCGAAAGCCTCAGGCCGAAATTGTTGGGTTTACGCACCAGCATCAGAACCAGGAATATGTACTGGTGGCCTCGGCTTACGATCAATATGGAATAGAAAAAATCGGCCATTTACGGACCATTATGATCGTGGGTCTGGTTTGTAGCCTGGCGTTAGTGGGTGCAGTTGGGTGGGCTTATGCAGGTCGGTCACTTCGGCCGATTTCCGATGTTGTTCGGCAGGTCGATCAGATTACCGCGTCGAACCTAAATCAGCGCGTAACCGCCGGTAATGACCATGATGAACTGGCTCAACTGGCTCACACGTTCAACCTAATGCTCGACCGGGTACAGGAGGCCTTCGAAGTGCAGCGAAACTTTGTCGCGAATGCGTCGCACGAACTGCGCACACCACTCACCATTATTACGGGGCAAATTGAAGTGACGTTGCTGAAACGACGAACGGTTGAAGAACACGAAGCCAAGTGGGCCGCAGCCCTGGAGGTCATCCAGCGGATGAATAAACTGACCAACAATCTGCTCGACTTGACGCTGGTGAGTTTTGGGGCTACTCCGTTGAAATTCAGTGAAGTATCTATCGATGAAATTATTTATCAGGCCGCTCAGATGCTCATGAACCGGCAGCCTGATTACTCAGTCGTTTTCTCGTTTGATGGCGATATGGATAATGTTCAACCCTCGTTAACACTGGAGGGAAACAAGTCGCTGTTGTACTCGGCTTTTTTTAACCTGATGGAAAATGGCTGTAAGTTTTCGGAGAAAAAACGGGTAGACGTTATTCTCGGTGCCAATGAACGCTGGGTAACAGTGGCGTTTAAAGATGAGGGGGTTGGTATTTTAGAGTCGGACATAAAAAGTATTTACGAACCGTTCTTTCGGGCCGAAAACGTCAAACGGGTGCACGGGCATGGCGTTGGCTTGCCGTTAACCTATCGAATTATTCAATTGCACCGGGGCCAAATTCATGTAGAGTCATCCGTTGGCAAGGGCACTACGTTCCTTGTTCGTCTGCCCAAGACGTTCTAATCGGTTTCTAATCAACTTCTAATGGGTCTCTCATTATCTTCTAACAGACCCTTAATTAAGCCTGTATAAATAGATACGAACTTTGTTGCGTGGAATTTCGAGTGGTGATCTAATCCGTTTCGAGTCATGAACAACAACGTCAACGTTACTACTAAATCCAGCAAGCTTATTAACTGGCTAACCGTCTGGGGCTTTATTTTTTCCGTTATCGCCTATAACCTCTACGTCGATAATCGCCTGAATCGAGACTGGTATCGTACTCAGTATAAGGCCGAAAGCCAGCGGGCCGACTCGTTATATACCGAGAAAGTTCGGTTAGAGAAACGGTTACGTCAAATTGAGGAAGCCAGAGAGGAAGGCATATCGGCACGGTAGAGCCCAATAGACTTCATCTATAGATGGAATCTTGGTGTTAATTGATATACAACCAGAAATTGACAATGAGTAACAGACAATCTATTTTTCAACCAATTGACTTCAGCAACCTCCAGGGCGACGTTCGGGGTGGTGCGATTTCATTTCTGGTAGCCGTTCCCTTGTGTCTGGGTATTGCGCTGGCATCTGGTGCGCCACTGTTTGCCGGTATTATTGCGGGTATTGTCGGCGGCCTTGTCGTTGGTATTGTTAGCCGATCGTCACTCAGTATTTCGGGGCCGGAAGCGGGACTGATTGTGGTTACCCTGAGTGCTATTGAAACACTGGGGTCGTTCCCCGCTTTTTTGCTGGCTACCTGTATAGCGGGGCTTATGCAGGTTGGTTTAGGCTTTGCGCGGGCCGGTATTGTGAGCAATTTTTTTCCATCGTCGGTTATTAAGGGAATGCTTGCCGGTATCGGTATTATTCTCATTGTGAAGCAATTACCGCATCTGGTGGGTTATGATGCCGATGCTGCCGAAGGATTTGCGCTTTTCCAGCCCGGCGGTTTCAACATCATTGAGCAGTTGAATATGGCCCTGGGGCAATTTAGTGGGGTCGCTATTCTGATTGCGCTGGCATCGTTATCCGTATTTTATTTGTGGGAGCGTCCTGCTTTTCGTAAACTATCCTTTACCAAAAATATACCGGCTGCGTTAGTCGTCGTGTTGTTGGGCATCGGTATCAATGAGCTCGTTCGTGTGGCGTTTCCGCAATGGGCACTGCGGGGTAATCATTTAGTGCAATTACCGGTTCCAGAAAGTCCACAGGCGTTTTTCCAACTATTTACTTTACCCGATTTTTCTCAGTGGACAAACCCATTGGTGTATACATCGGCAGTAGCTATTGCGCTGGTGGCAAGTCTGGAGGCACTATTAGCCATTGAAGCCAGCGATGAACTGGACCCTCTCAAACGAAAAACCCCGGCCAATCATGAATTAAAAGCGCAGGGCATTGGTAATCTGGTTAGCGGTCTGATTGGCGGTATTCCACTTACATCGGTTATTGTGCGGAGTTCCGTTAGTATCAACGCGGGTGCGCGGACTAAACTAGCCGCACTGATTCATGGGACCTTATTGCTGGTGTGTGTCGTAACACTACCTACGTTGCTAAACAAAATTCCATGGGCTAGCCTGGCCGCTATTCTGCTGGTAACGGGCTACAAACTGGCTCGAATAGAGATCGTTAAGGCTATGTATGCCGAGGGAGTATCTAAATTCATTCCCTTTATCGTGACCATTATCGCTATTCTACTGACCGATTTGCTGACCGGTATTGGTATAGGCATGGTTACGGGAATTGTCTTTATCCTGCATGAGCATTATCAGAATACCCACCGCGTCCGGACTGAGTGGGATAATAACGTGACGCGAATTCACGTGAGCTTAGGAGACCACGTGTCATTTTTGAGCAAGGCTAAACTGCTGAAATTACTGAAGAACGTTCCCGATAACTCGATTGTAGAAATTGATGGAACCGGCTCTTCCTATATTGATAGCGACGTGATTACAGCGATCGAAAACTTCGCTACGGCCGCCCGTCAGCGGAATATCCAGCTTGTTTTTTTACCGGGTCGTGTAGCTGATTCGTCGTTTGTCAGGCTATCGAAGGAGTTCACTAATCACTACCGGACTACCGGTTCACAGTTTCACTTACAGCCTTAGGTATCATAACTTCACCTGCACCGTCAGGTAAAACCCGCGGCCATCGGAGGGTAAAATGCCGGGGCCAGGATAACCCGTTGCCCGGCGGGTGAAGTAGGCCGTATTCGCCAGGTTGTTCAGGCTACCCTCTAACCGAAACCGACTGAACTGGTACGAAAGGCTGGCATCCAGGATAGTATAGGCCGGAATAAGCCCGAGCACTGCCGATACACCGCCTTCGGTTGCGTTGGTCGCGTCAGAAAACTGGTTGGACAGGTGTGTATACTGAAACGAGGCTTTCAGGTTTTTATAGCCTATCCGAATGCCACTTTTCAAGTTTACGTTTGGGACAAACTCCACCTGATTGCCCACGACTCCGGCAATTTCGCTGGCTTTGTAGGTTGAATGGATCAGGGCTACGTTGGCAAATAAAACCCCGCTCAGGTTTGGATTCGATGGATTCACTAGCCGAAGGAAATCACCTTCCGCATAGGATTCAATCCCCATGATAACTGCCTGGCCAATATTGCCCCGGCGACGGAGAACACGGTCGTTGGCATCGTAGAACTGGACTTCGCCAATCCGGTTATTGTAATTCAGATAAAACGCACTGACGTCGAAATTGTATAAGGTAGTCTGCGTGCTGCGGATACCGGCATCGAGCGAATACCCTTTTTCGTCCTGCATGTTAGGGTCAATCACCGACGATGGATTGGAAATACGCATATCAGTGAAGGTGATGGACCGGTAATTCTGAGAAAGATTCCCGTAAATGTCCAACTGGGCAACGGGTTTGTAGCTGATACCGATGCCACCGAGCAGAAACTGACGCCCGTTAGTGCGTAATTCAGTTGTACTGACCGAGTTAATGATGTTCCCCGCCAAATCGCGAGTTATCGTGCCATAAAAACCATCGGCTGTGGTTTTAATGTACTCGAATCGAACACCCGGCGTAATGGACAGTTTATCGCCGATGTAGAAAATGTTTTCGGCAAAGGCGGAGACGTTTCGGTTCGGGAATTGGTAGTCGTACGAAATGGCGTTGGCATCGCTGATGAAGTTGAAATCGGCGTCTTTGCCCGTACTGCCTAATCCCTGTACGCTATGGTTATAGCCATGATAATAGCGGCTACCCACCAGCAGTACCGCCTGTTGCTTCGCTACGGAATACCGCTTTAAATACCGGGCTTCGGCGCCATAATTCTGAAAGTCGCCTTTGATCAAATCACGCTCGCTGTTGTCATCGACGCTGGCCACCCGGTTGGGCCGGAACCCTAGTGAATAGCGGTACGCATACAAACCAAACACCCGCAGGTTAAACTCGTTATTCGCGTTGAACTTATGATCGAAATGCAGGGCGGGCATTGTCCAGTTCACCTTAAACCAGTTACGCTCCCGATTGCTTTGCCGTGGATCTTCGCGAAACATAGCATCCGTGAGGCCACCCGGTTGCTGGGCCAGGTAACTCATCTGAGTCAGATCGAAACCCAGGGTTGTTTTCTCCGAAAAATGGTAGTCGATATCGGCGAAGGCGGTGTAGTTGGTGAAGTGCGAATTGGGCCGCCAGCCATCGCCTTTTTTGTATTGAAAGAAGGTGTAGTAACTCAGTTTGCCAACCGTACCGCTGGCGCTGGTAAAGGCATTGTAAAACCCAAACGAGCCAATGGTTTGCCGAGCCGTTAACTCAAACTTGCGATCGGCTGCGGGCTTTTTCATGACAAAATTTAGCAAGCCACCAAACTGCGTGCCGTATTGAAGTGAAGCGGCTCCCCGGACGATCTGAATCCGGCCAACGGCTTCGATAGGGGGAGTGTAGTAGCTTTCGGGGTAACCTAATGCATCGGCACTGATATCGTAGCCATTCTGACGCACGTTAAAGTTAGAGCTTCGGTTGGGGTCCAGACCACGTCCGCCCACGCTGAGTTGCAGGCCTGCTCCTTCGTTTTCCCAGATGTTCAGACCGGCCACGCGGGCGTAAATCTGGCGGGCATTGTTCGTCGAGAGATTTGCGACTAGCTGTTCCGGGATAATCACTTCCGATTTCTTACCCTCGTAGATGCCCATGCTTTCCACACTTCGCATCCGGGTAAAGCCAAAATCCGACTGTTTATCGGTTACGGTCACTTCAGCCAGCGTTTCCTGCCGACTGGCTAGAAAAATGTTTACTGACTGATCGCGCCCAGCCAGGGTAATGGTCAACGTGGTGGCCTTGAAATCAGGCGAACTGGTATTGAGTACGTATTGGCCGTTAGCCAAATTTGTAAAACTAAATCGACCCAGACTGTCCGTTACAGCCTGCCGTTTTCCATCGTTTAGGTAGATGATACAGCCTTTCACGGCCACACTATCTTGTTTCCCCTTCACCGTTCCCGATAGCTGGTACTGGGCAAACGTGGTTTGGGAAAACAAGCAAAAGACAAAAAAACTAAAAACCGTAAATCGTATCATTGAAAGAAGTAATCCACTCTTTATTGCTAAATGAGTCTTGTTTGTTAGCGAGATTGATGGTCGGCTCCACGAGTGGTTTTCCTAACCGTCCGTTAAGCGCCACATAGGAATCCACATAGACCTCAGGGTTTTGAAAACCTTGCCGGGTATAATAATCCCGGAGTATATGAGCGTATTGCAGGAGCATGTCGGGCTGTGTCGACATCATTTTTTCCTGCAAAGGGGTCAGAAAATTCGAGTTGTTAACAATGGTTTGGTGCCCCAAATGATCTTTGACTGTGAACTGCGCATAGCCTGCTTTTTCCATTAGCATCACCCGCCATGAAAATCGATAGCCTTGCTCGGTCCAGAACAGTTCGCCGGGATACAGCAGGTAACGGAACGGAAACGCTAGTTGAATCGCAAAGAAAATCGCAAGAAGACATGGCAACACATTCGCTACAATTGGCTGATACACATAGAGTCGTTGTGGTCGTAGAAACGAGTAGGGGATGGCTAACCATGATCCTAATTGCTGACTAATTTTCTGGTGAAAACTGGCGGAGAAAAAGATCAGCGCCGTTACAATCATGATATACGGAAACATGCCAATAGGAAACAGCAGGGCCGTTAATCCATGAAAAACGACTACAGCTGCGTACGCCCAGGGGCGCGTTGGTCGGTTCCAGAGCAGCATGGGAATAAGCAGGTCGTACAGGCAACCGAACAGGCTGAACACGTAAGGAACCCAGGGGTAGTTAAATAAAAAACCGATAAGCGGAAGGTCATTATGGGCGGGCAGCCAAATACGTAGGGGTTGAGCGTTTATTAACCAATCGCTGTTCACTTTCGCCAGTCCGGCAAAAAAATACAATAGGGCAACAAACAGCCGTAAGGAATCGAGACACCAGGCTGGAATCTGGTCGGCCAGTAAATCGCGACGTCGGTAGGCATCGACTGAAAAGTACGCGTGGGCGGGTAAAAAAATCAGCAGGAAACAAACCATACTGGTAAAATAGTAGTGGTTCAGGTACGTGCTTTTGTCAATCAGTTCGATGTAGGTAAAGCTCAGAAACAGAATCACAATGGCCACCCGGTACATTAATCCGATAGCCACCAGTAACGCCGACAGGCCGCAAATTGCGAAGAGAACGTAGGTATAAGGTCCTAGTGGCTTAACATACTCGAACCCATAGAATGGAAAATAATAATGTGGGTTGATATAGAGTTCGGCAATCCAGCCCTTACTCCAGAAACGAACAATGCTCCCGAAGAGCATCAGTCCGAACAGAAGCCTAAAAACGGCCAAAGGGGCCGCTGAGGTGGTTTTGCGTAAATAGTGCTGCATCTTAATGCATGTCATTTAATAGTCATTCTTTGTCATTACTAGTCATGAATGGTAATCAACAGTTGTGGATAAGGAAACATGGACAACTGAATGACCATTCATGACTACCGAATGACAACGTATCTAGTCTCCGTCGTTATCGGTGTATGTAATCGTGATGCTCATTGCCGATGTCATATCTACTTTCAACATCCGAACGGCCTTCTGCATTTCGGTATAGACCGCAACGACAGCCGCATCATTCGTTTTGACCTCATCGGATAGGTTTGCTTTGAGCAGTGCAAGTTTCTGATTCACCAATTCGAATTGGGCATTTACTATATCGACCAGCGATTTGCCGGTTTGACTGTCTTTGGCGCCAATACCGTTGAGGTAGGTTTTAAGGCTTGGACCTTCCTGCCCAGTTTTCACGCTTTTGCCATTAAAGAAGTCGATAGAGGCCTGATGGGCCGTTTTTGCCAGCGCGAGTGATAGGTCCTTCTTGTAGTAAGCCTCCACTTTATCGGGAGAGACAGTACCATTGGTCATGGCCCCTGATGGAATCCCAACTTTCCCCGACCGGATGTATCGCTCATAGTTCAGTACGTAGCCATTGATCAGTTTTGAGGTTGAGCAACTGGCGTTCAGGGCGGTACAGTTGATGAATGTATCCCGGTAGCCACCCGTGGTCCAGGCGGTATAAACCGTTGTAAACTGCGCATTCATCTGGGTCGTGAGCCGTTTCAGATAGGCAATTCGCTTAGCAGCATCCGTTGCCGTTGTATACCGGGCTACTAGTGCGTCGTCAGTTACCTCCAAGCCATTGATGAGATAATCTAAAGCTGGAAACCCCTGTTTGGGGTACGATGCTGGTACATCAAACGTACCTGAACCAGCCGCTACGTATTCTTCGATACCGGTAACGCTGGTTGGGTAAATATTGAAAAAGTTTCGGAGCGTGTACTGCTCTGCCGGACCAACGTCAAACAGTTCAACCTTCTGCCATTCGGTATACGCATCGACCCAGGCTTGCCGAAAATCGGTCAGGGAAGCTTTATCAGGCTTGGCCGCAAACGCATCCGATTTGGTAACCATCGCATCGAATTTTGTTTTGAAGTTTGCGTAGCTGGGCACGATAATGTTGTCCGCTATATTTGTCAGCATCGCTTTACGATCACTGCTGGCCTGATCGGTTGGTGTTGTGGGAGTAGGCGTGGGATCATTGCTACTACCGCCTGAGCAGGCCCAAAGCACAGCGACAAACGTGCAGGCAAACCCAATTTGTTTCCACTTAACTTGTTCCATGAGGTAAAATAAGGACAGAGTGGTACGTCAAGTACCACTCTGTGCGTTGAATTAGATTATAATGATTCTGTTGAAATGTGGGGCAATAAATTGATACCAAAAGAGACCCTGGAATCAACAGAACCAGCCCTAAGTCAGTTTATGGTAAATTGAATTTCGTTTTAATCGCGCTAGAAGCCGCGTCAATCTTGGCATTTGTTAATCCCCAAAATCCGTTTGGTGCTGAGTAGATCAGGTTGGTCAAAATACCATCAGAGAAGGCTGCATCGGCATTGTTTAGTTTAGCATACCGCAAGCTATAGATAAAACCAAGCCCCTCGCCCATGGCGTGTGCCCGAGCGGCATCCGTAGTGCCCGACTTCCATTTACTCAGATAGCCTAAGGCAGCCCCAGAAATAGCTTTTTCCATGGCTTTGTGAATGAAGGTTGCCTGCTCTTTCAGGGTTTTTAGATCATTATTCACAATAGCCGCCCGGCCTGTCAGCAATGCTTTATGAATCTTCGGAAAATCCTCCTGGTTGTATTCCCACAGATATGAACCAATAAAACTTTCGCCCGATGAGGTCGTTGTCGCTTTGCCGCCGTAGACTGGGTTTGCGGTGATGATACCGAAAATTTCATCCCAGTTTTGTTCGAGCAGCGTATAGTTTTTACCCGCTACCAGGGTGCTATTATCGAGCGCGAGATTCTTGTCGCTCAGCAGGACGTTTCCGATGTAATCGACCTGAAACGCACCAATAAGACCCTTTTGGATAATCTGGCCATATTCAATGCCTTTTTCATCAACCAGGTAGGTGCCTAGTTTACCTGCTTTCCCTTCCGAAGCTGTAGCTGATACGGATTTGCTGACTGTAGCAATAGCTGTAAACCCTGCTTCAATGGTTTGCCGTTCTTTTTCGGCATCGGCTGCTGCCAGTGATGATGCCGTTACGTTGCGTAATTGAATTCCCGACGAGTTGAGTGCTGAGTTAGCTGTACCCGAAAATGGGCTGCTCGTGTTCGAAAACATATTTTTCAAAACTGTAGCGTCCAGCGTTGCCCCTGTTCCCACTGCGGTACCATTGTAGGTATTGATCGCCCGAAACATGGCCAGCCGCGTACTTCCTGTTGTTAGGTCAACTGTTTTAGCCCCATTATTATCGACAAAGAAGTTAGCGTAGGTCGTGGTATCGGTCAGTTTGGCGTAGTCAATGGTTTTGCGAAGTTGAGGAGTAACCGTTGTGGGGTTCTCTTCGTCCTTACAGGCGGATAAACTGGCTACCAGTAAAACAAAAGGCGTGAGCCGAACTAGTAAACTTGAGGTAAGCATATATAAGCTGGTTTGATCGAGGCATTTATCGGCCACAAAGGTAAAGCCTATTTAGACTAATTATAAAACTATTCTTAAGATTTGTTCTAAATAATATTTTAAGTATCTGATTGATAGGGAATTATTTAGGAAGAAATTTAGTTTGTATACATCACTGGATTAGTAAATAACGGATTATTTATATCGTATACTTGAAATTTTTACGACAAAAAATCGTTAAAAAAATGTTAAATTGATTGACCTATATTGGTTGATTATGTGATAAATCAGTAAATTTATCTCCTGCTAATCTCCACAGTATTCTGGTTTCTTCGCTTACTCAACTGATATAAAAGGCAGCCATTCCAACGGTTTTAGTAGATACCGGGTCACTAGTTTATCCCATAGTACACCGTAGTCAGTCGGTGCCAATGCTTTTTCTTTATCCGCCGTTAACCTTAATAAATGCTGAATTGTCATGGCTTTTCATCCCATAAATGACTTCAGGTTACCGTTATCGACTCCTCCTACTGTTTGGATCGTTGATGACGACGAAGATGATCAACTATTTATCCGTTCTGCCTTTAAAGAGACCCATAAGCCTATCCGGGTGCATGCGCTAACGGATGGCGATCAACTGCTCCCGCAACTAACTGACTGTGAGGAGTTGCCTTCACTGATTTTGTTAGACATCAACATGAATCGTCAGGATGGATTTGAGACATTAAATCAAATTCGGAATACGCCCGGTTTTGCTCATTTGCCGGTTGTCATGTTGACCACCTCGACGGATGCTTCCGACTGTCGGCGGAGTTTGGCCTTAGGGGCTAATCAATGCCTGACCAAACCCACCAGCTACAGACAACTGGTTAGCCTGGTTAAGGAATTAACCAGCGATTGGGAATTGGCGTGATTGCATCACCCTAAATTTTTCATACCTCGTCTGAACCAACTTCACCCGGTATCAGATTCTGTAGGTATGTCTTCACTACTACGTTTAGAACTCAACACACCCATTAGTGACGATCGCCCGGTATTTGTATCGGGCAATTTTTGCGATTGGCTACCCGACTTGCCTCAGTTTCAGATGCAGGCTATCGGGCCTGGTCAGTTTGTGTATGAATTTCCGAAGGGCATGGCGCTGCCAAAAACGCTGGAATACAAATACACCCGTGGCGGATGGGATCATGTTGAGTTAAGTGCATCGGGGGAGTCGGTCGGAAACCGGACGGTATCGCGGTCGGTGAACTCAAAACGCGAGTATGTACCGCATTGGCGTTGGTTCGGGATGCCATTCAATCCGGCATTTCTGCCCAAAATCGAACTGCTTGGCGATACATTTAAGGTCCCTAAACTCGTTCAGACCCGCCGGGTTCATGTGCTTCTCCCACATGATTATGATCAGACCAGGCCGGGTGAGGCACCCAAACGGTATCCCGTATTGTATTTGCACGATGGCCAGAATTTGTTTGGTGGGGGTGTGGGCTACGGCAGTTGGGAAATAGACCAGAAAATGGCCTTGCTGGCCTCCCGAAACCACCATGAAGTCATCCTGGTGTCTATTGATCACGGGCACGACGAACGCATTCGGGAGTTTACGTTTCACCGGACCCGCGCCGGTACCGGCAGGGGCCAGTACTACCTGGACTTCATTCACCAGACCCTTAAACCCATTGTTGATCGAAGTTTTCGGACGTTGCCCGATGCGGCTCATACGGGTATTGGCGGGAGTTCGCTGGGCGGGTTAATCAGTATTTATGCCGGTCTCCTGCATCCCGAAGTGTTTGGTCGACTGATGGTCTTTTCTCCCTCGCTCTGGATTTCGCCCAAAATTTATTTTGATGCCATTCGTTTTGAGGCACCCGTGCCCATGAAAATCTACGTGTATGGCGGAGAGCAGGAGTCGCGCTACATGGTTCCTAATATTCAGCGTTTTAACGAGTCATTGTCCCGCCAGCAGTACGGTGGTAATCCAATTGATATTCACCTCTCTGTTGACCCAACCGGAACACACCAGGAAACCCACTGGGGCCGTGAATTCCCGAAAGCGGTGGAGTGGCTGTTTTATTGATATTCATGCGTTTGATGTTCGGAGTTTGTAGTTTGATGTGTAATGCACTGCAATAAACATCAAACTACAAACTCCGAACATCAAACTGCTTTTAAACATGTTTTATGAACATTATCCTAACTACACAACCCGCCACCACTGGCGATTTAATTATTCCGGTTGAACAAACCGCTGAGCTTACTGATCAATTAGCCAGTCTTGCCCAAAAACTGACTCTGTCTGCTGCTGTTCTACAACGCGATTTTAAGGCCGATGCCAAAGAAGTACTGATTCTGTACAGACAGGACGGGAGTAAAATATATCTTCTTGGGATAGGGGATAAGCCACAGGAAATGGACTGGTTGCGGGCGTTTCGAAAATTGATTTTCGATCATAAAACCAAACTGCCGGAGCAACTTAGCATTGATCTGTCCGCAGTTGATGCTGATGTCGTTGAGGCTGTGGTACTTGGGGTTCGATGGGGTGGGTATGATCTCAAGCTCTACCAGACCGATAAACCTACTCCCCCTGTCTTCTTCTCCGAGGCTGGTCAGTTAGCGCTGTTCATAAATCCTAATCAGCAGACTGTTGCGCAGGAAGCACTAACTCGTGCTGAAGCCATTGCCCAAACTCAGCGGCAAATCCTGGACTTGATGAATGCGCCTGCCAACTATAAAATTCCCCAAACGCTGGCCGATTGGGCTGTTTCCTCCGGAGAGGAAAACAACTATGCTGTAACCATACTCGATAAAGCCGAACTGGAAAAGCAGAAACTGGGGGCCTTGCTGAGTGTGAGTCAGGGAAGTGATGTACCACCCGTATTGATTGTGACTGAGTATAAGCCAAAAGGCGTTACGAATGCATTGAAAGTGGGTTTAGTAGGCAAAGGCGTGACCTTCGATACGGGGGGCGTGTCCATTAAAACTTCGGCTAGTATGCACCTCATGAAAAGCGACATGGGGGGAGCTGCGGCCGTGTTAGGGACGGTAGAAGTAGCGGCTAAACTAAAACTGCCAATTCACGTAATCGGCATTGTGCCGGCAACCGAAAACTCAACCGATGGGCGTTCAACCAAACCCGGTGATGTGGTGACAGCCTATAACGGCAAAACGATTGAAGTCATAGATACCGATGCCGAAGGGCGCGTTATTCTGGCCGACGGATTAGGGTATATGGTGAAGAACTTCCAACCCGATATACTAATTGATCTGGCCACCCTGACAGGTAATGTTATTGCGGCTTTGGGCTATCACGCGGCTGGTTTATTTACGCAGAATGATGAGTTAGCCAATAAGCTGACCGAAGCCTCGAATCAAACAGGGGAGCGACTTTGGCGGTTACCTGTTTGGGATGTGTACCGCGAGGATATAAAGTCGGATGTGGCCGATCTGAAAAATTATAGCGGGAAGCCAGTAGCGGGCGCCATCAGTGCGGCTAAGTTTCTGGAAGTCTTTACCGAAAATCATCCCGCCTGGGCGCACCTCGACATTGCCGGAATGGCCTTTGCGGATACTGAATTTGGTTCGCAGAAAAATGCAACAGGATTTGGTATTCGGCTATTAATAGCGTATTTACGGGCATTAATTTTAGAAACTCGGTAAGAAAAGTTCGTCGTTTGGTCTTTTGGCCGTATATTTTTCGTCAACATTAACGAGTACGTTGTATGAGCCAGTTGTCTTTTTTGTGCATTGCCACCTTTCTGAAGGGGCACGATTTCATGAAAGCCTGCAAAGAGTTGGGCAATACCGTCTATCTGCTAACAGATCAGAAACTTGCCAACGAATCCTGGCCGCGCGAGGCTATCGACGAATTCTTCTTTTTACCCTCTCCCAGCAACGCTCCCGAGGATCTGGAGCAGATGATCGTGGGGTTGGCTCATGCCATGCGCTCGCGTAGGATTGATCGCGTAGTGGCACTAGATGACTTCGATGTAGAGAAAGGCGCACTCATTCGGGAGACGTTTCGTATTGACGGTATGGGGCAGACAACGGCTCGCTACTTCCGCGATAAGCTGGCCATGCGTACCCGTGCGTTTGCCGCTGGTATTCGCGTACCTGCTTTTAGTTCTCTTTTTCATGACGAAACGGTAACCGCTTTTTTGCAAACAACCGAATCGCCCTGGCTGATTAAACCGCGTTCCGAAGCCTCAGCAACGGGTATTCGGAAAGTGCATTCGCTGGAAGAAGCCTGGTCCGCTATTCATTTGCTGGGCGACAAACGACATCATTATCTGATCGAAGAATTTAAGCCAGGTAAAGTTTACCATGTAGACGCATTGTCGGTCGATGGCAAGGCGGTTTTTACGCGGGTAAGCCAATACTTGGCAACACCTATGGAAGTTGCGCATGGGGGAGGGGTATTCCGTACCGGAACACTGCCGCTTGGTACACCCGAATCAGCGGCTCTACAACAGATAAATGACCAGGTGTTAGAGGCCTTTGGCATGCGATACAGTGCGTCGCACTCGGAGTACATTCGGGGTGATCACGATGGGGAATTATATTTTCTGGAAACGGCCTCTCGGGTGGGCGGTGCCCACATTGCCGAGATGGTTGAAGCGGCATCGGGCGTAAATCTTTGGCGTGAGTGGGCCAAACTGGAAGTGGCCGTTGCGCATAAAGAACATTATATACCACCCGTTGATACCGGTCATTACGCCGGATTGATTGTATCGCTCGCCCGTCAGCAATGGCCTGACTTATCGGTTTTTACCGAGCCTGAGATCTTCTGGCGGATCAACCGGGAATACCACGTTGGGTTAATCGTAAACTCCGAAAGTCGGGAGCGCGTCCTGACCCTGCTGGATGAGTACATGCACCGGATCTATGCCGAGTTTCACGCATCGGCCCCACTGCCTGATAAACCAACCAGTTGACTGTAATGTGGACATCTTGTCCGCATAGCCGAAGGCTAAAAATGGCAATTAAAACTGAGCCTTCAGCTATACGGACAAGATGTCCACGTTACTAATTCCTCAACGTATCCTTTTTGGCTTTTCCAACTGGCACCGATACACCGAATGCCCGTGGGTCGCTGGGGGGAAGAGTTTTTCGTTTTTTATTGTTCTGAACGGGTGGCAATGGGTTTGTTGGCGTTTGCGCCGTCATACCACCACCCGATATCGGCGTGTCGACACCCGGAATGGCGACCTGCTTTTGTACAGGTTCCTGAGTAACGGTTTTAGTCGAATCGTTTTGGGCGAAACAAAGAGAGCCAGTCAAGCTGGCAGCGAAGAAAAACAGGAGCGTACGCATACGAAAAGATCAGTTGTTGAGTAAGCAGATGCCAACTAAATTATTGGTAATCTGGTATCCTATCAACTCTCGTTCATGCGTAAAGTTTTGAGCTAATCCTACAATTCATCAACCCGCACAAACTGATAGCCTTTCTGGCGGAGTTGAGTCAGAAACTCGTCCAGATGATCATAAAGTTTATCCGTTCGGCTGGAGGCTGTACCGATGTGCATCAGTAACATAAATCCGTTCAGGCCAGCCGCATTTTTTGCTTCATAGGCCCGAACTGACTGTAGAATTGTCTCACTGGTTCGGTAGTTTCGGTCTTCGGGCGTTGTGTAATCAGCATGACTCAGTGTACCGGGGGTGTAATTGATCAATTGAATTCCTTCGGCCTTCGTCCAGACCGCAATGCTATCATTATACCATTCGTAAGGTGGCAAAAACAGGCGGATGCGCTCAGTAGTGAAATGAGCCAGAGCCGCGTAGTTTGCCCGCAGGTCTGTCACAAACTGCTCCTGACTAACGAGCAGGCTGTCGCGCTTCCGCCAGTCGCAGTATAACAGATGCTGATCGGAGTGAGGACCGATGTAATGGCCTTCCCGGGCTAATTGCTGGATTAACTGCCTAAACGCCGGATTTCGCAGAAAACGGCCCGTCAGAAAAAACGAAGCCCGAACGCCGTGCTTCCGCAACGTTCGGGCTATTGTTGATCCGCCATCGGCAAACTCATCGCCGGTAAAAACTAGAGCCAGTCGCTTGAGGGCTGTATCGCCCCGAATTTTAGCGCCTTTGAAATAGGTTGACTTTGAGTCGATTACCTGGGCCTGACTGGGCTTTTTAAGTGGCTTGCGTGCTTGTTTAGGTATCGTGACTTTGCCGGAGGACTTTCGGTTTTCGGCTTGTTTGGCGGCTAGTAGATAAATGAGAGTTGCGGTACCATCCATGGTGGGCTCATTGGTGCTGTAGTCGCCGTAATCGTCGTGATAAACGGCTACTCTGCTTTGGAAGGCCGCGTACTCATCGGGCTGATACAAGGTAATGCCAATCAGGTTTCCATAAATGCTGCCCCGTACAGGCCCATCTACCAGACCGCCGTCAATAGGATATTGCTTAAGGTGTGTAAAGGCCGAATGTGGGTCTGCGGGAGTATCGGCGTTGGCAGGTAGACCATAGACGAAACTCGTTCCCCAGGGATTACAACCGAATAACCAATCGAAATTAGCCTGTTCGAGGGCTTCATATTGCCTGTCGCGGGTGAGTTGCCGATACCAGAAGCATTGCGTAGCAAATGAGGTTGTGAGGTTATTGCTGCACCAGGTAAAGGGAACACCCCGGTAAAATGCATTCTGTTTTGCCCGTTGCCAGATGATATCGATGCCTCGTTTGTAGAAATCCGTAACCGTTTTTCGTTGGTTGGTGGGTAGTTTTTTTGCCAGCTCTGCATGACCGACGTTCACAAACGGATACCACTGATAATGGCGGGCCGTATCGTTTAAAATCCAGGGTGTAACCGGTTCTTGCCGCGCAAAATCCAATGCTGTTGTTTGCCATTTTGTAGCTAGCTTGCCCGTTACCCCGGCTGCATTGAGTTGCTCAACGGTGGCCAGTTCCATATCGTCCGTGTAATTGTCTTCTTCATAGAAATATGGTGCCCGGCCGGGAGCTGTCTGACAATTACCCGGTTTATCCAGCCCGAGTTTATAGGCCGATTGCGACCGTTGCCAGAGTTTTTTGGCATAGTCAGGCTGGCTGTTTCGTAACAGCTGAAACCCTAAGGCCATGGCGCTGCTCACTTTCCCAGCCGTAGAAGCCACGCCCGTTGCCCGGTTTTTGTATCTGAACATGCCCTGTGGCTGACCCGAAGCGAAGTAAACCGGGCGTTCGAGACCTTTCCCGTAAAAATTATCCTCTTTTGGGATGCGCATCCCTGCATGGTCACGGTCGTCGCCGAGCTGATTGAAGAGCCAATCTTCTCTGGGGTGCATTTTTAGTAACCAATCCAGACCCCATTGCGCTTCGTCCAGCACATCGGGCTGCCCATTGGCTCCAATTAATCCATTTGCCTGATGCTGATCGGTAAAGGCTGTTGGGAAGTCGCGCTGAGCTGCGAGCAAATGGTAGGTGGCATTAGCAGAGGTTGTTACATACTGCAAATAATCCGATGCATCATGCCAGCCGCCCGATACATCCACATGCGTACTGTCGGGCATGGGGCCGTAGAGGGAATAGCCGTCATGAGTATGGCAGGAGTCTTTCAAATAGGGATTGTACCCACTTCGCTGCTGACGCATATACCGTAAACAGAAGTCAGCCGCCCCATCATACACCTGTTCATCGATTCGAAAACTGGGTGACCGGGTACCATCCTCCGTTTGAAGGTAATAGCGACCAGGTTTTCGGATGGTCGAAAAATCGAGCCGGTAGGTTTGCTGAAAGGGGCCATACCCACCAAACGCTTTACCTGCCGGTAACTGCTGGATTTTTTGATTCGTCTGTTCATCAACGAGTTGAAAATGAGAAAGTTGTTTGTCGGTCAGACTAGCCCAGACGGCTATTTTAGGGCTGTTGGGCCGGTAGCCAAGCAGGTTAATCCGAATAACGGCTGGTGGTTCTTCGGTGTGGCTGATAAATGCGATTAGGCTGGCCAATAAAACGGTAGATAGAAGAAGGCGAACCGGCATAGTGGGTTGTGGGTTTTGGTGGTGGTAGAGACAAGGCATGCCTTGTCTCTACGTTTGTTATGACGTTACGTCTGGTTCGTTAAAAAATCGATCCTTATCCCAGTTTTCAGGATTTGATTCTATATAATCATTGATGCGTTGGTATTCACCGTCATTGCGAATAATATGATCATGAAAACGCCCCTGCCACCCGAAATCCAAACCCAGTCGATGGGCATGTTTGGTAACCGCTGATTTGTATGATCCGATAATAGATGAAACCGAATTTTTACCCTGATTTTGAAAGCGTTGTTGGGATGGTAATTGGGTGGATGGCGGTGGGATCGGTAGAGACAAGGCATGCCTTGTCTCTACAACGTTCGGAATGATTGGATTTTCATTCAATATCAATATTCCATGTACGTGATTAGGCATGACGACAAACGATCCCAATTCGATCTGTTGGGCATGACGCCGTATTTCATGCCAAAATACATCGGCCAAAATTCCTATATTCGACAAGTGCATGTTGCCCTCTTGAATGCTGCCAAAATAATGCTGGCGTTGAGCAGTACATATCGTAATAAAATATGCCCCTGCCCAACTATAATTCCACCAGGCCGCCCGCGCCGATGCCACGCGGTATTTGTTTTGAAACCTGTCCATTTATATCTTTTTCAATAAACCCATCATCATTTCCTCAAAATAGGCGCCATTATAGGGGCCAAACCAGTTCATGTCGCGGGTTTCATAGGTTGATCGATTGTAATAGGCATCGGGGGTGACATAGCCGATGTAGCCACCATCGAAACTGGTAATCATTAAGTTAACGCCTTTTTGAGTTGCCAGCGGGTTGAAGTCGGCCACGAACTCACCCGAAAAATCGCAGGGGGTGCCCAGTAGTACAGTTTGGCCAATACGCAAGGCTTTCAGGTCGGATGGATAATCGCCGTAGATGGCGTAGAACAGCCAGGGTCGTACCCGCCAATTGCCAATGACACGCGGGTGCGGTTCGCGCAGACCCAGCGGCAGGGTGAGAATGGATAAGGTACTATCAGTTTTTGTCTGGATTTGGGGCACGGCTCGTTCGATACGCAGGGCCAGATCGCCTGCATAATTTCTGATTTCCTGGAAGTCGGTTTTACCCCGTGCCTGTGGACCTGTGCTGCCAACGGCTCCCGCCATAAAGACGGCAAAATCGGCCGATTTCTTCTCTAACCGATCGACCAGCGAGCCCGGATAATCGCGGCTGAGGTAGTTCCACATAGCGTCCTCATAGAGGGTGGCATGACCGGCAAATGTGCAGAGCAAGGCCGATTCGCCTGAGTTTTTCTTTAGCTTCAATAGCCGGATCATCCCGTCGAGCGGTCGTGTTGGGCCCGAGTTCCCAATCCGGTTGTAGATGTGATCAGTGGCATCCGTCTGGCCAAAGCCAACCTCCACGGGAGCCATATTCGTTTGTGCATCCCGAATGGCTTGTAGAATGCCGTCGGTAATACGGGGCACTATTTTCTCATCGTACCCTCCCGCAATTAACTGACCGACTAAACCGGGGGCCCATCCACCGATGCTGTTGTGCGAGTGAATGGCTCCGGTATACACATTCTCCCAACGAAGCCCAACTTCCGGCAGCCGTTTCCTGAGCGCTTCCACTACCGTTGGGGGGGTAATGAGTAAGTCTAAACCAATCATAGCGACTTTGGTACTGCCATTATCCAGTACAATGGCTCGTGCAAAAATGGAATCGGCAACTATGTGCCAATGTTTACCACGCCGGGCTCCATAGCCACCCGTGGGCGTACTGTAAGGGGGCGTAATATTGGCTTTGGCCCAGCCAGCCCGTAGTGGTGCTTTCCCTTTTACTGGAGAGGGAAGTTGTTCCAACCGTTGCTTGGTTTGGGTATAATAAGGCATTTGCTGGTAGGGCGTTTCATCGACCGGGGCCAGACTAACTGCCAGAAACAGCACGATAAATACGACAAGCCCTAACAGGACTTTGAGAAGAATACGGATGAATTTCATATAGGGTCGCCTTTGGGTGCGAATTCAACCGCAAGCAACAAAAAAAGAGACGGATGAGAAAGGGGGAATTGGTAGAAGTAGTCAAATGGTTCTCTCCCGGTCGGTACTACACGCAATGACTACTCTGACAAAAAAAGGCACCGGAGAAAATCCCCGATGCCTTCCGTCACCCTACCGGTTTCCCGGCCTCCCTATATTATATGTTTATTACAGGAATGGAGCTGCAATAGCTAATACCTGCGCTTTGGTCAATGGTTCATCAAACGCTCCGCGTAAGTTGTCTTCTGAAATAGCGGATACATTTGGAAGCGTTTTTAAATTAACGGTTCCCTGCATGAACGTAGTGTTCGTGGTGTCAGAAACCCAGCCTTTCAGACCCAGCATCCGACGAACTTCCGACGCGTGCCGGGCTTCAACGGAGTGAATTTGTAAGGCTACTGCCAAAATAGATTTATCGTTAATAAGTGCAGGAGCCTGTCCTTTATACGCCTGGACCCCCGTATCTTCTAGGGCACGTGCTGTAGCTAAAAATGTAGGATAGCTTGTAAATGTTCCAGCCGGAAACTTAAAGGTTGGTTTGGCTATCGCAAGTGCGCCTAAGGCACTTTTCAACAGCGCTACGTGCGCTGTTTCATGTTTGCTAATCTGCGAAATAACGGTTGTATCAGTAGAAGGTATCAGGCCAGATGTAGCCAGGCCGGTACGATAAAACTCGTCTTCCAGGTATTCCAGTGTCAGCGCAAAATTAGCCACATCGATAGCCGCTTGCGAAGGCGGTGTCGTTGTCTGAGCCAGTGCTTTATTCAACGTACCGGCCACAATAGCTGGTATGCCCGCTGCAATCAGATTGGAGCTAAATTTGAGTAGGTTCCGGCGCGAATAAAAGCTGTGCCGATCACTAAATTCGGGATCAACCTGCTCAATATCAGAGATTAATTTGAATAAATTCATAGCGTTGTGTCAGGTTTATTTGGGCAGATTGGTGGCAGTGATGGTCGTTTTTACGTACTTCTGAGCGATGGGTAATACCGTTGCCGGTGGATTAGACACATCGAGACCCGTAGCCGGAGCTACCACATCATCGCCAGCAAAATCAGCCGACTTCGGATTGAGCAGATCCCGGATAGCGGCTGCATGACGGGCTTCAACCGATACAATCTTCCCGGCAACTGCCAGGTAGTCTGGATTTGTAATCAGTGGGCCAGCACCATTATAAGCGGATACCCCCAGATCTTCAAATGCTTTCGCCGTGTTCAAAACACTGGATCGATCCGTGAACGTGATCGAAGCAAAGTTGGGCGTTAGGCCTGCAATGGCATTGGTGCCTAAGGCTGCTTTCAGGAATTCGCGGTGAACAATTTCATGATCGCGGATATCCGTTAGGAGGGTTTTCTCCGCATCGGTCATGCCACTGTAGGGAGTTGCAATTACCTGTGTATAAAAAGCGGCTTCTAGTTGTTCCAGCGCGTAAGCGTAGTTCAAAATCCCAATGTCGCCCGTGCCTAAATCCACAGGAGCCATTACTGTAGTTGGGTTTTCTTCGCCCTCTTTACACGAGGCCAAAATCGCTCCCCCGGCGGCAAAAGCTCCAGCATAACGCAAAAATAACCGTCGGCCTACCCGAACCGGCTCTAATTGGCCTGGTAACATAGTCAGACCTGATTCATTTTGTTGCTCTTTCATAACGGACTAATTAATTGTAGCAAATGCTTCCCATTTTTCAGGGGACTCGATACACTTACGACTACAGATGAAATTTGGATTTTAGTAGTAATA
>NZ_BAAHBG010000010.1:719724-734467 GCF_054776855.1 Spirosoma migulaei | reverse complement strand
TGACACTCAAGAATATCTATTTCGAAATGTCGAAATCAGATTTAGTAGTAATAAAAACCGCGCTCAGCGTATAAAACCGGCTATTATTGTTAGTTAACAGATCGTAGCCAAGTTTGTTGGAATGAAGACGCGATTCGCTGATCTGTTCGAGAACAGACGAGTAAAAAAGGCTTCCTGAGCTAAATACACTTGAGCGTAAATAGAGATAAAATCAGTTGCTGGTCGTAATTTCGTTAACGACTTCCCCAACAGAATACATATAATCGAAGCAGCCTACGAATTACTATGAATATTACGCAAGTGCGCGAACACCTCCATCGACTCATTGATGAAGTCGACGATCTATACGTGCTGAATGGTTTATATCGCACGCTGACCGCTGATAAGCGCCAGCGGGAAGCCTATGAAAAAGAGCAGCAGCGGACCGACGCTCGGGAAAAGGCAAAAAAACAGACAGGAAACCGACAGACCAGCTAACTCATTTCGATAAGCCGCTAATAGTTAGAGCAATAATAATAGCGTTGAAACCGAACGATAAGACGCCGTGCGCCAGAGCTGTCCGGCGCATGGCTTTTGATCCAATGGTTACATCAGACACCTGACTGGTCATGCCAATAACGAACGAGAAATAGGCAAAGTCGAGGTAATCCGGTTCGGCTTCATGCGGGAAATCCAACCCACCTGGGCGCTTCTTTGGGTTGATGTCATTGCCGTAGTACAGATGTGCATAGCGGAGGGTAAAAACGGTATGAACTAACGTCCATGCGCTCCAAACGGCCAATATAGGGAGTAGAATGTGTTCTCTGCGATTCTTATCCATCGAGTTGAGCAAGGCCACAACAGCAAATAAACCGACCAATGCCGCTACCACCACAAATATTAACAGGAATAGCCGACTAGAATCCTGAATGCGCGACAGTTTGGGCAAATCTCGCGGGTGAGATACCAGCATCGATGTCCACGCTAAGACTAACACGGTCATCGCAAAAGCTACATAGACGGTTGTAATTTGAGCTGGAATAGTGAAATAGTCAGGAACATAGAAGTAAGCAACTCCTGCCGCTAATGCTGCAATAATAAACCGATGGTGAGAATCAAATCGGGAGATGTACTCCAGTAATTTAGTAATCATGTAGTTACCAGAAAAGCAGGCCGAATACGAAGTAAATCATTCGCCAAATGCTGCCCAAATGTACACGTATCCACTATAGCAAAAGTTAAAATAAGTACCCACGTATGTCTCAGCAGACGAAGCATCTTGTTGTCCAGATTGGTACCCGGAAAGACAAGGCGGTTCTTTCCAAATCGCAAAAGGAATTTAATCGACTGATCCGGAAAATCGAAACACTAACGAGCGAACTGACCAATTTGCGCGAAGCTACTCTGCATATTCAGCAGCGGGTACAAACGGATTATCGGCCTTTACTTGAGCAGTATAGCCAATTTCGGGCCGATTTAGTGCGTTTGTTCGACCGGGCTTATCAGCATAAAGACTGTTCGAAAACGGAGAAGAAGAAACTCGCTGATCTTATTCGGAACATCGCCTTTGAGTTGATCGATACGTATGGAATTACTGATCTCAAACCCATCTATGATAAATACGATGCGGATGGATTCGACAATACGAACGCTGAGTCGGATCAACTAACGGCCGAGTTGATGAAGGAGATGATGGCAACGATGTTCGGCATCGAGATAGACCCGGATGCCGATGTCAGCGATCCGCAGAAAATGAATGCCTATGTTCAGGAGAAAATAGCGCAGCGGGAAGCCGCTGAGGCCGAACGTCGGCAGCAAACGGCCACTAAAAAACCGAAATCGGCAAAACAGCAGGAACGGGAAGATAAAAAACAAGTCGAAGCCCGGAACATCACCAAGGCTGTTCGAACACTGTATATGGACCTGGTAAAAGCCTTTCACCCCGACCGGGAGCCCGACGAAGCCGAAAAGCAGCGTAAAACCGAAATCATGCACCGCGTAACGGCAGCCTATGAAAAAAGCGATTTACTAGCGCTTTTGCAGTTACAACTCGAATTTGAACACATCGATCAGGCACATCTGGAATCCCTCGCCGAAGACCAACTCAAGTATTACAACAAAATTCTGAAGCAGCAGGCGGACGAATTAGACAACGAATTCTTCGGACTTCAAAACGAACTGGCCGCTATGACTGGGAAACCGGCTTTCGCCGTTAGTTCACCCATAGCACTGGAGTTCAGTCTGAATAGCGACATTGCCCAATTGAAGCGGGATATAAAACACATTAAAGCCGATCTGAAAGCCCTTGCTGATACGAGCCAACTCAAGCAGTGGCTGAAAACCTACCGGATTGAGAAGCCCGACGATTTTACGTTTTTTTGATATAACGTGAATCTAACTACTACTAGAATCAGAACTTAAAAAGCCGTTTGAGCCAACATCAATCCCTTATATAGTTCATATAAAGGATGGTTGATATTTTTTCTGACTTCTGCAATATTCCCGGAAAAATCTGTTTTTTCCAATGATTATACGGTACAGGAGGGCTTTTTCAAAATTTTCAACCATCTTGCCCTGTTATTTTACGCGCTTATAGCCAGAAGTCGTTTCGTTGAAATCTATGAAAGAGTACATCCGACCCATCAAACGTCTGCTTGTCGCCAACCGGGGCGAAATCGCCATCCGCATCATGCGGGCAGCTACCGAATTGGGCATCACCACCGTTGCCGTATACACCTATGAAGATCGCTACTCGCTACACCGCTATAAGGCCGATGAAGCCTACCAGATCGGTCGGGACGAAGACGCGCTGAAACCCTATCTGGATGTTGAAGGCATTATTCTACTGGCTAAGCGTCATAAAATTGACGCCATTCATCCTGGTTACGGATTTCTGTCGGAGAACGTAAAACTGGCCCGGCGGTGCCGTGAGGAAGGCATTATATTTATTGGCCCCTCACCCGAAGCAATGGACGCCCTGGGCGATAAAGTGCGCGCTAAAAATCTGGCCACCAAAGCGGGTGTACCCCTCATACCCGATTCGCGGGAAGAGAACATGAGCCCCGAATTTGCCCTGACCGAAGCCCAGCGGATTGGTTTTCCGATCATGGTGAAAGCCGCTGCCGGTGGCGGTGGTCGTGGTATGCGTGTAGTTCGGGAAGCGCAAGAGTTTGAAAAGGCTTTTGCTGAGGCTAAAAATGAAGCACGTAACGCATTCGGTGATGATACGATCTTTCTGGAAAAATTCATCGAGGAACCTAAGCACATTGAGGTACAATTGCTCGGCGACCAGCATGGGAACATCGTTCACTTGTATGAGCGTGACTGCTCGGTGCAACGCCGGTTTCAGAAAGTGGTTGAAGTGGCTCCATCGTTCGGTCTGAAGCAGGAAACGAAGGATAAACTTTATGCTTATGCCCTACAGTTAGGTCGGGCTGTGGAGTATTCCAACGCGGGAACGGTCGAGTTCCTGGTTGATAAAGAAGAGAATATCTATTTCATTGAGGTTAACCCCCGAATTCAGGTTGAGCATACCATAACGGAAGAAATAACCGGTATCGACATTGTCAGGACGCAGATTCTGATTGCCATGGGCTACCAGCTGTCCGATAATGGTATTTATATCAATCGGCAGGAAGATATTCCACTGAATGGCTACGCGATTCAGTGTCGGATCACAACGGAAGATCCATCGAACGGCTTTAAGCCCGACTTCGGTACCATCACAGCCTATCGAAATGCAGCTGGATTTGGTATCCGTTTGGATGAGGGAAGTAGCTACGCGGGCATGAAAATATCGCCCTACTTCGACTCGATGATTGTGAAAGTTTCGGCGCGGGGCCGCACGCTTAAAGGCGCTACCCAACGCCTGACGCGAGCGTTACTGGAGTTCCGGATTCGGGGCGTTAAAACCAATATCAGCTTTTTGCTGAACGTGATTAGCCACCCGATTTTCCAGCGGGGCGAAGCACGGGTTTCGTTTATTGAGACGCACCCCGAACTGTTCGATCTGCGCAAGCCGCAGGACCGGTCGACGCGGGTACTTAATTACCTCGCCGATGTGATTGTAAACGGCAATCCCGAAGTAAAGAAGAAAGACGATAGTAAGATTTTTAGAACCCCCGTGGTTCCTGCCTTCGACACCTACGGCCCTTATCCAACCGGTAACCGGGATCGACTGAAGGAATTAGGCCGCGAGCAATTTACGCAATGGGTGAAAGATCAGAAGTGTGTTCTTTACACAGATACTACTTTTCGCGATGGCCACCAATCGTTGCTGGCCACTCGGGTCCGAACGCAGGATTTGCAAAAAGTAGCCGAAGGATTCGCCAAAAATCATCCTGAACTCTTTTCGATGGAAGTCTGGGGTGGAGCCACCTTCGACGTGGCCATGCGGTTCCTCTATGAAAGCCCCTGGAAGCGCCTGGAGGCACTGCGTGAAGCCATGCCGAACATGCTGCTGCAAATGCTGTTTCGGGGTTCCAACGCGGTTGGCTATTCGGCCTATCCCGACAATCTGATTGAAAAATTCGTTGAGAAATCCTGGGAAACGGGCATTGATGTGTTCCGGATTTTCGATTCCCTCAACTGGGTTGAGGCCATGAAAGTAAGTATTCGTGCCGTTCGTGAGCGCACCGATGCTCTTTGCGAAGCCGCTATTTGTTACACGGGCGATGTGCTCTCGCCCAATCAACATAAATATACGCTCCAGTACTACCTCGACATGGCCCGCCAGCTCGAAGATGAGGGCGCACATTTACTGGCCATTAAAGATATGGCCGGGTTGCTGAAACCCCTCTCGGCTGAGGTATTGGTGCGTGAATTGAAAAAGGCTGTAAGCATCCCAATTCACCTGCACACGCACGATACGGCGGGTATTCAGGCGGCTACCTACCTGAAAGCTATTGACTCGGGTGTGGATATTGTTGACTGTGCCTTAGGTGCCTTATCGGGCCTGACGTCGCAACCGAACTTCAACTCGGTGGTGGCCATGATGCAGGGCCATGAGCGGGAGTGCGATATGAATTTGTCGTCACTAAATGCCTATTCCAACTATTGGGAAGATGTTCGGGAGTATTATTACCCGTTTGAGTCGGGCATGAAAGCGAGCAGCGCAGAGGTTTATGAGAACGAAATTCCGGGTGGACAGTATTCCAATCTGAAACCGCAGGCTATAGCAACGGGCCTGGGTGATAAGTTCGAGACGCTGAAGAAGAACTACTCGGTGGCGAACCAATTATTTGGTGATATTGTGAAAGTGACACCTTCGTCGAAAGTAGTTGGCGATATGGCCATCTTCATGACCGCCAATAACCTCACTGCCGATGATGTACTGACACGGGGCGAATCGCTGTCCTTTCCTGAATCGGTAAAGGAGCTCATGAAGGGTATTCTGGGCCAGCCCGTTGGTGGTTTCCCGGAGGCTATTCAGCGCGTTGTACTCAAAGGGGAAGAGCCTATTACAGATCGTCCGAACAGCCATCTGAAACCAATTGACTTCGACGCTGATTTTAAGGCTTTCCAGGAAAAATACCCCCTTTGCGATGGTTTCGTAGATTATCTGTCGTATCAGATGTATCCAAAGGTATACGATGAATACTACAAGGCTAATGAGCAATACGGGAACGTCAGCATCATTCCAACGCCGGCCTTCTTTTACGGACTAAAAGAGAACGAGGAAATCCTGATTAACATTGAGGAGGGTAAAAATATCCTTGTCCGTCTGCTGTTCCGATCAGAGCCCGATGAGTTTGGTATGCGAACGATCACTTTTGAACTGAATGGACAGAGTCGTCAGGTTAAGGTTCGCGACAAATCCTCGAAAGTTGAGAAATTCCAGCACGTTAAAGTGAGTAAAGCAGGCGATATTGGCTCGCCTTTACAGGGTCGACTGACGCGTATTCTGGTAAAAGAAGGGGATACCGTCAAGAAAAACCAGCCTTTGTTCGTCATCGAAGCCATGAAAATGGAAAGTATTGTGGCAGCACAGAAAGAAGGCAAAGTCGGCAAAGTTGTACTGAAAGAAGGTACCGTTGTTGAACAGGACGATTGTGTTGTAGAGCTTGCCTAACGCGTAAATAAGGACTTAGGGTTTTTGTCTGAAGCTGTTACAAAAGCTGCTTTAAGAAAATCCTGAGTCCTATTTTTTTTTACTAAATCGGTCGGTCAACATGAGCCTTAAGAAACTAATCCTATTCGCTGGACTACTATTGCCAGGATTTATCAGCCTTGCACAGACAAAGCCAAAAGATGGTTTCTGGCGAGGAGTTTTTACAATGGCTGGTGGTCAGCAAGCGCCTTTTGATTTTGAGTTGAAAGGTAAAACGGCCTACCTGATTAATGGGACAGAGCGATTTGAATTGCCCGGCGTTCACCAACGCGCCGATTCTCTGTTTATTCCGGTCGATGTCTACAACAGATTACTGGCCGCTAAGATCGAAAACGATGGAACATTGTCGGGAACGTTCAACTATCTGGACACCTCAACACCCGTCAAACCAATACCCTTTCGGGCAGAGTACGGCAAAAAATATCGGTTTTTCGAGAAGCCAGCTGCCGCTACGGTTAGTTTGCAGGGGAAATGGGACGTGGTCATTAACGGCCAAACCAAGCTGATCGGTGTATTTGAACAGCATGCCAATCGCCTGACGGGTACGTTCCTGAGTACTGGTGGTGACCTGCGTTTCTACGAAGGCGTCGTACAAGCGGATAGTTTCGCGCTGT
Source organism: Spirosoma migulaei (assembly GCF_054776855.1). Taxonomy (NCBI): domain Bacteria; kingdom Pseudomonadati; phylum Bacteroidota; class Cytophagia; order Cytophagales; family Cytophagaceae; genus Spirosoma; species Spirosoma migulaei. The sequence goes on along the minus strand of NZ_BAAHBG010000010.1, from coordinate 727,765 downwards.
CGGCGTTTGACGGGTCGAGTCCACAACTGTTCAAAGGGAAAGTTAGTGGAAATGAACTAAGGGGTGAACAGGTCAGTGCCCGGAGTGTGAATCCCATTACCGGCACCCGAAATGCCCAGGCTGCCCTGCCCGATGCCTACAGCCTGACAACGATGAAGAAAGGCGTTCCTTTCACGTTTACATTCCCTGATGCATTTACGGGTAAACCCGTATCACTACATGATCCAAAATATAGGGACAAAGTAGTCATCGTGACACTTATGGGAAGCTGGTGCCACAACTGTATGGACGAAGCGGCTCTTCTAGCGCCCTGGTACGAGGCTAATAAGAAGCGGGGTGTTGAAATTATTGGTCTGGCGTTCGAGTATAAAAATGATCCAGCTTTTGCTAAAGCCCGACTCGAACCCATGAAAAAGCGCTATCAAATCGGGTATGATATTTTGTTTGCCGGTATTGTCGATGCGAAACATCCGTCAGAAGCCTTGCCCGCTTTGAGCGAAGTGTCAGTTTATCCTACAACGATTTTTGTTCGGCGGAATGGTGACGTGGCTAAAGTGCATACGGGTTACTCAGGTCCAGCAACCGGTCAGTATTACGAAGAGTTTATTAGAGAGTTTAATTCGGAAATGGATCAATTACTGAAGGAGTCAGTTCCTGAGAACGGTCACCAGAAATCATCTAAATAAGTACGTATTAATCTATTTTTTCAAGGTCACTTCTTCAACAGTGACCTTTTTTTATTGGCTGCTGGTTAGTCCAGATGCAAATCTTTGAACATAGGATGCTGTCGATTTATAGAGATAGAGTTGTATCAATCAATGTTTTATCGCAATTTACTTGCTTAACCAAATCGCCAGCCTGCTATGGAAAATCAGCCGCCAACTTCTCCATTGTCACCCGCTCCTTCTTCCTTAAGCGAATCCGACGCCCGGCTTTGGGCTATGCTTGCTCATCTGAGTGCATTACCCGGTTCATTTTTCCTGATTGGCAGCGTTTTGGCTCCACTCATTATCTGGCAGATTCAGAAAGACAAATCGGCATTTGTCGATTATCACGGTAAGGAAGCCCTTAATTTTCAGATTACAATAGCACTGGCGACAGCTGTATCACTTCTGCTCATGTTTGTCCTGATTGGGTTTGTGTTAATCTGGGTGGTAGGTATCGTTTGGCTCATTTTCACTATCATTGCTGGTATTAAGGCCAATAATGGAGAGTACTACCGCTATCCAATAACGATCCGGTTTATTAAATAACGGGCTATTAAGTAAATGGATAATGTAAAATTGATAATGAATACTGAATAACGTAAATGAATAATAAGCTGATTATTGTCCATTTTACATTGCCCATTGTCCATTATACATTTACTTACTAATGGCTGATAGAGTGATTGACAACAATTTTAGCAATATGAATGCTCCCCAACAAAACCCAGAAGGTGCCATTGATGTCGAATTAAGTGAAGAAATTGCCGAAGGTGTTTATGCCAATCTGGCAATGATTGCTCACTCAAATAGTGAATTTATTCTGGATTTTATTCGCCTGATGCCGGGTGTTCCTAAGGCAAAAGTAAAAGCGCGTATCATTCTGACCCCCGAACACGCCAAACGCTTGCTTGAGGCATTGCGTGAGAACATCAGCCGCTTTGAAGAAGCTTACGGCGGAATTAATGAACCCAACGATGCATTTCGATTCCCAACAGGAGGATTTGGTGGTCCGGTAGGCCAAGCGTAATTGATTTACGGGGTATGATTTACGAAGTACGATTTACGTTGGCGTCAGCAATAAATCATACTTCGTATCTCGTAATTCGCAAATGTTTTTGTACCTTTGCACCTCAAATTTCGGGAAGACTGTTTTTTCGTAAACAAAATCAAGAATGCCTACTATACAACAATTAGTGCGTAAAGGCCGCGAAAAGCTGATCGACAAGTCAAAGTCGCCAGCTTTAGATGCCTGCCCACAACGTCGGGGTGTGTGTACACGGGTGTACACGACCACGCCGAAGAAGCCAAACTCGGCTCTTCGTAAAGTTGCCCGCGTTCGTCTGACGAACGGTCGGGAGGTTAACGCTTACATTCCTGGCGAAGGCCATAACTTACAGGAACACTCAATCGTACTGATTCGTGGTGGTCGTGTAAAAGATCTTCCAGGTGTTCGTTACCACATCGTTCGGGGTGCTCTGGATACGGCTGGCGTAAGCGGTCGTCTGCAAAGCCGGTCGAAATACGGTGCCAAACGTCCAAAACCAGGTCAGGCTCCGGTAAAAGGTGGCAAAGGTGCACCACCAGCAAAAAAGAAAAAGTAAGTTAGTGTAATGAGTTAATTCGTGTAGTAAGTGAGGTGAGTTGTAAACCTTACTCCACCGCTCCACTCAATTAACTAATTACTAAAAAATGACTGGACGCTGGAAAGACTACGTTCAGAGTAAGATCAAAAATCTGAAGCAATCATGAGAAAGGCGAAACCGCCCAAGCGTTACGTATTACCCGATCCTAAATACAAGGAGGTTCTCGTAACTAAATTTGTAAACAATCTGATGTACGAAGGCAAAAAGAGCCTGGCGTACTCCATCTTCTATGATGCCCTTGACGTGGTTGCAAAACGCACCAGCGAAAGTGGCCTCGATACATGGAAAAAGGCATTAAACAATGTAATGCCATCAGTTGAAGTTAAAAGTCGTCGCGTCGGTGGAGCTACCTTCCAGGTGCCAACCGAAGTACGGGCAGACCGAAAAGTCGCGGTAGGCATGAAATGGCTTATTAAGTATGCTCGTTCGCGGGGTGAAAAAACCATGGTAGACCGGTTAGCAGCCGAAATCGTCGCAGCCGCAAAAGGTGAAGGCGCAGCTGTTAAAAAGAAGGACGATACGCACCGTATGGCAGAAGCCAACAAGGCGTTCTCGCACTTCCGGTTCTAAACCAATCCAACGCGCCAAAGTCCCGATGGCCGTCGAATGTACAAAAGCTCCTCAACATTGGGGGGCTTTTGTTATTTTTGGCCCTATGACAACTTTAGAGAATGATCATCTCCGCGTCTCAATACGGCCAAAAGGGGCCGAACTGACTTCTATTTTTCACAAGCCATCGGGTATTGAACACCTCTGGCAGGCTGACGCTATGGTGTGGGGATGGCATGCGCCAAACCTGTTTCCGGTAGTGGGCGGATGTCTGAACAATCAGTTGCTGATTGATGGAAAGACGTATCCAATTGAACGGCACGGCTTTACCCGGCAGTCGTTGTTTGAAACAACAGAATCAACGTTAACACACGCCGTTTTTTCGCTCTGGTCCAGCGATGCTACACGCATTCATTTTCCCTACGAATTTGAGTTTCAAATCATCTATGAGCTGGATGGCCCTCGCCTGACCATAACCTATCGGGTTGTTAATGAGGATGAGAAACCCATTTTCTTCTCGGTTGGTGCCCACCCGGCTTTTGCCGTACCGTTTACTACTGGCGAAGCTTACGAGGATTATTTCATCGAATTTGAACAGCCCGAATCGTTGGAGACGCATATGCTTTCGGCAGCCGGTTATTTTACGGGAGAAACAAAACCAGTTCCGACTGATGGACGTCGACTACTACTAACCAAGCACTTATTTGACGAAGATGCCCTGGTATTCAAAAATCTAGTCTCCCGGCGTGTGGTGCTCCGAAGCGATAAACACGATCATTCGGTAGCCGTCGTTTTTCCCGAATTTCCTTATCTGGGCTTGTGGGCCAAGCCCGGTGCTTCATTCGTGTGTATTGAGCCCTGGCTGGGTTGCGCCGATAGTGAAGGTCAACCGAAGCCGATTGAGCAGAAAGAAGCTATTCAGCAGGTGGCCGAAGGAAAAGTCTTTGAAGCTGCCTTTACAATTGAGATGAGGTAGAGGTATGTCATTATGCCGTAGAGACAAGGCATGCCTTGTCTCTACGGCAACAATCCTATTGCGTTTCTTCCAGGGGCGAAAAATCTTTGAACGTACGCTTGAGCGCCTTGTCGGTAGCTTCTTTTTTGCTTTGCCAGTTGGCGTCCAGTTCCAGCGCTACGAGGCCGCTTAAACTCATTGAGTTGCGAAAATCGTCCAGCTTTTTTACAAATTCGCCATTGCGTCGAGTCGATTTCAAGGCAAACTCACGGGCAAAGACATCCCCTTTATTTTGTAATTCACTCCGCTTGCCCAGTACGTAGTTATATCGGTCCAGCAAGTCCTTCATCGACTTACCGATTACTTCGGTTGCTTCCAGCGTACCCATTGTTAGAACGGCAGTGCCACCCACTGCCGAAATAATGCGTCCATTGCTTTGCGCGGCTGCACTGGTACTTGCGCCCGTAACGGCTGGTGTTACACCCGTAACGGCTCCCAGTGAGGCATTAGCTACGGAGCGATTGCGCTTGCCTCCTTTCGCTTTTTTGTAGTCATCCTTAAGCTGCCCCTCTTTATCGCTTAACTGCTCAATTAGCCCCCATGCCTGCACCAGTACCTGACGATATTGATTGTAATAGTAACGGTCTTTTTCTGCCTCATTCACCGTGTTAAGCACGGTGAATGTTATTCGCTGTTCTGACCGGTTTTGTGCTTTATCCAACACATAAAATGTTACCTGAACATTCAGCGAATCGTAAGGGTCTTTTACAAAGTCATAACCTGGCTGCCAGATGAACTCATACTGGTTCTCCGTATTTTTCACCAACGACGTTTTTGGAATCTGCTGGTTATCCGATAAAAAGCCAAAAGTCGATACATCATCTTCACCGTTGGGATCAGATAAGTAAAATTTGAGATTTACCGTTGCATTCTCGCGCAATTTATAATGCGTTTCTTTCGGAATAACGGCTATATCGGGCGGGAGATCCATAGCCGTAACCTCAACTTTCAACCGACCTTTTGTGCGCATTTTAGCGGGCTGGTCTTCGACCCAGAACTCAATATATTGGGGTGCCTGCTTCAGTCGGTTAAACTGATTGAGCGAGAGTGTCCAGGTTAGTTCACCCTGCGAGGATAGTTTGCTACCTTCGGGCATTTGGTCGGCAATGGGAATAAATACGATTGGGTCGCCGTCATCATCCCGTACTACTTGTGGATCAATCTTATAGGTATTCTGCGTGCGGTAGCGCACATAAAAAGGCTGTAGATCTCCTACGATGGGCGGGCGATTTACGTGTACCACTTTAAAGTCGATGGTTTGCGAAGCAGTTTGGCCCCGTTTCGAGCGAACGTCAAACGTTACGGGGAAGACTTTCATCGTCTGAATCCGGTCGGCCAGGCCATAGCTGGGTATCCAGTTAAAATGACCTAACGAATCAAGATACATACCATCCGGTACTTCATTTCCAAACGCAAATGAGAGCGTATCACCAGGAAGGCCGCCAACCGCTTTCAGGTCAAATCGAACAGGATTTCCTTCTGTTACGAGGTTCCAATTGGTTTGGGAGGGAAATACGAGTTGTAATGGTTTGGAATCCTGCGCATAGGTACTAACGACCGTAGTGATCAGTAATAGCCAAGCAATTATACCGGCAGTTCGGTTCATATAGAGAGTTGGAGGTGGTCTGTGTTAAAAAACGTAAAAATAAGGCTAAGATTTCGTCTACCCTGAATGTATCTGTCAGTTTTGAGACTTTTCTTATCTATTCTGGCCTTTTTCTTTATTATAATTATATTTTTCCAAGAGAAAGTAATAGACCTGCACCTTGAATAACCACAAGATTACAAACTATCGCGTAAATGTTTAGGTATGTCTGTAAATGAAAACAGTCGCCACCTGAGGTCAGATGGCGACTGGTTAGAACAGGCAGAAACCTGTAACAATTACTTAGTTTTTCTTAGGTGCAGTAGCTGTACCCGATGCCGGGGCTGTTGGTTTTGCCGCAGCTGGCTGGCTTCCGCCGGTTGTAGCTGGCTTAGCAGCCGCAGCCGCAGCGGCTTTGGCTGGATCAATACCCATTTTCTTCAATACCAACTCTGTAATGTTGTTTTCTTCTGGTGCAACCAGTAAGATAGGAATGGTATTGGCACCTGCATCGAGGTTGAATACGTACTGAAAGCCATTCTCTTTGGCAACGGCATCAATTGCTTTCTGAATTTTCTGAACAACCGGATTTACCAACGATTGGTATTTGCCTTGCAACGATTGCTCAGCAGTCCGGCCGAACTCCTGAATCCGAGCCTGGAGGCCCTGTAATTCGGTTTCGCGATCCTTCTTGATAACGTCCGACATTTGCGCGGCCCCTTTTTCGTAGGCTGCATATTTGTCTTCCAATTCTTTCTGCATGCGCTTCAGTTCGTTTTCTGATTGCGTCCGCTGAATGGTTAATTGGTTTTGAATATCTTTTGCTTCGGGCGTTTGCGACAGAACGAAATCAATGTTCGTATAGCCTAACTTCAGCGGTCCGGCTGCGGTAGTCGTAGCAGGCGTTGCGGTTGGGGCTTGTGCCTGAGCGTTTAAACCACCCAATAGAAGGGCTGCAGCAAACGCCATGACGAGGTTTTTCTTCATTTCGAATCGATTGTTTGTATTAAGTTAATGGACAATGAATACTGTAAAATGAATAATATAATATGACCGGGCCAGATCTGTCATTATCAATTATTCATTTTACATTATTCATTTATTTACTTAGGTTTTGTGGTTGTTTTATTTGTTGGATTACTATTGGTAGCAGTTGGTTTAGTATCTAGTCCCAATTCTTCCATAACATAATCCGAATAGTCATGCCGGGGGTTGGTATAAAGCATGACAAAATCAGATGCTTTGTCGAAGATAAAATCCAGTTTCTTCTGAATGCATATCTTTTCAACCGCCCGGTTTATCAACTCCATCGGAGCCTTCATTAACTCTTTTTTCTTCTCAAATAACAAGCCCTGATAACCGAATACCTTGTTGTTATAGTCTCTGGCTTCACGTTCCTTATCGCTGATGATTCGTTGCCGTTCGCGCTTCATATCTTCTGTCAGCAGGATTTCTTCTGCCTGATAGGCTTTCTGTAGCTTCTCGATGTCAACGTATTTGTCCTGAATATCCTTCGACCATTTATCAGCGAACTTGTCAATTTCGCTAAGGGCTTTCTGGTATTCGGGCATCTTGCCAAAGATATACTCCGTATCGATGTATCCGAATTTCTGAGCCTGAGCAGGAATAGTTACCCAAACAGAACACAAAAGTACAAAAAATAGGGCTTTTTTCATTAGGAGCCAGTCAATTTTTGCAGGAAGTGATTGATTTTCAAGGATAGTTTCTGGAAACCTGTAAGCCCACAGGAACGTACAGGTTTTAGTTAAAACGGCTGACCTTCTCAAATCTTATCTGAACTGCTGCCCAATCGTAAAGTGGAACTGACCTGATGCTTTATCTTTCACGCCCGGAATTTTGTCGAAACCATATCCGTAGTCGATCCCGATTAACCCAAAGGCAGGCATAAAGATACGGGCACCAAAGCCCATGGACCGCTTCAGATCGAATGGATTATACTGTTTATAACTGGCCCAGTTATTACCGGCTTCCAGGAATGTCAGGACAAATATGGTAGCTGATGGGTTCAATGAAACAGGATAACGAAGTTCAGCAACGAATTTGTTGTAAACTACACCACCCTGACTGCGAGACGTTTGATCGACAGCGCGGTCGTAATCAGCCGTGTACACGCTACGGTCGTCATAACCACGCAGACCAATAATATCCTGTGCCAGCGCGAACTGTCCCTGACCCGCCAGACCTGAGCCACCCAATACAAATCGTTCAAATGGTCCGATTGTCGTACGCTTGTTGTAGCTGCCCAAAAAGCCTAAGTGAGCACGGGTGTTCAATACCAGTTTGCCAAATACTGTCTGGAACCAGCTGGCGTCGAACATCCATTTGTGGTATTCCACAAACTTATATTTATCCTTTGGAGCCTCTGTTGCCGTTGTCGTACGCCAGGCCGAATACGGAGGGGTAAACGAACCACTCAAGGTAAACGATGAGCCATTACGGGGGAACTGCGGGTTATCGATGCATCCGTAACTCAAAACCACTTGAATTACCGAATCCCGGTACAGTTGGGGGTGGAAAAAAC
>NZ_BAAHBG010000010.1:503921-719608 GCF_054776855.1 Spirosoma migulaei | reverse complement strand
GCTGTTCCGTGAGAGCGTCGTGTTAAACGTAATGTTGTTCGAGATACCGTCCTTGTAACCGATGTAGAATAAGTCAAGGTTGTTCAGGTCATAGCGCTGATACGAAATTGAGTTACTCAGCGAGAAGTAATCATCCGGTATTTTCAACTGACGACCTAACCCGATTGTAATAGCCGTGTTTGTATACGACCCGGTTGGTGTACGGCCCTGTAGACTTTGGTAAATACTATATGGGTTCGCCGGGTCATAGAATGTCCGATACACAGTGTGGCTGGCACTAACCGACAGGGCATTTGGCTTGCGACCGCCCAGCCAGGGCTCCGTAAATGACAGGGAATATACCTGATACTGACTACCGTTGGCCTGGAAGCGTAACTGTACCCGTTGACCATCGCCAGCTGGTAGGGGTTTCCAGGCGCTGAAGTTCGGGATGTTGCGGGCCGAGAAGTTATTGAACGTCAGACCGAGCGTTCCAACAAAGCCGACATAACCGCCCCAACCTCCAGACAGTTCGATCTGATCGGATGGTTTTTCTTCAACGGTGTATTCAATGTCAACTGTACCATCACTTTGTGGAATTGGGTTGATACCAATTTTTTCCGGATCGAAGTAGCCAAGTGTCGATAATTCGCGTTGGGTGCGGATCAGGTTCGTTTTTGAGAATTTCTGACCAGGCAGCGTCCGAATCGTACGCATGACCACGTGATCGCTGGTTTTGGTGTTACCATTCAGAATCACTTTGTTAATGGTGGCCTGCTTGCCTTCAAAAATCCGGATTTCAAGGTCGATCGAGTCACCATCGATGGATTTCTCAATAGGCTGAGCGTTATAATACAGATAACCCAGGTCCATGTATTGCGAACTTAAATCCTGACCCGGATTACCGTTCATACGCTTATCCAGATCCTCCGGGTTATACACATCCCCTTTATTTACGCCCAGCACCTGACGAAGTTGAGCTGCGGTGTAGAGGTAGTTGCCCGAAAAATCAATGTTGCGGTAAAAATACTGATGACCTTCATTCAGCTTCATGTTGATGCTGATGGTATTGCCACCCTTGTGTACTACGGTATCATGCTCGATGGTTGCATCGCGGTAGCCGAGTTTGTTGTAATACTCAAGCACCTTCTTTTTGTCTTCTTCGTATTTCTTAGGGACGAATTTCGATGGGGTGAATACACGTCCGAACCGTTGTTCTTTCGTGCTCTTCATCTTCATCCGCACGGCATTCTCATCCAGTTCGTTAAGTCCCTCGAAGTTAATTTTAGAAATTTTAACTTTTTGACCCTTATCGACCAATACACGCATGGTAGCGTTATTACGGGTACTATCTGGAACGGTGGTGATTTTGACCTTTGTATTGAGGAAGCCTTTGTCGACGAAGTACTTACGCACGGCCATCTGGGTGTTTTTCGTAATCGTATTCGTCACGATTTTACCCAGGTTGAGTTTGATTTTATCTTTAAGGTTGTCCTGTTCTCCTTTTTTGACGCCCAGAAAACTAACCCGATACAGGCGGGGGCGTTCCTGCACCCGAAACATTAGGGAGACTTTATTTTCATTGACGTTTGTGGCAAACAACTCAACGTTATCCAGCAAACCCGATTCCATCAATTTACGGACTGATGAGCCAATGATTTCACCTGGAATTCGAATTTTATCGCCAACCTTCAGGCCTGCCAGCGATACAAGTGAGTTAGGATCAAGGTAGCGAGTGCCCGTTACGGTTAATCCGGCAATTTCATATTCTTTCGGACTGGCGTAGTTAAGCAAGTCGTTTGTTTCTACTGGAGCAGTACTGGGTATCCCCACGCCCACGCGCACTTGCGCCCGAACCTGAGCAGGCAATAGGCCGATGCCAATAAGCAGGTAAACGGCTCCCAATAGGACTTTTATACGGTGTTCCAAGTTGTAATGCGTGTTAATTGATTGATTATCTGGATTCAATTTGGGCGAATAAGGTTGCAATTCACACAACTTATTTCTCACACAACAGAGCCTCACGCTCGAATCCAACTTATTTAACTAATTGTTCGCTGATTTTGCCAAACCGACGTTCACGTTGCTGATAGTTAACAATAGCTTCGTACAGGTGAGCTTTTCGGAAGTCGGGCCAGAGTACATCGGGCATGTATAATTCCGCGTAAGCCAGTTGCCAAAGCATAAAATTACTAATACGCATTTCGCCACTGGTACGGATCATCAGTTCCGGGTCTGGAATACCGCCGGTTGACAGATACTGGCTGAAGACCGTATCGTCAATCTGATCAGGATTTAGGTTACCATCGCGGACATCAGTCGCCAGCTTCCGGGCTGCTTCCACAATATCCCAACGCCCGCTATAACTGAGCGCCAAAATGAGCGTTAGCCCCGTATTCTGGCTGGTTTCGCGCATAGCTTCGGTTAACTCGCGCTGACAGTCGGTAGGTAAACTGTCAACATGACCGATGGTAGCCAACCGTACATTGTTGTCCATTAGTGTTTTAATTTCCCCCCGAATGGTATGAACCAGCAGCGTCATGAGCGCGTCTACTTCAAATTTCGGGCGATTCCAGTTTTCAGTGGAAAAGGCGTAGAGCGTCAGGTATTTCACGCCTAATTCGGCGCATCCTTCCGTTACTTCGCGTACAGCCTTAATGGCATTGCGGTGGCCAAACACCCGGGCAGCTCCCTGACGCTTAGCCCAGCGACCGTTTCCGTCCATGATAACGGCGATGTGCTGGGGCAGATTGCTCGAGTCAATGTGTTCCTTCATCCCAGGGGAGGAGTTTTAACAAGAATTAACAAGGCCGCGAAGATACGGAATTTTAGTCAGTTATGGGGAAGATAATGAGTGAAAGAGTGAAAGACCGAAAGAGTGAAAGGCTGTGGATGGCTTCAGTCTTTCGGTCTTTCACTCTTTCACTCATTGTTAGGTATCTTTGCCGGAGGAAAACATAAATAGGGTCGGTACGTTTTTTTGATACGAACCTGTTATTTCACTAACCACTCTAAATGACTACCTCGTTTTCGTTATTTCTGAGCCGAATGTCGGTGCTTATGTTGCTGTTAGTAGCAATGGGTTGTCAAACACGGGATGATGCCGTGGCCACCCCGCAAACAATTTCCGATCGTATTCTGGAAGATAGTCAATTCAGTTTATTCCGGCTCGCTATGGGGTATGCGGGTGTTGGGGACGCTTTAAAATCAGGTAATCTAACGTTGTTTGCGCCAACAGATGCCGCTTTTCAGGCAGCGGGCTTAGCCACCGAAGAGGCTATACGGGCAACTCCTCAGGATCAGTTACGGACTATGTTAATGTACCACGTGCTCTATGGACGGTCGGCGTCATCGGCTATTCCGGCCGGACAAAATTCTGTGATAACTGCTAATAAAGCGGCTGCTTTTGTTACGAAAACAACGGATGGGTCCATTTATATAAATAGCGCTAAGCTAACCCAAACAGACATTGCAGTTGCCAACGGGTACATTCATGTGATTGATCGGGTGCTGATTCCTGGAACCGGAAATCTGCTGACAACGATTCAGACTAACCCGAACCTGACGTTTTTGGCAGCGGCTATTAAACGAGTTGGTTCGAGTAACCCGACTTTACTGGCTACGCTGGATAATGTCTCGGCAACTAACCCAGTAACTGTGTTTGCGCCGAACGATGCCGCATTTAAAGCCGACAAAGTCTATAATACACTGGCTGCTATTGAGTCTGCCAATGTACAAACACTAACCAATACGCTCTTTTATCATGTTCTGTCGGGGGTGAAGTTTTCCACTCAATTTCAGTCCGGTAGCGTTAGCACCTTACTGAGTGGAAATGCGGTTACGTTGACTGTAGCGCCTAATCAGCTTACGGTTAAAGGCAATAAAAATTCAACCTCGGCATTCGTGAAGCAGGCCGATCTGACCGCAACCAATGGGGTCATTCATATCATTGATCAGGTCTTACAGCCGTAGGCCACAGGACTAGTTTCTAACTTAATTAGCAGAAATTTTAATCGACTTACCAACGCATTGCCACAATCAGGGGTCATTTAGCGTACAAGGTATGTTTGTTCAGTCATTTTCATGAGTAAACTTCAGCTATTAATTTTCAGTGTATTGTTACTGGGGGGGGGGGCATCCTGCACATCAGAGGATGTAAGTGCAGATACTACCAAAGCCGCTACCTATAAGTCTAATATTGCAGATATAGACACGTATATTGCGTCTCAGACCTGGACGGTAAAACCTACATCAGTGACTTCGAACTCGGGTCTTTATTTTGCGCTGACCAAACCAAGCACATCGACGGTGAGCCCACAGGAAGGACAGGAGCTTGAGTTTATCTATACGCTTTCTATACTAACTAGCACTACTGCTACTAGCTCAAGTGCCACCAGTACTACGGTTGTTACAGCCAAAGTTGTCGATACGGTCTATGCGAAAAATCCAATTTTTATTCCGTATAAGAAAGGTATCCTAAAAGCGGGTTTGGAGGAAGGCCTATTAAAGATGCACGAAGGAGAACAAGCTGTTTTATTGATGCCCTCCCTCATTGGGTATGGTGATGTACTTAGTTCAGATGGCCTGGTGCCCGCGAATTCGCCTTTACGGTTCGATGTAACCTTGAATCGAGCCCGGACCGAAGACCAGCAAATGGATGAATATGCTGCTTCCAATAGTTTAAACCTTACCCAAAAGACCTCAACTGGGCTACGCTTTTTTCTGACAACACCCAGCACATCAGTAGATTCGGTTAAAACAGCATTAGGCAAAGCGCAGACAGTGACTATACGGTATGCTGCTAAACAGCTTCATGCTAAAACAGTGGTAAGATTTGATACGGTCAGTAGCGCTAGTTTAACGTCAACCAATCTGACTAACCTTGTGGCTGGCTTCGCAGAAGGAATAGTGAAATTAAAAGTGGGCGACAAAGCAACATTTCTGATGCCATCCTCACTTGGGTATAAGGATGCCGGTGTGGTTGATAAAAGTACTACTCCTGCTGTGTATAAAGTTTCGCCCTATGCACCTCTTCGGTATGATGTTGAAGTGCTTTCGGTCAAATAAATTAGTAATTTTCAATTAGTTAGTTCTCTATTTTCATGCGTAATCTACCTGTATTCATGTTCAGCCTCCTGCTAGTCGGTGGGTTGTCCTCTTGCCAAAAAGAAGATGTCGGTCTTACCGACGATCAAATTCTGGAAACCAATAAAGCCGATATTCTTTCTTATGCTGCGGCTAAGGGCCTGACGGGGTCTATTACGTCTACCGGGGTCTATTACGCGCTTAGTAAACCCAGTGGGTCTGGGGTGACTCCAGCTTATGGTCAGGAAGCGGAGTTTAGTTATAAACTGTCAGTTCTGACTCGGAATAGTGCTAACGCCGTGATCGATACGTTTGTGGATTCGACCTATGCAACCAAGTCTAGCTATGTTTACCTTGTTGCAAATACGCCGGGCTTAACAGAAGGCATATTGAAAATGAGTGAGGGCGATCAATCAGTCATTTTGTTGCCATCCGTTTATGCCTTTGGCCGAACAGGAGCTGGTAATGGTATAATTCCGGCCAACGCACCTGTTCGGTTGGATATGAAACTGAAACGGACCCGGACTGAAGATCAACAGATTGACGAATATCTAACAGCAAATAAACTGACGCCAACGGAGGTAACGCCGAGTGGATTACGGTTTATAAAAACACTGGCTAACTCGACTGGGGCTCCTACAACGCCTACGCAAACGCTTACCATTAAGTACAGAGGTCAGTTGCTGAGAGCAACGTCGGCTTTTGACAGCACCGGTACAGGAACCTATTCGGCGGTAGCCAGTCAGTTTGTTCCTGGATTTGCAGAGGGGTTAGCTAAACTTAAAGTGGGTGAAAAGGCAACGATCGTTTTCCCTTCGAAAATAGGGTATGGATCTACGGGTTATCAAGTAATTCCTGCCTATGCACCACTGCGGTTCGATATAGAACTGGTTTCGGCACAGTAAGCTAAACAAGACGTTTTTTAGAGCGACCTACGGAATCCGTAGGTCGCTTTTTTATAGCATTTATGAAGCCATTTGTAGACGTCGTTACTTCGGAGCCATCCGAATCGCGCCATCGAGTCGGATCACCTCGCCGTTTAGCATCGGATTTTCGAGAATACTTTTAACCAGCATGGCGTATTCAGTTGGGCGACCAAGTCGTGACGGGAACGGTACCTGCTGGCCTAATGATAGTCGGGCTTCTTCGGGAAGGGCAGCTAGTAAGGGTGTCTCAAACAGACCGGGAGCAATGGTCATGACTCGGATTCCAGACCGGGCTAAATCGCGCGCAATGGGTAGCGTCATGCCCACGATACCTCCCTTTGAGGCTGCATAAGCAGCCTGACCGATTTGGCCGTCGTAAGCGGCTACGGAGGCTGTATTGATGATGACACCGCGCTCACCTTCACTATTGGGAGTATTGTGTTCCATGGCTAGTGCCGCCAGCCGAATAACGTTGAACGTTCCGATGAGGTTGATGGAAATGACTTTTTGGAAAGCAGCCAGCGAGTGCGCGCCATACACACCATCAACTTTGCCAACCGTTTTGCGCGCTTCGGCAACGCCCGCGCAATTAATATTAATGTCCAAACGGCCAAACGTGCCAATGGCCATGTTGACGGCTGTTTGTACGTCGGCTTCATCAGTAACGTTCGTCTTGGCAAAGCGAACGGTTGCCCCCAGTTCTTCGGCAAGTGCATTGCCTCGCTCGTCGTTCAGGTCCAGAATAACAACATTGGCCCCGTTGGCTACCAGCATTCGGGTGGTGGCTTCGCCCAGGCCAGAAGCACCTCCGGAAACGATGGCGGTTGATGAGTTTAGTTCCATACGATTTACTTGGTTAATTGCTGGCTTTGTGCCTGAATGAGCCGTTGAAGTTTGGGAACGTCGATATCCTGTATGGCTTTCTTGTCATCAATGGCCAGGCAGGCAGCCTGTGCGGCCGACTGCGCCAGTACCATAAAAACGGGTTCCATTCGGATAGAGCCATACGCAATATGACTGGCCGATAAGCAAACCGGTACCAACAAGTTTTGTACACTGCCTTTCTTCGGAATAATGGCCCGGAAACTAACGGGATAAGGCGGAAACCCACCGACCTGCACATCGCCCTCGTTCCGAACCATCGGTATGCCGTTGCGGTCATTCACAATGAATCGCTGGCAATTGTGCGAGTCCATCGTGTATGCCGCCATGCCAACCGCATCGGGTACAACGACTTTACCCTCGCAATTGGCCTGGGTCATTATGTATTCGCCGATGAGCCGACGACCTTCCCGAATGTATAGCTGGGGCGAAAAGTTATTGTTGTCCTGGTACTCATCTTTGGGATAACCCCACTGAAGCATTTCGTCCCGTAGGTGCTTCGGCATACGCGGATCGTGCCCGATGAAGTAAAAGAGCCCTTTGGTGTACTGTTCGTGTTCGCGAATGATCTGGTCACGTCGGGCGTAGTCAGCGTCGGGGTAGTCGTAATTGGCCCCGATCATATCCGTTGAAAAGCCACCGCAGTTGTTGATGTCGGTTTTATGATTGGGCATCATCACGAAGTGCATCAGACTCCAGGTCAACTCCTTCGGCATCTTTTGGGTGATTTGCCGTAGCAGTAATTCGTATTTAGTGGAATCGTATCCATCCGGACGGGTAATCGGAATGCGATTGGCCGGGTCGTCGGTCAGGCACAGTCGGAAGTTGTAGGCTTGTACCGTTCGGTCGGCAGTGCCGTTGGGTGCCAGTGAGGCCGGGCCGATGCCCCAAACCAAACCACTTTCGGGCTTTCCGGGCTGGTTGTAGGGGTCTACGCCATCGGGAAACTGGTGTTTGTCCCGAAACTGCACGCCGTTGAGAGGTTCGTTATATTGGCTGGACGCTTCCCGCCCAACCGTATAGGCTACGCCTGCTCTGGCCATCAGGTCGCCTTCGTAAGAACAGTCGATAAATTGTTTAGCCTCAATTGTTTGCGTTTCAGGACTAGATACACTGTTCGATTGCTGGTCTTTTGTATACCACTGTGCCAGAACCCGTTCGAGTTTAATCCGCTTTATCTTGTTCGCTATGACTTCGGCAGATGTGATTCTGTAGGCATATAAAGGGGCAACGCCAGCTTCCTGTAGGTACTGCTTGAAAACTGTTTCGGCAACATGTGGTTCAAATGTCCACTGTTCCGGCTTGCCATAATGCCGACCCACGCGCCGATAAAAATCTCTGGACAAACCCGTGATTGCCTGCTTGTTGCCAATATCAGTTGCTCCCAAACCACCCGATGACATACCGCCGAGATGAAGACCCGGTTCAATCAGCACAACCGACTTACCCGCTTTTTTTGCCGAATAAGCCGCAATCACGCCTGCCGAC
Source organism: Spirosoma migulaei (assembly GCF_054776855.1). NCBI lineage: Bacteria > Pseudomonadati > Bacteroidota > Cytophagia > Cytophagales > Cytophagaceae > Spirosoma > Spirosoma migulaei. The sequence continues at coordinate 711,248 of NZ_BAAHBG010000010.1, read as the reverse complement.
GTGCCTCCATACACACACACATCGACGACGCGTACTGGCTGTGCGTACAAGAGAGACGAAAATTGGGATAACAGGATGACCCCCGCAAAAACGGATCGACTGATTGACGAAGCAAAAACAAACCCATTCATAGTGAATTTAGGATTAGTCTATAAAATTGCCAGTAGTTCCTTCCAGTGTTTGATATCATAAGTAGGCTTCTCATCAACGACTTTGCCTTGTGGATTATAAAATAGGGTATCTAAGCCAACGCTCTTAGCACCCAGAATATCCGCTTCGTAATTGTCGCCGATCATCAAACTCTCACCAGCCGTCGTGCCACTAATGTCCATAGCATACTGAAACACAAGCGGGTCTGGTTTTTTTGCACTGGCGGTTTCGCTGGTAACCACATGCGTAAAGTAATGGGCAATTTCTGAGCTACTCATCTTCGTGGCCTGAATATCGGCAAAGCCATTCGTGATGATGTGCATAGTGTAGCGCCCGTTCAGGTAATCCAGGATTTCCCGTGCAGACTCCAGCAAATGAGTTTTGTGAGGGAGTAGTTTCAGGTACTCGGCGTTAAGATCGGCCTGAACGGCTGATTCGTCGATACCCAGTGCTCGGTATACCATCGGGAAACGATGTTGCCGAATATATCCATGCTCGATCAGATTCTTGTCGTAATCGGCCCAGAGCTGATGATTGATGGCAATGAAGTGACGGCTGAACTCCTCCGCCGATGGAATCCCTGCATCCGCCAGCCGGAACGTATCGAAGAGTTCGGCAATGCATTCCGCCGAGTTTCGATCAAAGTCCCATAAGGTGTGGTCAAGGTCAAAAAAGAGGTGTTTGTACATGGGGATGGGTTTACTGTATTTGGTTTATGGTATTCGGTGGCTGACGCGGAAGATTGCTGGTGCCAGCCCACCGAATACCAAATACCGTAAACCAAATACCCAGCTACCGTAATCACTAAAAATCCAATTTCAGTCGCTCAACGGGCTGATTATTCACGAGATGACTATCAACGATTTCGGCAACGTCTGACAGTTGTACATTACCGTAATACGTGCCTTCTGGGTAAACGACCAGGGTAGGACCGAAGGCACAGGCATCGAGGCAACCCGTTCGTTGCGCCCGCATTTCTTTTAACAGGCCCCGCTCAGCAAGCGCTGCTTTGAAGGCGTCGACTAGTTCATTGCCGTGTGCTTCACCACAGGATTTTTTGGGCGCGGCTTTCTGATTGTTACAAATGAAAACGTGCTTTTGATATTTCATAGATCTGATTGAATTCGTTCTCAAAGGTACGAATGAACCCGATGCCAGCGTCATATTCTTTAGTACACTCAATGTCAGCAGATGTGCCTACTGTACCGATAAAAAAATAATTAAACCTCAAGGCTAACATTTTGTTATGGATTAGATGTCTTGGCGAGTTTGTGTTTGCTAACCTGCTGACTATGTGTGTATTCTTATTGTAGTTGTATCATGAATCGCCCGCCTGCTTCGTTTCTGGAACTGGAATTAGTAAGCAACCTGAAGGCTAATAACCAACTGGCTTTTTCTAAATTGTATGATCAATATGCCGCCATATTGTTGGGCGTTATCACGAAAATAATTACTGACAAAACGGAAGCAGTTGTCCTGCTCGAAACAACCTTTAGGCGTATCCGTTTGCAACTGGATCAGTTTCGGCCAGATAAACAGCCATTGTTTCTGTGGCTGTTACAAATTGCACGAACTACGGCTTTAGATGCACTTAAAGAACGACAACAGGTTAAGGCAGTCGTGCTGCAACTCGCTGAAAGCGGAAAAGTAGTAAGCCCGGTCTGGCAAAAAACTACCTCGACGTCGTCAATAGATAACCATACGGATTCCGTTGATCCTCAGTTGAAAGCATTGCTTGATGCTATTCTTTTTAAGAATTGCACGCCCGAAGAGGCCGCTTCTTCGTTAGGCCTGCCCGTTGAAACGGTTCGGCAACAGTTGCGGATTGCTATGCAGCAATTGCGTACAATTTCCAAAGCTTAGGTAGTTGTAGAGCACCTTATCGACTTCGTTGAACGGCCTGATGGAAGGAACTCCAGGCCTGATTTAACTCATCTTCAATGTGTTGCCAATCGGCTTCGGTAGCTCCGCCTGGTTTCTGTCGTACATCATCGCATAAGCGCATGGCATCGGCTCGTAAACGCCCGTAGGTGATGAATGAGGCCGCAGGTTGATTATACAGAGCAGCCGACGTTTGGACTAAAGCGTTCGCTAAATCTGAATAGCTATAACGCTCGCGCTGGCGATGAACGATCCACCACTCCAGCTCCAGTTTAGCTACACTTGGTACGTCAAATTGATCCGTGCTAAGGGCCTGAATGGACTTATAATACGAAATCAGATCGGGTAGGGTTTTCTGATAATCCAATCTGGATTTTCCTTTTTTGAAATCGAAAGCTGCTTTAGAGGCCTGAAAACCTAGTAGGAACGATCGCCAGAAAGGTGCATGAAATTGCTGCCGTAGTCCACCCGCCAATTGCCAAAAGAGAAGCACCGGTTTCTTCTGATAGTAGGACCGCCACATGGCTGTTTCCAGTCGGGCTACTTCGTTTGGGTTGAATTCACGCAGGCTGTTCTTTCTGGGCACATATAAATCTGTGATCACCCAAGCTAGTAAAGCGATTAGTATACCCCATAATAGCCAGCGGCCTGGTTTAGGAGAGAGAGTAGGGGTGGAGTTTGTTTTGGTAGATATAGAAGCTCCCATGACCTTTGATGAAGTGACTGTTGAGTGGTTTGTCATTCCGACCTCAGGAGGAATCTCAAGTTCCTTATTAATCAAGCTTGAGATTCCTCCTGAGGTCGGAATGACAAAAAATAAAAGTTTACAAAGCTTCAATATAAGTTGGGCGAACGGTTAGATATATACCCTACTAAACGATCATTTGGTTTTATGGATATGCAAATCCCCATTAGACTGATCTGCATCAAGCAGGCAATCTGATGGGGATTTAACTCATCTCTGGCAACTATGATTATTTCTTCGCCACTGTCTTTGCCGAAGCGGTGGCCGATTTCTTCTTATGGGTTGCCGATGGAGTCGCTGGATTTTGCTGTGTCATGGTAACGGGGTCCCAATGCACGACCTTTTGCTCGAAGTAGCTTTCATTGGATGCCAGTACGGGAGCGGCTGCCCGGAACCCGAATACAGGATCTTCAACGGTGCCCTGGCTACCTTTTCGGACGTTTTCGAAGAAGTTGCCGAAATGCTTGGCGTGTGCATCGTCATCTTTCGGTGCTTCGAATTTGACTTCTTTTACCGGCTCTGCCTTACGGGTTTCGGGTGGGTATTTGGCATCGTACTGTTTCACAAATTCCTGCTGAACCGGTTCTGTAAAGGTAAAGAAGCTGTCGTAGTTGCCGTAACCTGGTGCAATGGGCAGTTTCTTTTTGGTCATAATGAGGTTATCTTCCGAAAACTCGATCTGGCCTTCGTTGCCAATAATACGCGTTACGTTGCTGATCTTACCGGCGTTGGCAAAATTGACCCGCAACACCATCTGGAAGGCCTCATGTTTGTCGGTTTTCGGGTAATCCATCAGGCTCGTCATCACATCGGGCACATCACGACCTTCTTTCCAGTAGGCAAGGTTACCTGACGAGAAAATTCGCGTTGGTCCCAGAGTATTCGTGACAAAGTGGACGCCCGTAATGAGGTGAATAAACAAATCGCCCGCGACACCCGTGCCGTAGTCGCGGTAGTTGCGCCAGCGGAAAAACCGATTCGCATCGAAGGGACGCTTGGGCGCATCACCCAGAAACCGATCCCAGTCTACGGTTTGTGGCGAGGCATCGGGTGGGACGGAGTAGTTCCAGGCACCAATGGCGTTGAAACGGTCGTTGTTGGATTCAATGTAATTGATTGCGCCAATATCACCCGCTTCAACCAGTCGTTTCGCTTCCTGAAAGGCAGCACTACTGATGCGCTGACTGCCTACCTGCATAGTTTTGCCCGATTTTTTCCAGGCGTCGATAACGGCTTTACCTTCGTTCAGGTGCTGAACCATCGGTTTCTCGCAATACACATGTTTACCTGCTTTGAGCGCTGCAATGGTAATATGATCGTGCCAGTGATCGGGGGTAACAACCAGCACAGCGTCGATATCCGGGCGAGTCAGTATTTCGCGGTAATCGCGGGTTGTAAAGAGGTCTTTGTCTTTACCAAAAGCCGTTTTTGCGTGCTCAAGCCGACCCGTGTACAAATCAGCTGCGGCAACGAGTTCGACATCTGGATTTCGAAGGGCAGCCATGGTATCGTAATTGCCCTGAATGCCCATGCCAATCGTCGCAAAGCGGATTTTGTCGTTGGGACTTACCTTCATTAAATTCGGAATGTAGGCTGGAAAACCGAATGGTTTGGCAAGCCCCTCGGTGGCAACGAGCGCTGAAGCTGCCGATAAGCTTTTTATGAATTTGCGTCTGTTAGCCTGCATAGAGATGAGGGTTTTTAGTATACCTGCTAAAGCGACTATATGGTATGATTTACCCTTAAAAATTTAGTAAACACAGAGCCACAGAGAACACAAAAAAGAATAGCTCTGTGTTCTCTGTGGCTCTGTGTTTACTATTGTTGTATAACCTTGGAATTGCTTCAAATCCTATTTCTTCTCAAACTGCACGGCTACCCACTGGCGGTCGGTTGGTAGTTTATGGGTGGCGTTCCAGACAAACATCGCCTGGTCAAGCGCTACGTTTAATTGCTGTTTGGTTTGTCGGCGAGCCAGGTTCAGTTTGCGGGCTACGGTTTCTTCGTAAATCAGTTTTTGCTCATTCGTATAAAATCGAACGATGCTTTGGTCGCTTTTTGGGGCGGTTTCAACCACCCAGAATCCATCTTTAGCAACGGGTTGCTCTTTTGTTGTTTGTGCCTGTGCGGCAAATGAACTGGTAGTGAATACGAGGGCTATAAAGGCCAGGCGGAGTTGTGAGCTAGTGTTCATGGTGATTTGTATTTGTGTGTTTACGTTTAGTTATTAGCTGAACCAAAAGTAGAAACACGGCTAATTGCCCGCTCAGAATTTCGCCTGGTGACCACGGTTGGGTACTATACGGCATGATCTGGTCTGCTAACGTCGTTTGGCGCTACATTTCGTTGTTCGGCGACGGTAGTTCGTCGTCTGTCGATAAATGGATTCGGCTGTAGGCAAAACCACTCCGTTTGTCTATCTTCGACTAGCTAACTGGCTGACTTATGCAACGTTTGACCCAGGAATTTGTCTTCTCCAATCAACCGCGCCAACGGCTGGCACGGCATGGTTTATTCTGGTTGGCATGGGCGTTGTTCTTTACGCTCACCTACGGTTTTTTGCCCGCTAATTACCTGATCCACGAAGGCGTAGCCTGGCCGTTAGCGCTTCTGAAAGGCTTCTTCATTTCGGGTATTGATTCGGTGCTGTTTATGCCAGCCCATATGTTCCTGACCTATGCCCTGCTGTACTGGGTAATCCCGCGTTATCTGCTTACCAACCGATATATCTTGGCATTCATTAGTATTATTGGGTTGATAATTGCCACGGCCTTTCTTTCGGCGGTATTAGCCAAATTCATTGTTTATCCTGTGCGCATGGCCTTGCATGGGCGGTATTCAGGAAATACGTTCTTTTTTGCCATGATGGCGGGTATGCGAGGAGCAACGACCATTGGTGGGTTTGCAGCCGCTATTAAACTGGTCAAAATCTGGTATTTAAAACAGCAGGCTTACGAGCAAATAGACCGGGAGAAATTACAGGCCGAATTACAACTGCTTAAATCGCAGGTGCATCCTCATTTTCTGTTCAATACGCTTAATAACCTCTATGCGCTCACACTCCACAAATCCGATCAGTCGCCAGCCGTGGTGCTGAAGTTGTCGGAATTGCTGAGTTACATGTTATACGAATGCAATGCGTCGGAAGTGCCGCTACAGAAAGAGATTGCGTTTATGCGTAACTATATTGGGCTGGAGCAGCTTCGCTATGGCGATCGGCTGGATATGTCGGTGACTATTTCTGGCGATTACCAGCATAAACTAATTGCACCGTTGCTACTGATTCCATTCCTGGAAAATGCCTTTAAGCACGGCACCAGCGAACAGGTTGAGCAGGCCTGGATGCACATCGATCTGTCGGTTCAGGGAAACCAGCTGAAATTTAAAGTGATAAACAGCCGGGAGTCAACGCCGGAGGAGGGTGTGCACAGCGGTGGTATCGGTTTGCAAAATGTGAAGAAACGATTACAACTGCTATACCCCAACCTCCACGAATTACGAATTGTGGCCGAAGAGGAAACGTTTATGGTTACGTTATCGCTGGAATTAGGGCCGACACTAATCGCGGATTTTCAACCGGTCAACCAACTCGCCGAAACAACCTGATCTAGTACCACTATGGCCCCAATACGTTGTCTGCTCGTTGATGATGAACCACCTGCATTGGCTGTCATTGCGTCGCACATCAACATGATCGATGGTCTGGAAATAGTGAGCAAATGTCACAACGCCATTCAGGCGTTTGGTGTGTTGCAAACCACGCCCGTTGACCTGATATTTCTGGATATTAAAATGCCAAAACTGCTAGGTACCGATTTCGTTCGTAGTCTTCGCCAGCCACCCAAAATCATTTTTACGACTGCCTACCGCGATTATGCCCTGGACGGTTTCGACCTGGATGTGGTCGATTATTTGCTCAAGCCTATTTCGTTCGAGCGTTTTCTTCGGGCAGTTTCCAAGGTAATGCGGGTTGAAACGAGTTTACTCAACGTTGGCCAAACCGAAGCCTTGCCTGTTCATTCTATTGAGAAACAAACGGTAGCGCCGTCGGAGAATACGTTTCTCTACTTTCGGGCCGATCGTAAAATGGTAAAGGTATTTATCCGCGATATTCTATACGTAGAGAGCCTGAAAGATTACGTCAAAATTATCACGACCTCGGCTAAGCCCTTGGTGGTCAAACAGAGTATAAGTTCACTGGAAGATATGCTTCCCGAAGCTGGTTTTCTACGCATTCACCGCTCGTTTGTTGTGGCCGTAGATAAGATAACGGCCTATACACCTACTCAGGTCGATGTGGCCGGACAGGAGTTGCCCATTGGGCGGTTGTACCATAAAGAAGTGGGACGGGTGTTGAAGATGGAATAGAGTGCGGTAGTATGTCCTTTCGTTTTCTAGCTTTAGCAAGCAGGATTCACTAGCCATCCAATGTCTCTACTCAATAAAAGAACGATCCAACTACTTGTCGTTTGCCTGCTTTGCTTCTCAGGCGCTCTTCAGGCACAGACCAAGAAGCCAAAATTTAAGGTGATTGCCTTTTACACCGCTCAGAACGATAAAGCGCATATTAGCTACGTGCATGAGGCTAACCGGTGGTTTCCGAAGGCGGCTGCAAAGTACAATTTCAGTTATGATTCAACCGATAACTGGAACAACCTGAACACCGAATTCCTGTCGAATTATCAGGTCGTACTGTTTTTCGATACCCGGCCTGAGGAGCCTGCCCAGCGGGAGGCTTTCGAGAAATACATGAAAAATGGGGGCGGGTGGATGGGCTTTCATTTTGCCGGATTTGCGCTGACGCCCTCAAAATACCCGCAGAACTGGGATTGGTACCATAACGAATTTCTGGGATCAGGTTCCTACAAAAGCAATACCTGGCGACCTACATCGGCTATACTGCGCGTTGAAGATCGGAAACACCCTGCCACGAAGCACTTGCCAAAAACCTTCAAAACGGCTCCGAATGAATGGTACCGCTGGACGAATGATTTAACAAAGAATCCGGATATTGACATTCTCATGGCCATCGACTCAGCCAGCTTTCCACTGGGTACGGGCCCCAAACCGCATGAGATCTGGCATAGCGGTTATTACCCGGTTGTCTGGACAAACAGGAAATACAATATGATCTATTCGAACATGGGCCACAATGACATTGATTATGAGAACAAAACGAACAAAGAATTGTCGTTTACTTTCTCAAATGAAACGCAGAATAAATTTCTGATCGACGCTCTTTTGTGGTTAGGAACCGGCAAAAAATAGCCTAGTGGACTATAAAAACTCAAGCAAATGAAACACATTTCGCGCCGTAGTTTTCTGCAATCGTCGGTCATTCTGGCTAGTAGTTCAATCGTAAATCCACATTTCCCGGCATCACAAACAGCCCAAAAGCCATTGCGATTGGGAGGGCCAATTTTTCTGAAAAGTCAGGACCCCGACGAGCTGGCGCGTGAGCATCGGCGGTTGCAATACAGCTCAGCTTATGTTCCTGCGGTTGAGTTGAAAGACACCACGAAGATTGCGGCCATCCAGAAAGCGTTTGCGGGGCAGAATGTGATTCTGGCCGAAGTTGGGGCTTGGGTCAATATGCTGGATCAGGATGCTGAAAAACGCCGTAAAAATCTGGAGTACGTTACCGAAAGGCTGGCCTTAGCCGAAGCCGTTGGAGCAAGAACCTGTGTCAATATTGCGGGCTCTTATAACCCTACACGCTGGGATGGCCCCGATGCCCGTGACCTGACGAAAGACTATTTTGATGCGACGGTCGAGAATTGCCGAAAGGTAATTGATGCCGTAAAACCCAAACGGGCCAAATTCGCGCTCGAAATGATGGGCTGGAGTTTGCCCGACGGTCCAGACTCATATCTGAAATTTATCAAAGCCATTGATCGTACAGCCTTTGGGGCTCACGTCGATATGGCGAACATCATCAATAGTCCGGCGCGGTACTACAACAACACAGCCTTAATGAACGAAACCTTTCAGAAGTTGGGGCGTTGGATTGTGTCGGTCCATGCGAAAGATATTGCTCCGAAAGATGGCCATTTTATGGAGACCATGCCGGGACGAGGAAGCCTGGATTACGTTACCTACATCCGCAACGTGACGTCCTTACCGCAGGAAGTGCCCCTATTACTGGAACATCTGCGCACAGCAGATGAGTACGACGAAGCCCGGCAATTCGTGATCAGTCAGGCAGTGAAGGCACAGGTTGAATTAGCGTAGATTTATGAACACAGAGCCACAGAGAACACAGAGGTATTTTGTTTTTTTACTCTGTGTTCTCCGTGGCTCTGTGTTTAATAAATCTTTACAAATCCGGGATGTCTTTAATCCGAACTTTCATAACCGGGCGTTCGCCCTTGGGGACGATGGCAATAAACGTATTGCTTACTGTTTCTCCATTTCGGAGCATAAAACCAGCCTGCACATTGGTGGTGCTGGTTACCTCTTTCCCTTCCGAATTTTTTATTCGTTGCTGGTAAGGCACCGTGAACGGCCGGGCTACGACTGTGCCGCTTTTTGAGGTCAATCGTTTTCCGGTGGCATTCAGGCAATCGAATACCGCCAGTTGATTGGGTTCATCGCCACTTAAAAAGGTTGGTTTCGGAAACATCAATTTGGTGCAGTTGCTCCGGTTGGTGGCGTAAATCGCAACTTCATAGCGCATGAAGTTCTCCCCGCTAATTTCCATTTGACGTTCATTTCGGATCTCGAAACCATAGTCAATGCCATTCAATTGAGCGGGTTTCCCAGCCTCGACATCATAGGCTTGCTGGGCAAAAAGAGGAGAGGAGAGGATTGTTAAGAACAGGGAATAACGTAAAAATCGATTCATTGAAATGAGGGTAAGGTTAAAGTTGTACACTACGGATTATGTATGCTTATCAAGCTGAAAGCCCCAAAAATAACTATCATTTGAGATATTTTCACGTTCTGCCTCATTGCCTTACGCATCCTGACTCAGGCTTTATCAAACGGTCAACTACCTGGAAATGGCCAACCAGCGCAGTTCAGTAATCTCACTAAAAAATGAGTGATTTTGGTAACTCCCGCAAGAAGACGATCGGGTAGTTTATGGGCTGTTAAAGCTTATTAATCAACTGCATAAACTGACCTAAAATCCAGTTTATGTAATCCTAAACAGCCTTCAACTTTTCGTTACTTATGATTTGGTTACCAACCTCTACTAGGCATGTTCGCCACTTGCTGGGAGTCGCTGGGGCTACTATAGCCCTATACGCGTGTATGAATACCCAGAAAAATGGTATTCATACCGGAATGACGACCACTGTACCTGAGTCAGTTATCGGCACTGCCCCCGCACCAACTGCTCCGAAACGTGCCAATCCCCCCCGGATTCTGGTTTTTTCAAAGACAAAAGGCTGGAAACATACCTCCATTCCGTTTGGTATTGCTGCTTTTCAGAAACTCGGGCGGGAGAATAATTTCCGGGTCGATACCACCAAAAATGCAGCTTACTTTAATGACGATAGCCTCCGGAATTATCAGGCCGTCGTCTGGCTTAGTACCACTGGTAACGTACTGAACCAGGTTCAACAGGCTGCTTTTGAGCGGTACATTCAGGCCGGTGGCGGTTATCTGGGTATTCACGCGGCTGCCGATACCGAATATGACTGGCCCTGGTACAACAAACTCGCGGGTGGCTATTTTGCCAGCCACCCCAGCCAATCTAATGTTCGTAAAGCAACGGTTGACGTAACGGATAAGAACCACTCGTCGACCAGCATGCTGCCCGATCATTGGGAGCGAACCGATGAATGGTACAACTACCGTTCGCTCTATTCCGACTTGCACGTATTGGCCAGTCTGGACGAGAGTACCTACGAAGGGGGGATTAATGGAAGCAATCACCCCATTGCCTGGTACCATGAATTCGATGGCGGGCGGGCGTATTATACCGGCGGAGGGCACGAAGATTCCAGCTTTAGTGAGCTGCTGTTTGTGCAACACCTGCTGGGTGCGCTGAACTGGGTGATGGGAACTGGTAAGGCGCTGGACTACAGTAAAGCACATGCCGTGGTAATGCCCAAAGAAAACCGTTTTGTGAAAACCGTATTGGTCAATGACCTGAACGAGCCAATGGAACTGGCCGTTGCCGACGATGGTCGGGTATTCTTCACCGAGCGGAGCGGCAATTTGTGGGTGTATAACAACCGAACAAACACCTACAAAGTAATCCATCGGTTTGCGGTAACTACTAAGCAGGGCTTTGGTGTACAGGGCATTACGCTCGATCCAAAGTTTTCGACAAATCATTGGTTGTATGTGTATTACTCGCCCAACACCGACAAAGATCCGACTTACCATCTGTCGCGCTTTGTGGTCAAGGCCGATAATTCGCTCGATCTGACTTCCGAAAAAATACTGCTCAAACTACCGGGCGAATTTGAAGCCAGCGCTCACCACGGCGGGTCGCTGGCCTGGGATAAAGAAGGCAATCTGTTTCTCTCGACGGGCGACAATACCAACCCCTTCCCATCGAATGGCTATTCGCCCATTGACGAGCGCCCTGATCATCTGACACTCGATGCGCAACGTACAGCGGCCAATACCAACGATCTGCGCGGTAAAGTCTTACGAATTCACCCCCAGGCCGACGGGACATACACCATTCCCGACGGCAATCTATTCCCGAAAGGCACGGCTCAAACACGGCCAGAGATTTACACCATGGGTTTGCGTAACCCGTATCGGATTGCTGTGAATCCCAAATCGTCCGTATTGTACTGGGGTGAAATTGGCCCGGATGCCGGGAAGGATAGTACGATTGGGCCAAGAGGATATGATGAGTTCAATCAGGCCAAAAAACCGGGTAATTATGGCTGGCCACTGTTTATCGGCAACAGTCAGCCATACCCAAAGCTTGACTTTGCAACCAATGCACTCGGACCCAAATTTGACCCGAAAGCACCAGTCAATAACTCGGTCAACAATACGGGCCTGAAGAACCTGCCTCCCACTAATTCGGCGATGATCTGGTATCCATACGCGGCCTCTAAAGAGTTTCCCGAATTGGCGCAGGGTGGACGTAGTGCCATGGCGGGTGCGTTTTATACCTACGACAAGAATTCGTCCTCCAAAACAAAATTCCCGGAATACTACGATGGTGCCTTGTTCGTCTTCGACTGGATGCGCAACTGGGTACTGGCCGTTCGGGTCGATAAGGACGATAACTATAGTCGGAATGAGCCATTTATGGCTGCAAACGGTGATTTTCGGCGACCTATCGATCTGGCTTTCAGTAAAGATGGCGTCATGTATATGCTGGAATACGGCTCGGTCTATGGTGCCGATAACGACGATGCCCGTTTAGTGAAAATTGAATACAATACCGGCAATCGTCCACCAACGGTTAAGGCCAATGTGGTTGATTCGGTGGCGATGGCGATCCATAATTCACGCTCGTATCTTACCTCCGATGGACAAAATGCGCCTGTGCAGCACGAAGCTGCCGGGCCCGCTCCGCTGCGTGTGAAATTCAGTGGGCGCGGTACTGATCTTGACGATGACGATGCTATCACCTATGAATGGCTCTTCGATGGTAAAACGGTTGGCGCTCAGCGCCCAATGGCAACCTATACGTACACGCAGCCTGGTGTGTATAACGCCATTCTGAGAGCAACGGATCAGAAGGGTTTAGTCGGTATGGATACGATCGTGGTAAAGGTAGGGAATGCCAAACCGGAAGTTGTCATTGAGACGCCTGATAACAAATCGTTTTTCTGGGAAAATAAGCCGTTTACGTACACGGTAAACGTGACGGATAAAGAAGATGGAAAGGTTGATCCCAAGCGGATCAAGGTGTATTCCGAATACAGCGCTCAGCCCCGAACTGCCTCACCTGCAGTGGTGCAACAAGGACATCAGGACCTGGCCTCTATCGGGAACGGATCGATTGGAAAGATGCTCATGGCAAGCAGCGACTGTAAAGCCTGTCATACCATAGATAAACCATCTGTTGGGCCAACGTTTCTGGCCGTGGCCGACCGCTATAAAGGGCAGGCCGGAAGTGTGGACAAGCTGGCGAAAAAGATCATCGAAGGTGGGGGCGGCAACTGGAGCAAAGACCACCTCATGAGTGCGCACCCACAGATTCCGCCACAGGACGCGCAGGAAATGGTGAAGTACATTTTCTCCCTGACCGACGCCCGTAAGCAGAAAGTGGCACCGTTGCAGGGTAGCCTCGCACTAAACGAGCATAAACCAGAAGATACCCGAGGTCAGTATACACTCATGGCTTCCTATACCGATAAAGGAGGAAAGGTTGTCGGCCCACTCACCAGTAGCGAGGTAGTTACGCTGCGAAGTGCGAACGTGAAAACGATAAACGCCGATGCGTATGTGGGCTTCCCGAGGTTTGGAAACCGCTTAAATGCGGGTAGTCACAAAGCGTATGTCCTCCTGAAAGGGATTGACATGACTACCATCAAATCGCTGACGTACGATTATTCGTCGCTCAATAAAGATGGCGATATTGAAGTTCGGCTGGATTCGTACGCCGGTCCCGTCGTTAGTCGAGCACCCTACAAAGCTACCGGCGACTGGAAAACCACGAATAAGGTGACGGGCACCTTCGATAAGGCGTTCACGGGGAAACATGATGTGTATGTGATCGTGATGAAGCGCGACAAACCCAACGATAACATCATTCAGTTGAACAGCATCCAGTTTAATCAGAATTAAAAGTTTCAGTTTTGGGGCAAGCCGTGCCACGGTTGCAACCGTGGCACGGCTCATTGCATTAATGACGCTACTAATATTCAGTAATCTCCAACCGCCATTCGGGGGGATTTTTTTGTATTTTATTTTCTATACAAACAGCTGACGTTTTCGCTTGGCTACGCCGAGTGAGGACTATCTCTTCAAGGGCCTCTGGCCCGTTTTTAATATAGACTTTGCTATTCTCCGGCCAGAGGCCGTTAAAGAAATAGTCTTCACTCGGCGTAGCCAAGCGAAAACACTACAAGCTAATAAGCAATAATCTCTTTCTTCGTAGACTCTAGTTTCCGATACGGATTATCGAGGAACGATTGCATGAAGCGGGTCATATCTTCCCCGCCAACCATATGTGCTTTATTGGTAAACAGCAGTCGTTGACTGTTAGGCATGTAGTGGTGAATCCTGTCGATATAAATTGGCCGACAGGCGTTATCCATTTCGCCATCTGCTAACAAGGCCGGTTTGCTGGAGTAGAAAGGCTGCTTGGTTTCGGGTCGTATGGGTGGCACCTTCCAGCAATCACATAATTCTTTATAGACGTCATTAATGTGATAGCCCTTCAAATAAGGGTATGTTTCATAGAGTTGCTGAAGTACTTTTTCGCTGTGATAGGCAGTTTGGTCAGCGCAGTACACCGAGATTCGCATGCCTGACGGAGCGGTGTTGTGTTCGAAAATAGCATCCAGCGTTCGTTTGATGTAGCTATAATGATTCCCCTTGATCATGTCGGTGATTACGTAGGGGATGTGCTTCATTTGCGTGTTAACGAGGATGCCCAATAACTCGCGTCGGGTGTATTGAATTCGTAGCGTGTCGGTAGTGCCTTTTTCCAGATAGGGAATCGTGAATGTTTTCCCGTCGATGGAGGAGAAATAGCGCCGGAATTTCTCTTGTAGGTTGCCGTAAACCGCTTTGTTTGTTGAGTCTTTTTCAACGTGATTGAACAGGATGTTCAGCGATTCGTTGAAGTTGGCGGGTTCATCTTCGTCAATGGGAACGAACGTCGGGAGGGGCGAATCCAGCACTAACGATCTGATCCGGGTAGGGTCTTTCTGAAGAACGGCCAGCATAAGTCCCCCACTGTACGAACCTCCTAATAGGTTAACCGAATCAACTTGTAAAGTGGCCAATAGGTCGTGAATGTCGGATACTGTTTCGTCGGTATTGTAGCCGGACAGGTCGATCCCCTTGGCTTCTAAGGCTTTTTTGTAGCGCTTAACCCCCACAACCGCCATGCTGTCTTTATTCAGATTTTTGCGATACGACTCTCTAATAGCATCATCCAGCTCACCGCTCCATAGGTTGGGTATGGCATAGTGAGTGCCTCTTTGTTCGAACGCAATGCAATCCCGATCCTTGATGAGAGGGCTTCCAGAAGCTCCCCTTGCCCAACCTAGCGAACTGCCACCCGGTCCGCCAGCGGTGAACAAAAGTGGATCTTTCTTCTTGTTTGGATTTTTGCTTTCTACCAGAATAAAGGGAAGCTTTATCGTTTTTCCGTTCTTCTTTTTCCGGTTTTCAGGTACGATTAGGTAAGCGCAACGCGTATGAAAACTGCTGTCTATCTGAACTGGACAGGCACAGGACTCAAGGGTTCGAACAACGCCCGGTTGGCCCTGGGCATAGGCTACAGAGAGCAGGAAAATCAAAAGTAAGTAGGTTCGTGTCGAAGCTGTATTCATACTGATTATGAACTAATTTTCGACAAAACTAAAGCGGGGCTAAGCTGAATTTTAGTAAAAACTGGACATCTTCAGCAAGTTAGGATTCTATTTTCTGATCCATTTTACCCCTAAATTCCCTGAAGGGGACTTTGTCCGCAAATGGGCAAAGTCCCCTTCAGGGCAGGGCTGTTAAGTTCTGCATTTTCTTTACTTAATCAGCCTCTTTTATTGGCTTATTTTACCCCCCACCCCCTAAAGGGGGAGAAAATCCACTTCGGAGTACGCCCCCTTCAGGGGGGTGGGGGGTAAAGACGATAGAACTTAACAGCCCTGCCCTTCAGGGAATTTAGGGGTAAACAATTTCATCTTCAGCCAACGCTCTCGATTAATTTCTTTCCTGTGAAACGGATAACGTCTTTATAAAAATGGCTCATATCGTAATAGCCATAGTCATAGGGTGAGAAGAGTTTTTTATTAGCGACGTGGGCCGATAAGGCCACTCTGGCCCGAACCGTCGAGAAGTATTGTTTGGGAGTGGTGCCAATCACCCTTGTAAAGTAACGGTATATCGTTTTGTTGGTCGTATACAGCTCATTTGCCAGTTGGCTGCTCGTAAAGTCAGGATTGTTAGCACTGTAGATGCCAATGGCTTTCTGTACGACATTGATGTAATAAGCGCTGACATTCTTCTTTTTGTATCGGCTTAAGAAGAAATTCTGGAGCAACTCGACACGTTCCCCAAAATCAGCCAATTGCTTTACCTGCTGAATCAGGATCGATGGCAACACGTTCTCTAATTTCACCACCTGATCCGAAAATTGGGCCTGATTTACACCTAGTACCGCTTCCAGTCCGCCCGGAAAAAACTTGATGGTGAAAATATGATCCGTGGGTAAATTATGCCGCTCAACGATGTTGTTTCGCAAAATGAGCACGTCCGTACTCTGTTGAATCTGGTATTGGGTTGTACCAACAGATAGTTGATAGGGCTGTCCTAAATTTATATAGCAGGTGGGCGTCCAACTCGGAAACATCTTGATGGCAAACCGATTCTCGCCCGCATATTGGTAGGTTTCCTCTGCCGATGATTCTGAGAAAAACTCGATATACTCAGTCAGTTCAGGACAGGGCGTCGCGAATTGATAGAGTTTTCGAATATTATCGAAAATCTCCGTCATCCGATGCTGACATCCGTTTACTGGCTTCTCCATTGACGCATTATTCTTTTTATAAAACGGCATGACGTGGTGTCGGTTTCTCAAAACCGACACAGCGAGGTTTCTTAAAACCTCATCCGTAGTTCTTGACAAGGTTTTAAGAAACCTCGCTGTGTCAGATGTAAGCATCTGACACCACAAGAATGGCTCGTTTGTTCCAATTGTTGTAGACGGTTGAACCTGCCAAACCCCTACTTCTCTACCACATCATAATCCGTAACCAACCCATCAGAAGTTAGGTGGACGATCATGTAATGGGGCGTGTTATTGGTCATGATTTTGTAGTTCAAAATCTGATCAACCTTACCCTCGTGTCGTTCAATGCCGCGCCCTTTCACATTTTCGGCGCTGATAAATGTCATGGATTTGAGGTCAGAGAGTACACCGGCACCCTGCATGAAGTCCTTTCGGGCACCCGGCGTAATGCCCGGCGCTTCTTCCACCGCTTTACCCCCTTTGGCCAGTGCCATCAACGCAACTTCGATTTTTTTTGTACGCGCGGGGTCGGGATCTGGTGCCGATTTTGGCGCGTTGAAGAGTGGGCCAATACGGGGTATCTTCCGTTCTTCTGTGCCATTTTTCCACACCAATTCCGTCACCTCACCCCTGGCGTTAGGGCTGAATGTGACGTAGGCATCCCGATCCGCTGAGACAAAACGCGTTGCTGTTTCGGGCACGAATTCTTCATCCTCAAACCCATCGGTCAGCGTGAACAGCCGATCTTTGGTGGCTATAAAGGTGATCATCCGGTTGTTGTAAAGTTCGTAGCGTCCTTCATAAGCCGTGAGGGTTTTTGCCGTGACAGGAACCGCTATGCGTTTGGCAGGAGACGATGACTTATAACCCGCCCAATGGTATTGCCTGGCTACTTCATCTACAATATGGCCCATCATCCGGGAGTTGTCGTTGGCATTGATCATGATCGCTACACCCTGACCTGTTTCAGCGCCAGCCGTAAGCAAGGCATCGAACCCTTCATCCCGCCCGTTGTGTCCGAAACGCATCGTTGGGCCGTCTCCCTCCAGAAAAACGCCCAAGCCATCCTTGTCCTTTTGGTCGGTCAGCATTTGCTGAATCATTTGCTTCGACAATACAGAACCAGTTTTTCCTGCGAACGCATTTTGAATGCCAATGGCAAATCGGGCCAGATCGGAAGGTGTTGTCCACAGTCCGGCGGCTGCCATTTCGGGGTAAATATGCCAGCGTCCTTTTACGAGACTCCGGTCGCCGTAATGGCCCGTCGCCGTGAGTTTGGCTTTATCGGCCGGAAGAGGTTGCTGGTAGGTGCTCTCGTTCATGTTCATCGGCCCCAATACCGTTTCCTGCATAAACTCTGGAAAGGGTTTGCCTGTCACGTCGAGCATGAGTTGCTGCATGACTGTGTAGCCACCACCCGAATAACGCCAGCGGGTACCCGGTACAAAATCCACCCGAACCGCAGGTGTGTTGGCAGGAGGGGTGCCATCGAGAATCTGTACCACTGATGGAATGGGTTTGCCTACCTCGTAACCAGGGAAACCGTGTACGGTTAGCCCCGTTGTGTGGCTGAGTAATCCCCGCAGGGTCACTTTCTTATCCTTCGTGAGTTCATTCTCCGGGACTTTCCAGGTCTTTAATTTGACGTTTACATCCTCATCGAGCGCCAACTTGCCTTTTTCGGTCATGTATAAAGCCCCGGCAGCCGCCACCGACTTACTAATGGAACCGGCCTGAAACAGGGTAGATGCCGTAATAGGGGTAGTACTGTTCTTGTCAATGGTGCCATACCCTTTGGCCTTCACGATTTTGCCGTCCTGAATGATGGCGATGGACAGACCGGGTACGTGCCGTTTTTGCATTTGCTTCTTAATGAACTCATCGAGATCGTCGGCACGGCCTTCAGAAGCGAGGAACAGCAGAGAAAGCAAGGCGATGGACTGGAGTAATTGACGCATAGGCATGACAGTGAGGGGAATAGTCAACCTAAAGATGCGTAAAAAACGGCTTTCGTTGCCTGATAAGGTTTTTTCGACAGGATTAACAGGACAAAACAGGATTTTAGGCTTTATAATCCTGTTTTGTCCTGTTAATCCTGTCAGAAAAAAACACTCCTGCCGAATCGAATTAAAAATGGCCTGTACCGTTTCGTAGCAGGTTAGGTAAAGGCTTACTGTTTTCGGGTTTTAAAAATGCCCGCTTTCAGATCGTAGCCCGCCGATTGAGGCAGTAGATTTAGGTAATCTGGTGGCAACCCGTTGGTTTTTACCTCGCTCAACAGAATCGTGCCCGTTTTTTTGACTCCCTGCTCGATCTGGTTCGTTTCATTGGCCTCAATAGCGCCTTTGGAACCGTAAAAGCCCATGTAATGAGCATTCCCCGCGATGACCGAATTGCTGAACGTGTACTTAGGCGTTGTATCCGGGGCCCTGAGCCAGACGTATTCGCAATTGGTAACAACGTTGTTGCGAAACAGGAAGTCGGATTCGTATGGACCGAACCACACCGCAGCTTCGTAAGACCCGGAAATAATCGAGTTGGTCAGCGCGAAATCGGTAATCGACTTGAAAAGCAGGAGCGCATTTTTACACCCATAAAAAATAGTGTGATCGACATGGGTTCCGCCACCGTGTGCCCAAATCGCGCCCTGAATAGGCGAAGAATTCTTCTCGCCGATGAAATAACACTGGCTTACGCTGAGCCCCCGTAAGGTTTCGTCTTCCCGCGTAATGGGATAGTAATAACGTACGGCAGGATTGGCATTTCCGACAAACTTTAGCCCCTTAAAACTCACGTTGTTTTTGGCAACCAGAAACCCGATTGCATGCGCAAACTGCTTAGTGGAATTGTCGGCCGACACCGATTGAATAACAGGCATTTTCGTAGGTTGCCAATCGGGATCGTCGGGCATCGTAACGGCTTCCAGACTATACCGGACTGTATCTGCCGATGAACTACGGGTTTTGATTTCCAGCACCTGCCGAAGCACGTACAGGCCGGGGTAGATTTTAATCGTTACGGACTCTGTTCCTGTAAAGTCGCGGGCCAGGGCTACGGCTTTGTCTAAACTGGCAATTGGATCAGTAGCGGTGCCGTTGGCTTCATCTTTACCTCGTGTGGCATCGACATACAGGGTTTGGGCGCTTGCGGGCAGAAGGAAACTTACCCATAAACTAATGCTTAAAAAGAGTAACTTGCTCATGTTGTTTATCTGAATTTAACGATTCGTTCATAAACCTACTATCACCGCTTACTACCCTGCAAGTCAAGTGCCTGTCAAGATTTTTCAAGTTTTATCACATTGATTTACAATGGTTTCCGATTCGACCGATTTGCTCCGATGCAAGCAGCTTATTGAACGAAAACTCGACTGGGGAGCGAGCGAATCCTGGACAAGTGTCGATTTTGAGAACCTTCAGCAACGGATTCTGGACGAGACCGGCGTTTCATTGAGCGCCAGTACGCTACGGCGAATCTGGGGGCGGGTCGACTACCAGCATTTGCCCAGCACTACGACACTGAATACACTGGCTCAATTTGCGGGTTATGCCGATTGGCGAACATTTCTTAAGGCACAGTTGGTGGCCGATTTGCCACCAGAATCTGTTGAACATCTGCCTGTAAAACCAGCCAAATCAACCATCAATTGGGTAACGCTTAGCTGGATGGCGGGCCTTGTTGTCGTAATTGGCCTGATCGGACTTGTTGCGTTCGACCAAAAGTCAGCCCAACTGGATGTAAGCCAATACAGGTTTAGCAGCAAACCGCTAGTTCGAGGCCTTCCCAACTCGGTTATTTTTACTTATGATGCGTCGGCGTCGCCTACCGATTCGGTGTCTATTCAACAATCGTGGAACCCGCGCTTACGAACGTTGGTGGATAAAGACGGCAAAACGTACACATCCATTTATTATGAACCGGGGTATTATCGGGCGAAGTTGCTTGTTGGTAAGCAGATCGTTCAGGAGCATCCTCTACTGATTCCGACCGATGGCTGGCTTGGTACGATTGCCACGAAACCCGTACCCGTTTATCTGAAGCGGTCTGAGTTTATCGAATCAGCCAGGATGCAGTTGCCTGTTGCAACAATCCAGCAGAAAAACGTGGCTTTACAGCCTGAAGTCCCGCTGGTGAAATACTTCAATGTCGGTAATTTCGACCCCGTTCCCCTGACCGGTTTCGCGTTTAGCTGTGAGGTGAAAAACGAGTATGGCGAGGGTGCCGCTGCCTGCCAGCAAACCTGGATCGAACTGATAACGGACGACATGCCTGTTACGATACCCCTTTCAACCAAAGGCTGTGTATCGGAACTGACACTACTCGATGGTACGCGGATGGTTTCGGGTAAAAAGACCGATTTATCCCGGCTTGGGGTTGATTTTGCAAAATGGGTACACGTATCCTGCAAAAGCGACGGGCAACAACTCCACTATTACGTTAACGGTGAATTGGCCTACGAAGCGGCTCTTCCCAAAAAGAAGGTATCTATCGTAGGAATTGCCTACGGTTTTCGGGGTACGGGGGCTGTGAGGAGGGTTAATCTGCAAGCGAGTGGTAAAGAGGTGTTTCATGCTTTTTGATAAGGAAACTGCTTTTTTGTCATTCCGACCTTAGGAGGAATCTTAAGCTTGACTAATACAGAAGCTTGAGATTCCTCCTAAGGTCGGAATGACAAAAAAAGATCCCAATAGTCTCTACAAGTGGGAAGCTGAAAACAGAAAAGGCCCAGGCAAAACCAAAGAAATAAGGGCTCGCGGCCTTTTAATTACGTTTCCTAAATCCTGACGCTCAAGACCTTTTCAGATGAATAAATCACGTCGACAATTTCTCCAGAATTCTACCCAGTTAGCGGCCAGCGCGGGCTTGACTACGTTGCTCCCAAATGAAGTAATGGCGGCTTCACAACCTCGTTTGTTTTCCGCTGCCGATACCGTATCGGTTGGTTTGATTGGCTGTAACAGCATGGGCTGGGCCGATCTGACGTCGATGCTCAAGAATCCGGGCGTGCGTTGTATCGCCTTGTGCGATGTTGATCAGAATGTGCTCAACAAACGCGCGGCCGATCTGGCAAAACTGCCTTCGGTGATGGCGTCGGGGCAGAAAGCGACGCTCTATTCGGATTTCCGCCAGCTACTGGAGAATAAAGATATCGATGCCGTAATCGTCGGAACGCCCGATCACTGGCACTGTTTGCCTACGGTATATGCCTGTCAGGCGGGGAAAGATGTGTATGTCGAAAAGCCATTGGCCAATAGCATTGAAGAGTGCGATTTAATGATAGCAGCCGCCCGCAAGCACAAGCGAATCACCCAGGTAGGCCAATGGCAGCGGAGCGGTTTGCATTGGAAAGCCGCCCTCGATTATGTGCAGTCGGGCAAGATTGGTACCATTCGAACCGTGAAAACCTGGGCCTATATGCCCTATGGCAAAACGTTTCCGGTGGTTGCTAACAGCCCCGTTCCCGAAGGCGTCGACTACGATATGTGGCTCGGCCCCGCGCCAAAACGGCCCTTCAATCGGAATCGATTCCACGGTACATTTCGGTATTTTTGGGATTACGCCGGTGGCCTCATGACCGACTGGGGAGCTCATATGGTTGATATTGGCTTATGGGGCATGAAAGTATCCACGCCCAAGTCGGTTATGTCGATGGGTGGTCGATTTGCTTACCCGGATCAGGATGGCGAAACCCCCGATACCATGCAGGTGCTCTACGACTATGGGAATTTCACCCTGTCGTGGGATCACGCCATTGGTATTGGTCGCGGCCCCTACGACCGCGATCATGGCGTGGCGTTTATTGGTACCCTGGGCACCGTGGTCATTGATCGGAGCAAGTGGGAAGTACTGCCCGAAGTTGAAGGCGGAAAATACCTGACGCCCGCCATGCCAACGCAATACGGTGATGGCAAAGACCTCGACCGACATACGCTGAATTTCGTTGAATGTATCCGAAGTCGCCAGCAAACGAACTGCCCCGTTGAGGTAGGGCGAAACGTAGCGGTGAATGCTCAATTGGGGAATATGGCGCATCGATTGGGCCAAAAGTTATATTGGGACGATGCCAAAAGCACGGTCACCAGCGATCCGAAAGCCAATGAGTTGGTGAAAGCGCATTACCGCAGCCCGTGGAGCTTACCAGTAGTTTGAGAAATTGTACCCACGGGCTTATTGATTTGCATTAAATAACCGCCTACATAAAACTTGTCCTTTTTGGGCTTTCAAACCCCCAACCCCCTGAAGGGGGCTTTTCTCCCCAACGAACTAAGCCCCCTTCAGGGGGTTGGGGGTTTTGAAGACTAGCAAAACGGCGGTTAATTCCTTCAAATCAATTAGCCCGTGTTTTTACGAATCATTCACGGGCTAAAGCCCGTGTGTACATAAATACAGAACATGCAAAACACTTCAGGAAGACGAAAATTTGTTGTGAACCTCACCAAAGCGGTAGGCACCACTATGCTCATCAATACCCCTGGCCTGATTCAGGCTGAGCAACTCTGGGCGAATCAGGAGTCGATTACGGTTGGTCAGGTCATGGATTTGATCCTTAAAACGATCCCGAATGCGCCCTTCCCCAAAACAGTCGATACATTGAAATCGGGCAATGCCTCGCAGAACGTGACGGGCATCGTATCGACGATGTTTGCGACCATCGAGGTGATTGAAAAAACGATTGCTGCGGGGGCGAACTTCATCATTGCCCACGAGCCAACGTTTTACAACCATTTGGATGAGACCGATTGGATACAAAATGACCCCGTCTTTCGCCACAAACAGGATTTGCTGACGAAAAACGGCATTGCCCTCTGGCGGTTTCACGATTACTGGCATTCGCACCGCCCCGACGGCATTCAGACCGGTATGTTAACGGCTTTAGGTTGGGAGAAATATGCCGATGCGCAGGACGCTCATATCATTACCTTACCCGATACCCCGCTGAAGCAACTCATCATTCATGTAAAAGGGAAACTGGGTATCAAACAGGTGCGGGTCGTTGGCGATGTGACGCAACGTTGTCAGCGCGTTCTGCTCATGCCGGGTGCTGCGGGTGGCCGAAGTCAGATAGCGGCCATCGAAAAAGTAAAACCAGATGTGATTTTCTGTGGAGAATCCAGCGAATGGGAAACGCCGGAATATGTTCGGGATGCCAGACGGCAGGGGCAGAACGTATCGCTGGTTATCATGGGCCACATCATGAGTGAAGCTGCCGGTATGGAATGGCTCGTGCCCTGGCTGAAGCCGAAACTGCCGGGATTGAAAATTACGTATATTCCATCGGGTAATGCATTTACGTACGAGTGATAGGTATTTCTCTTGTTTGTGATTCTATGACAGGCTTGTCACGAGCGGCAAGTCTGTCATAGAAGGGTATTGTCTTTACAATGAACCCGAACCAATTACTGAACAGAAGCTTTTTGTTCTTCGTTCCCTATTATCTACGTCCTGTAGACATCATGATCAGGCATCAAATCCAGCTATATTCCCTGCAAAATAAGCGGGACGTAGATGGGGAATTTTGAGGCTATTGCCAGATCAATACTTTTTGTAACTAAAGTATTGATTAAAAATAATTAGTAGCATACGATTACTATTAGGTTGGGTACGCGTCTAATGGCCGACGAGAATCTTTATTCTTGCCGACCACCCTTGTACGCTACTCTATGTCCTTGACTTCTACTCCAGGCCGTTACCTTTCCATTTCTTTTCTCTGTCTGGTCGGCTTCTTCATGCTAGCGCTGGCTAGTGCCTCCCAAGCCCAGAATAAACTGTATATGAACCCGGTCAAATACACGGATCGGCGGGTATACACGTATAACCATATCTGTACTAATCAGAGCCAGGTTCATTTTACCTTGAATGGACAACCTTTGTCGCCTTATCAGGTCTTCTGGTTTTCCAGTGGCCTATGCTTTATTGAATTTAATTTTGGCACCCTCAAGCCAGGTGATGTGCTGGCTGTCAGTGATGATTGTGGTAGTACGGCCTTTTCGCAAACCGTTACCGATGATTACGTCTATGTAGAGGTGCCCGTTGGCCAGAGCCACGCCAGCAATGGTATTCCCCCCGGCGACGAAACAGCTCCTTACAGCCGACTGAGTACACCATTGGCCGTGGGGCGCTGCGAGCCGATTCCTGTTGGCGCTCATGGCCTGCATACCTATGGCCTGTTCGCGTCTACTATTCATGATGGCGTTACGACCCAAATCGGTACGTTTCTTATCAATGGAGCCCCATTAACGGCTGCCGGGCATATCATTACCAATATCGGCAAACAAACGCCTGTGAAATACACCATTGGGGCCAATGGAAGTCTGGCTTACGATGGGCCTGTTAAGTTTACCTCCCAAAAATTCTATTCGGGCCAGACGCCACTCACCCTGGAGTATCGTCATAATGGGGCCATCATCGACGGAGATCTTGATCTCAGTATTGGGGCTATGACCTTCCGTTACATCAAAAATACGGGTTTTACTATTCAGAAAGCCACCTATACCAGTGGAGTGAGCGAGAAAAATTTTACGGGCGACTATAGTCACTCGGTTTTTAAACTAACATATGACGGGCATTACTTTCGGGCGTATGTCGATAATGTGCTGGTCGATGAACTGGAACGCTTTGTTGTATTTGATGCCCAGGGAGGAAGCCTATCAAATACAGGTGTTTTACCCTATGGGTCGTCCGTCACGTTTTCGCCTACTCAGGCGGGAGCTGGGTGGATAGGGGTATTGGTCGATGGGGTCCTGTATACTCGCCAGCAACTTAACATCGCCGATGATCTGACACTAAATCCGACCGTTATTAATGCCAGTTGCAGTGGCTCGCCTACCGGCCAGATCAGCCTGGCGGCCACGGGCGGCAAAGCCCCCTTCCAATATAATCTGAATGGGGGGGCGTACTCCGCCAGCAATACCTTTACGGGCTTAGCTTCCACAACGTATACCGTTGGCGTGCGCGATGCCTCCGGGTGTACCGCTACTCGTACGGTGACGGTGAGCCAGCCTCCTACATTGGGACTGACGGTTGCCAGCAAGACCGATGTTAGCTGTAGCGGTAATACCGATGGAGCCATTACTCTGAGCCCTTCGGGCGGAACAGGCCCGTTTCAATACAGCCGAAACGGCACGACCTATGGAGCATCGGCCAGCTTTACAGGCTTATCGGCAGGG
This sequence comes from Spirosoma migulaei, assembly GCF_054776855.1. Classification (NCBI taxonomy): domain Bacteria; kingdom Pseudomonadati; phylum Bacteroidota; class Cytophagia; order Cytophagales; family Cytophagaceae; genus Spirosoma; species Spirosoma migulaei. Next base: position 685,699 of record NZ_BAAHBG010000010.1, on the reverse strand, counting down.
GTCTACACATGTACGGTAAAAGATGTGAGTGGCTGTACTGCTTCGTTAAGTACGACCCTTACTACGCAAAGCACGTTAGTACTTAGTCTCGCGTCCAAGCAGAATATTGCCTGTTTTGGCGGGAATACGGGAGCCATTAGCGTGATGACAACGGGTACGTCGGTGGGCGCTGTGCAGTACTCAATTAATTCTGGAGCCTTGCAGGCAGGCGCTCAGTTTAGCGGCTTAACCGCTGGTACCTACACACTAACCGCTCAGGATAATTTGTGTAGTGTTACCCTGCCAGTCAGCTTAAGTCAGCCGCCCGTTTTAGGTGCTACAGCGACCATTACGCAGACCATTCATTGTTACGGCGGCAATGATGGCGTGGTAACCGTAAGTGGAAGTGGTGGTGTGACTGCCTATCAGTTTTCGGCGGATGGGGGTTCGTATCAGGCAGCTGCCAATTTTTCGGGACTAAGTCGGGGAAACTATAAGTATTGGGTCAAAGATGCCAATGGCTGTGTAGCAACAACGAGTATCCTAACCCTTGACGAACCCACCGCCCTGCAACTGGCCGTGACGGATCGAAAAGACGCCCTTTGTTTTGGCGGTGCCAACGGCACGCTGACCGTGGCTGCATCGGGTGGAAACTCGCCGTATACGTATGCACGAACTGGTACCGGCTTTGGCGCATCGGGGCAGTTTACGGGTTTAGTGGCAACAAGTTACACCCTGCAAGCAAAGGACGCGAATGGCTGTCTGGCCTCTACGTCGGCAACCATTGGACAACCCGCCGTTTTGCAGGGTGGCCTGAGCAACCTACAGGCGGTGGCTTGCTCAGGAGGAACTGATGGGGTGCTTTCGCTCAGTGCAACGGGTGGTACCAGTCCCTACAGTTTCGCCCGGGATGGGAATACCTTTGGGTCGGGAAATACCTTTGGTAGCCTCTCCGAAGGGACCTATACGCTAACAATTCGGGATGCCAACAACTGCCAGGTAACAGTTCCCGCCACCATTGGTTACCAGAGTCGGCTATTGCTGAGCATTGCTACCCTAAAGCCCGTGGGTTGCTTTGGCGAGTCGACCGGTAGTATCATTGCATCGGCTACCGGCTCAACAACTGTGGGCACCTTGCTGTACTCGGTAGATGGAACCAATTACCAGCCAGCTACCCAATTTACTGGCTTAGCGGTTGGCAATTATACGCTACACCTGAAAGACAATCTCTGCCAGGTTAGTCAGGCATTTGTGGTAACGCAGCCTACGGCATTAGCCGCCAGTGCCTCGGTCATTCAGGCGGTGGCCTGCTGGGGTGGGAGTTCGGGCCTAAATCGGGTGTCAGCCTCTGGCGGCACCACGCCCTATCAGTATTCGGCGAATGGTACGGCTTACCAGACGTCGACGGATTTTGGGAATCTGTCGGTGAACAGCTATAGTTACTGGGTTAAAGATGCCAACGGATGTACCCTGACAACGTCGCCCGTGTCGGTCACCCAGCCTACATTACTCCAGTTGGGGGTGAGCACCCGGAGCGATGTACGCTGTTTTGATGGTGCCGATGGCGCGGTGAGTCTGACGGCCACCGGCGGATCGCCCGGCTACAGCTTTGCGCTTCCAACGGCTTCCTATCAGAGTTCATCTCAGTTTACAGGCCTTCGGGCAAATGCCTATACCGCTCGTGTCCAGGATACCCACGGGTGTGTCACGAGTCTGTCAATCGTGGTAGGCCAACCCCAGGCTCCCTTTACGCTGGCGGTTACGAACCGAAAAACACTCACCTGTTACCAGGACAATGGCGGGCAATTCAGCGTAGCGGGAAGTGGAGGTACGGCACCGTACCAATATGCGATTAACAATGGTACGCTTAGCCCCGTCAGCACGTTTACGAGTCTGGCTGCGGGCACCTACCTGCTATCGGGCAAAGATGCGCAGGGCTGTACGGCTCAACTCACGGGTCAGACCTTGACGCAGCCCGATGAGATCGTACTGTCCCTTCTACGAAAAGTAGATGTCGATTGCGAATACTACACACGGGGCGAAATTCAGCTTAGTGCCGTTGGGGGAAATGGATCGTATATCTTCTCGATGAACGGTCAGGACCGACAGGGAAAGTCGATTACAGCATCCCCAACGGCCAATGGCGTTTTTAAAGCCCTGGCCGCGGGTAACTACCTGATCACCGCCCGCGACGGGGCCGGTTGCACAGGCGACTATACCGTTGCCATCAGCCCCCGTAACTCCGCCATTCGGTTTAGCGTACAAGCGCAACCACCCGCATCCTGCCAGCAGGCAACCGGACAACTCGTTGTTGAAAATGTTGTGGGCGGACGGCCACCCTACAGCTATGGCATCAGTACCCAGACTTCGTTAGCCAGCAATCCCCGGTTTGAGAATCTGGCGGGTGGGAGCTATTTAATTACCGTTGCCGATAGCCTCTGCTTATACACCCAACCCATTAGTTTAACATTGACCAATAGCCTCAGAGCCGATTATACCCTGACACCCCGCGATTGCCGTACGCCCAATGCGGACCTTCAATTGACCAACATTCAGGGTGGTTCCGGTTCGTATCAGGTATCGCTTAACAACGGTCCGTTAGCGACGAACCGCTCGTTTACGAACCTGACACCGGGCATTTACTCCCTCCGTTTGGAGGATGTTCCGGCCAGCTGCCCAACCGTACTGAGCCTGGAAGTGCTCCCCCAAAACGGGGCTGGTCTTCGACTGACCAATCGGCAGGCGGTTCGTTGCTGGCAGGGCCGCGATGGGGTTCTCACCGTTACTGCCGAAGCTACCACAGGGCCGTTCCGCTACGCCATCGATGGTGGTAGTTTTCAGGACAATCCTCAATTTGGGGGTCTGGTTGCCGGGCAGCACAAGATCGTGGTGCTGAACCGACTGGGTTGTTTAGATAGCATGCGGGTGTTGATTACACAGCCCCCTCACCTGGATCTGGCCGTTACGACCAAAGACAACGACTGCTTTGGCGACCAGACCGGTGCGGTAACTACAGCGGCCAGTGGGGGTGTCAGCCCCTATACCTACTCGACCGACGGCACGAACTACGTGTCCAATACGACTCTGGGCAGTTTACGAGCGGGTGGCTATTCAGTGCGGGTTCGGGACGCGAATGGCTGCGTGACAACCCAGGCGGCTACCCTACAACAACCTACGTTATTGACCCTTCAGCCGCTCTATGCCGATACAGTTCGTTGTTTCAGCGAAACCAATGGGCGGGTTCAATTGGTAGCGGGTGGCGGCACGCCGAGTTATAAGTACTCGATCGACAGCCTGAGTTATGCGGGCGATAGTCAGTTTGGTGGATTACGGGCGGGGACTTACCAATTCTGGGTTCAGGATGGACACCAATGCCGTACCAAAGCCAGTCTAACCCTAACTGAACCTACTAAGTTACAGATCAAGCTACTCGGCCAGCTGGACCCGCTCTGTTATGGCGATTCGAGCGGGAAAGCCCAGGTATTGGCCAGTGGGGGCAATGGTGGGTATCAATACACCACCAACAACGGGCTGGCTCAGTCGAGTGGTGCCTTTACGGGACTCACGCAGGCCAGTTACGGTTTTCGGGTGGTCGATCGGCGAGGGTGTACGGATACCACGGCCTCCCGAATTCGGCTTGTCTGGCCAGCGCCCATTACGTCCAGCTTCGTGACCAAGCAACCTCGTTGCTTTGGCGAAGCCAATGGTGAAGTTACGGTGAGCCTACAGGGTGGCACGTCCCCTTACCAAACTACGGGTCCCGGAAATCCGACCACATCGCCCGTTTTTGCCTTTGTTGGCTTAACCGCAGGTTTTTATGCGCTCCCCTTTACCGACAGTCACGGCTGCCGCCATCAGGTGTCACTGACGCTTGAACAACCCACGGCCCTATCGGTCCAGACGACCATCAAACCCAATGACTGCTTTGGCGATCAGACCGGGGCCATTACGATAGTTGGTCAGGGGGCAACCTCGCCCTATCGATACGCGATTAGCGGTACAGCACCGGGCGATACGAGCTTACAGGCAAGTGGGCAGTTTGGCAAACTCCGGTCGACTACCTATTCGATCCGGGTCGTTGACGCCCACGGTTGTCAGCTCATTCAGCCAACACTGGTTCCCCAGCCCACGGCAGTCACCTTGCAGGCTATCTACGCTGATACGGTTCGTTGTTTCGGCGAAACAAATGGGCGGGTTCAGCTCCTGGCTGGTGGTGGGGTGTCAGGTTATCGGTACGCCATCGATACCACACGTTATTTTGCCGATCCTATGTTTGGTGACCTGAAAGCGGGCACGTATACCTTCTGGGTCAAGGACCAGAATGGCTGTCGACAGTCGACCTCGCTACCCGTGACCGAACCCGCCAGGATGCGCCTGAGCCTAACCGACCGGATCGATCCACTCTGTGCAGGCGATCAGAACGGGATTATCAACGTAGCGGCTAGTGGGGGCAACAGCGGCTATACCTACTGGTTGGATAACCGACTCTCGCAGAAGGTTGGCCGCTTTGACGGGCTCCCCCAGGCCGAATACACCCTGAAAGCCATTGACCGGCGTGGCTGCGAAGATACCATCCGGCGGGTGGTACTGACCTGGCCCAAGCCGCTGGCGGCAGCGATCCAAACCCAAACGCCCCGCTGCTTCGGCGATGCCAACGGGTCTGTTGGGATTCAGTTGACGGGTGGAGTGGGTATCTATTCAGGTACGTTATCGGGAACAACAGCCCCCGTTACCGGCAAGGATTCGTTGCGGTACGCGAATCTGTCGGCGGGTCGCTATGAGGTCGCCATTACGGATCAAAATGGGTGTGCACTTCGCCTGCCGGTGGTGATTCCGATACCCGATAAACTGCTGCCGATTCAACTGGGCGATTCGGCCGTGGTCTGCAAAGGGCAAACCGTTACGCTGGATAGTAAAAATCCCGGCCAGCAAGTAGCCTGGTCCCTAAACGGACAGCCGATCAGTACCAAATCGGTTATTACGGCTGTCGATCCGGGACTCTATGGCGTATCAGTCAAGAACGCAACGGGGTGCCAGACAACGGGCCAATTTAAGCTGGTTAATTCCAACAAAGCACTCAACGCCGATTTCCTGATGGCCGTACAAGCCTTTGTGGGCGATACCGTATACGCCCTGAACGTATCGAGTCCATCCGCCGATTTTGTCGATTGGACCTTCCCCACGGAAGCGTATCTGGTCGAACGAAATGCCAGCCGGGCAGGCTTTGTGGTGGTTACGCCGGGGACATACACGATTAAGATGCTGGCCATGAAAGAGGACTGTCAGAACAACAAACAGCGCGACATCCAGATCTTCGACCGGAAAGATATCGGACAAACCGACCCCCAATTAGGCTATCAGGATCAGATCAACTTCAGTAAGGTAACGGTCTATCCGAACCCCAACTACGGCAAGTTCAAACTCCAGATTGATCTGAGTCAGATTAGTGATGTCGAGGTGACCATGACCCGCTCGTTAAATTCGGCTCTGGTCTATAAGACCGAAGCGAAAGGGCAAATGGCCTACACCTTCGATATCAGCCTGACCGCTTTTGTGCAGGATATATACGTGCTCGTGATCCGTGCAGGTAAGTCAATCTACAAGCAAAAAGTGCTGATTATGAACTAATTGAAATGGATAATGAATAATGGGCAATGGATAATGAGGGCCCTTCACCTGCTGATTTCTGAAAGCAGACTCTCGGGGCTACCCGCTCGGTTCATCATACATTATTCATCATACATTATCCATTGCCTTCGGCCTTTTACCCACCGTTTCCAATGATTCGTTCCAGTTGTATTTGTTTAGGGCTGCTGAGCCTAAGTTTTCAGGGTTCAGCGCAGGCGGTCGATTCGCTGGTTAACCAGTTGACCAAAAATCCGATGGGTAACCTGAAAAAGTTGGTGCCGAAGCCTAGCATCGGGCTGTCGGGTATGATTACGGGGAATCACCTGTACTACCATGCTTCTGGCATTCCCGATCGGAATGTGCCCCTCAATATTCTCTATACGGGTAATCTGACGGCCGATCTGTTCGGCAAGATCAAGATGCCCATCTCGTTTAGTTTCTCCAATCAGGCCCTCAACAGTAGTGGGGTCAACGTGGGCAATCCGCTTGCTCAATTTGGGGCTAATCCGTTTCGGCAGCCCTTCAACCGGCTTCAACTGCGACCCACCTACAAGGGCTTCACGGCCCAACTGGGCACCTGTGCCATGCAGTTCTCACCCTACACCCTGGCCGGGCGTCGCTACGATGGCATTGGGCTGACCTATAAATCGGCCAGTTCACTCTTCTTTGCGGGCTTCATGCTGGGCAACCTCCAACGCGCTATTCAGGTCGATACCACGTCGCAGGTTCGCAATAACTACCCATCCTACAAGCAGCAGGGGCTGGGGATTCAACTGGGCTATCGAAAACAGGAGGACGCCATCGAACTAATTTATTTCACGGCCTCCGACCGCACCGGTTCCCTGCCTTACTCGCTGGATGAATACAATAGTCTGCCCCAACAGAACGCCGTTGTGTCGCTGAAAGGCAGTAAGGCGATCTACAAACAATTCCTGGTCTCGACCGAACTGGCCGTCTCGGGCATCACCAACGATAGCCGGGCCACCCCCGAAGGAGCTACCCGAAATCTGTTCACCACCTTTGGCGGCACCTTTACGCCCCGGGCCTCGACCGACTACCGGAAAGCGTTCCGGCTGGAGGTTCAGTATCGGACCAAGACCCTGCAGACGGGCCTGCTCTACAGCCGGGTCGACCCCAACTACCGAACTCTGGGGGCGTATTACTTCGTCAACGATCTGGAAACCGTGGAGGGCAAGCTGGCCACCCAGTTGCTACAGGGACGCCTGACCCTGAGTGGCCAGGCGGGTGTGCAGCAGGATAACGTGCTGAAGCAGAAACTCAAAACCAACCGGCGGCTGGTGGGTAGTTTGAACCTGACCTACCTGCCCACCGATAAACTGAACCTGTTGCTGAGCTACTCCAACTTTAGCAGCTACTCTAACCTTCGCTCTACCTACGATTACCTCCGGCAGGTAACCCCCTACAACGCCCTGGATACGCTCAACTTCCGCCAGATCAACCAGAACCTGATGGGGATGGGCACCCTGACACTGCCCGCTTCCTCGCCCGATATTAACCAGTCCATTACCCTCAACGGGCTGCTGCAGCGGGGCAACGACAGCCAGGGAAGTGTGCAGACAAGCAGCAACCTGACCAACCTCAGCCTGGACTACACCTACCAGCACAACCGCCGGAAACTACTGCTGACAACGGGATTCAATTTCAGCCATAGTGACTTCAGCAACCTGCCCAGCCGCCAGTGGGGTCCCTCGCTGAGCCTGAGTAAAACGCTCAGTACTCACTGGAAAACCAGTCTGAGCGGGTTGTATACCTGGGGCCGGACGTCCGGTAGTTCAGCCACTCAGGAATCATTAGATACCCAGGAGCAAAGCCTGAATGCCCGCTGGAGCCTGTCGGGGCAATTGATGCCCCAGCTAAGCCTGACGAGTAGCCTGATTTACCTGAGCCGCCAGGCCACCGGCACCGACCGCTATCTGCCCAACTTCAGCGAGTTGACAGCCACCCTGGGGCTGTCGTATCAATTTAGCCTGCGCAAGCAATAACCACCCACCTTGATGAATACTTATTTACGATACCGTACTGGATTGTCATGCCTGCGTTCCCTGTGCCTGCTGGTGTTGTGCCTGACTTCCTTTTTCACGCAGGCACAGCAAATTCAGAACTATCCGGTGCAAACCACGGCTTACTTTGCCGCTCCCTTCTCCCAGCGACTCTCCGACTATTTCTCCTCCGACAAACGACTCCTGGTCGACCTGCTGCTCAAGGACCTCACCAAGTCCACGGTTCAGGTTTACCTCAAATGGAGCATCGACGGGGTGGGCATCCGGGTCCAGTCAAGAGACACTTACCTGCCCCCCTCCTTCATCACCCTCCAGCGGGGCGTGGTCAACCGCCTGCGGGGCAGCGATCTGCAAGCTAACTACTTCAATCCGGCCGCCATCGAGACCCAGGGCATCGACCCCCGCTCGATCTACGCCATTGAGCTGCCCGAAGGCTTTTATACCCTCAAGGTGCAGGCCTTCGAAGCGGCCACGGGACAGGTGGTCTCCAATGTGAGTGAGACCTACATGGTGCTGGCTTACCCCCAGCCACCCATCCTCAACCTGCCCCTGGTGGGCAGTGAGGTGCCCGTCACCAGCCTCCAAAAGGTACCCATCAGCTGGGCACCCCGCCATTTTGCCTCCCCTACCACCCAGGCCGTTTATCACCTGCAGGTCTGTGAAGTGCCCGACGAGTTCGACCCCACCGAGCTGGTGATGCTCACCTGCACTGAACCCCGGCTGGACGTCACGGTGCCCACCACCAGCTACGCGGGCGACATCACCCAGTGGATCAAGCCCCTGGAGGTGGGCAAACGCTACGCCGTACAGGTGACGGTGAGTGATCTGAGTGGAGAGCTAACCAACTTTGTCAACCAGGGTCGGAGTCAGGTGAGCTGGTTTCGTTACGGCAAGGAGTGTGTTCCACCGGCGTTCTCGATCCAGTCGCTGGGCACGGATCGGGTGCAGCTGAGCTGGGCGCGAACGGAAGGGGCACAGGGCTATGTGGTGGAGTACAAGCTGGCGACTGCTGCCAACTGGCAGAGTCTGCCGGTGAGTGGGACCTCTCAGGTGATTGGGAGTCTGAACCCCACGGCAGATTATCTGTTTCGGATGCGGTCGGATTGTGGGGGTTCGGCTCCCTCGGCCGCCAGTGAGATCCAGAGTTGGAACATCCGGGATGAAGCGCCGGCTGTGGCACCCGAGTTACCGTTGGCGTTAACGAATCCGATTGGTATTCGTGTGCAGACGGGGGTGGATGGCCAGCTCCAGGTACCCACCAGTTTATCGGCCTTGTACAGCAACTATCCCCGGGCAGTCCAGCCGGGGGCCATCCAGTCGGGGACCGTCCAATCCGGCCCAGGTGGCAATACTGATCCGACGAGTAGTACCGCTATCAATGGGTCCTCTTCTACGAATGTAACCCCGACTCAAGGAGCAACTAATGAGCCTGGCTCGACGACGGGGAGCGTGGTAACGTCTGCTCAACCCGGCAGCTCGACCAGTTCTACAGGCACGACACCTACGGGTACGGGTTTGCCCCTATTGACACTGCCGTATTGTGCCATGCAGGCCAGCAGCTTTGCGGGCTGTGAGCTACCTCACCCGACGGTGGGTTTGCCCACGGGGGATCGGGAGCTGAGCAGCCTGAGCGTGGGGGATGTGCTGGGTATTTATGATTATGCGGTGTTTGTGACGAAGGTGGGCGGAGGTTCTCCCTTATCGGGGGAAGGGCTGGCGCGGTTGCCGTTTCTAAACGGGACGATGGTGCTGGTGGAGTTTTCGGGGGTGAGTGCCAAAGCGGGCGAGCCGGGCACCAATGGGGGCTGCGTGTATGCCATTTCCCCTACGGGCACCTCCATGCCGGGTTATTTTCGCATCAAGAGGGCGTCTCAGGCGGAGGTGCTGGCGGCCCAGCGGAGCCTGATTGCCAGTCTGGTCAGTAAGACGTCTACGGATTCGAGTAAGGCACTGGCTTTTGTGGGGACTTTAGGCGAAGCGTTGGCCAAGTATGACTCGGTAGTGGTGAGTTTGGGGCATCCCCAATCTCAGACGCTGAGCGTGGCCACCCGGCAAAGCCTGACTCAATACACGGCGGCTATTGCTCAGGGGAGCGAGTCGATCAAGAGTTCCTTCGAATCGGTGTATGAGGGTAGTCGCGATCCCTTGGTGGTTGGAATCCGGGATAGTTTGGCGGTGTTGATGAGTCAGGTCAATCAGGCGCTGACGGCCCTTCAGAGCGGGAGTAGGGTTCCGGCCTTATCGATCTTGACAGCTCGGTACGAGGCTTTGTTTGCTCAACTTAGCCAGCTCACCAATCCTACCACAACGACACCTGCCTCACCAGGCATCGCTCTGGCCAGGCTCGGTAACCTAACTGACAGTAGCGTGAAGCTGAGTTGGCAGGGGGACCCATCGTTCACCAAATATGTAGTGCATTATAAGCTGGAAGGTGGGGGCGAACTGCTCCAGATCGTGACGAGTCCAACTATCGAGTTGGTCAAGCTGAAAGCAGGGACTAATTACACCTACAGCATTGACGCTTACCAGGGTAGTACCCTGGTGAGTAGCTATGGTGGAACCCCCTTTACGACCTTAACCAAATCCATTGCTGCTCCTCAGAATCTGGCCTACACCGTTCAGGATGATCACACCGTCAAAATTACCTGGGACAAGAATAGCCAGCATCTGAACTATAAGTTGGTGTACACCGATGAATCAGGTGCGCAACGGACCGTTTACCCCTCCTCCAATGAGTATACCTTAAAGGGGTTGGCCTCGAATCAGGCCTATCCGTATGAGGTCATTGCGTATGGGAGTGAGAATTTGGTGAGTGATGCAGCCAGCAACAGTTTTCAGGTGGGCACGGTTTGTTCGGCGGGGATGTATGCTACGGCCCTGCGGGTGATTGAAGGCACTGAAGTGACCTTAACGGTGAGCGGTTGTCGGGATGCCGGTGGTAAAGAAGGTTTTGTAACCTGGACAGGAAAAGGATTACCCCAGACGTTCGGCACTACCCAGGTGTTTCGCCCCAGCGAAACGGCAACCTACACCAGTCATTGTCAGTTACAGGTGGATAATGGCAACGGGCCACAACCAGTTACCTGTTCTGACACTAAAACCATTACTGTTGATAAGGCCTGTACAGGCGTAGTGGCGAAGGTAAGTCCAACAACGATTGATCAGGGGCAGCCCATTGTTCTCCAGTCAACGGGCTGTGCCAGTGACATTCGTTGGGGCATAGGGTACCCGATTGATGCTGGCCTAGTCAGCACAAAGCAATCGGCTATCATCTACTCTACGGCCACTCAAAACAAGAGTCAAACCTACACCCTACTCTGTAAAGACCGTACTGGCACCTCCTGTCTGGTGAACGCCGGTACGGTTTATACAAAATGTGAATTTAAGCTGGGGGTTTCCAATCAAAGTAACGCAGATGATATATTAAGTAAACGGGGAAAAAAAGTAAGGGTTGAATCGACAGGTTGTCTTGGTGAAACCCTTTGGGACCGAGATAAAGGCAATGTTAATATTATCACAACCAAAGATGTTATCAAGGATATCTACTACGGAAATCCAGTAGTTCCAGGGGCTATAAACAACCAAATTATCTTTGAAAATATACGGCTAGGATTTACTGTAAACGCCCGTTGCAAGACTACTGGTTGTACTGCAAGCACGGGTTTTATTGAAGTTCCTCCTAATTCTCGTACATGCGAAGATTCATTTGTCATTAGAGAAAGTGGTGGTAGTTTATGGTTATATTCGAATTCGGCTAATGAGACTAGTAACGGTAAACCTGTCTGGAGATTGGTAAATAGTCCCTTCTTTATATGGGATGATATTGGAATATCTAAAAATCCGAGGGGCATTGGTTACCCAAAAATACCAACTGTTTTTTCTGCAAGCTATGAAGGTTGCAGAGTAGCCTATGTCTATCAACCTCCCACCAACTCTTCCTTTGCTACCCCTTTACCTTCAGTTCCTTGTATTGAGTTTACGGTTACAACTCCCGTTCCTGCTGTAATACCCTGGAATAGGTCAGAGGCCAAAGATGTCGTCCTTAAAGCTACTGGTTGCGCCATCTCCAACGAGTCGGGTACAATTACCTGGACCGATCACGATCAGCCTACCCCGATAATCGCTTCAGATAAGACGGGTTCCATCAAACGATCCTTCACCAAAGAAGGCGACTATCACTTCGACGCCAAATGTGAGTTGACTCAGGTGATTGCGACCGTAACGGTTAATGTCTCTAAAGGGAAAAAGCCACCCGTTGACTTTAAGGTTACACCGAAAGCCAGTGGCCTGATTTTAGCAGGTGGTGGCTCTGTGGATATACTCTTGCAATCCACTGGATGTACGGATGCTGACCCAGCTATACCCGATGGTACAGTGACCTGGCAAGACCCGAGCAAAGCCCAGGTTGCGGCCGTTCCAGGCAAAATAGGCAATACACATATCTCGCTTACAAAACCAGGCACCTACATCTATACGGCTACCTGTAGTTTAAACAATAGTACTTTGCCTGTAGAAGTCAAGGTTGCCGAACAGGCAATTCCTATTCCAATCGATCCCTGCAATTTTTATGTCTATACAAACTCGCAGGACAACTTCTTCCCGACTAATTCTTACAACAACATTGAGCTTACTGTTACTGGTGGAACCTCTATTCAAATCCTGCCAGAAAACGGAGCACCACCCATAACCAACATGGGGGGAGGGAAGTATACCGCATCCACTTCGTCAATTACGCAACCTACTGTATTCTCTTACCTGATTACGAATAATGGCTCGGGCGGTGGATGTACTACCCGGGTGGTTATCACCATGTATGATCCGGTTACGATCAATCATCGTTTTGTAGCTTCATCAGTAACTCCTCCTTCGACTGCCTATCGGGAGAGACCCAGTGGCAACTGCGCTTCTTATTATGCCGGATCAGGGGCGGCCACCTTTGGCATTCCCTGGAATGGGAATCAGTATCAGGTCGACAAAGTAAAACGAAATGGCCATCCTAATCTGGGGGTCTTTGCTATCTATTTAAGGAAGGCCGATGATGATAATCGTAGCCAATCTAATCTACCCGATCTGGTGGGTCTGGTGGACAAACAGTGTGACGCCCGAAAAGGCAGGTTACGGTTTTACACGGATTATAGTCGTTCAACGGAATTGCTTAATGGAGCGTCATTGACCCCCATCCTGCACGTAATAGTTCCCCGGCCAGAACGGAACACGACCTATTATGGGCGCTGTTTTTATGATGAAGGCTACTGTGATAGCGAAATCACACTGTCCACTAATATCAATGGTGGAGGACGAGAAGCAGCCTCTGAGGATAGCACATTGGCCGACGGAGCGCGGTTGACTGCAGCCGGTCCCTGCTACTATTCCAAACAGGCGGCCGTCAAAACCTTGCTGACCAATGTGCTTTGCGATAAGCTGAGTGTGGTTCAGGGTAGTGAAGCGGAGAAATTAGCCGCGATCAAAACTGCGCTTCAGCAACAGGGAATCGCTCTGGCCGATATTACCGATGCCATGGTGGCTAATCTGAAAGCTGGCGATTGTGCTAATGTAGTGAAGGCGTTGACCAATGTCCCCCCAAGTGCCGATGACATTCAGCTCGTCTCGGATCTGGAAAAGGTGATCAACAACGACTTAGTGAACGCACTGGTGAGCAATGCCCTGGAGGCTATTGCCGATGAGGACGTGATCGACACCGACTTTGTGGAGCGGGAAATCGAAACGTTTAAGCGTAAAAATGGGCTTCGGGTAGGCGATCCCAACGCCCGGCTGGCCGATCCGGGGACATGCCCCGAGTATTACTTCTCCCCGGCAGGTAAGCGCATTATTGTGCCGGGTGTGAAGGCCTGTACGGTCAGTATCAATGGGGTACTCATGCAGTTCAAACGAGGGGAGAAAACCTACATTCCGTTGTTTAGCCGAACCACACTGGCCTTTCTGGGCTATTACGAGCAGACGGCGTTTCTGGCTAAGGCCGAAAAAACGGTGGTCAATGGCAAACCCGTTGATATTGCCCCTAAGCCTGCGCTGACCGACTGGGTAAACGATATCGAGTACCCCAACGAAGAGACGGGTATTGCCCGCTACCGGGCGTTCATCGAGATCAACAAGACCAAACCGGGTGTCATTCTGGGTTACGATGAGGATACTTATAAACAGATTCTGGACATTCTGGCCCAGTTTCCCGATCTGCACTTCCAGACTGTTGAAGGCAATGGCTCGCCGTTCCTCTACGATATGGCCCGCCATCTGGCTCAGTTACAGACCTACAAAAAACAAAGCGATGATCGGCTGGCCGCATTAGTGGGCATTGTCAACAATCCGGCCTACGTCTGCTCGGTGGCCACTCCGCCAGCAGCCAATGCCGATCCAATTTGCAAGGTGTATAGCTGTGTCTACAACAGCAGCCTGAAAAACTCGGATCGGGACTTGTTGAATGCCCGCCTGGATCTGGACACCCGTAAAAAGCTGCTGACTTTACTGGCTCAATATAACCTGACCTCTGGCTGGGTACCGGTGGGCTGTGCCGTTTCGGCCGATGGGGAGGGAGCCATCCTGTCCTTGCTTAGTTCGACCCAGGAGAATGATCGAAAGGCCATCCTGGATCACATCTATGGCTCTTTAGTTCAGACCAGCTACTCGCCCCTGCAAGCCTTCATCACCAATCTGGATGGGGCCAACTTCGATGCCTTGATGAGTCTGCTGACCAGTTGGGTGAGCACATATTACCCCTCCTCGGAGTCCTGGTCTTCGATCCTCCAACGACAAGATCGGGCCAAGCGCAATATCCTGGTGCTGGGCAACTTCACCGATCGGTATAGCCTGTCGGCTCAGTACAATGCCAACCAAACCCTGCTCAGCTTTGAGGTGAGTATACGGTTATCGACCACGCAGCTTTTCAAGCGTAAGATTGATGCGCTAGATTATGTGGTGGTCAAATTCGCTCAGGATTATGCAGCGGGTAGCCAGCCCTTTGAAGCTGGTCGGGTTTATACCTTACCCGCCGTATTGGTCTACCAGATCATGAACGCCATGCAGCGCCAGACGCGGCTGGATTTGGCTAAGTATGGGGCCTATGGGGTGTTTGCCGCCTTAGGGGTGGGCGAAATCATGGCGGCTGAAACGGGTCTGGAGACTACCTTGGCCTTGCTGGACATGGGTGTGTTCGGTAGCGATATTGCCATTAACGAAGTGCTGGCAACGAAGTTGAATCAAACGGCAGATGGTCGAGCGTTTCTGGATAAATACAACAAGTATACTATGTTGTATGGGGTCACTCGGTTCTACGCTGAATTCACGAACCTCACCGCCGAGTTAAAAAGCCTGTCCAACAAACTCAATGATCCTGATGTCGACAAGCTGGTACTCAAACTGGAGAATCAGGCTTTAGTGGCTTGGTTGAGCAAGTATCCCAATCTGTTGAAAAAAGTGAGTGTGTTGGACGAAGCCACTCAAGAGGTGTTCAGGAGTTCGTTTGCCAAGGCCAGTGATCAAGCCTTAACGATTCTGGATGGGCATACGGCTTCAATTGATACTTGGCTGATTCATACCGATGAAGGGAAAGCACTTATTGGCGCCAATGCCGATATATGGACTAGCCAAATTCAGGCCCAGACTTTACTCAAACAAGCCCGGTATCAACAAGTCGCTGCTTTGTTGGGTAAGAGTTTATCGACACCCTACACATACAAAGGATATAACTATGTAGTAGAAGCGGGTAGTATCCCAGATTTAAAAGTATTGGATGATGCTATAGCTATTGCTGGAGACAATACCGACTTGGCTAAGATAGCGACGAATTTGAGCATTCCTCAAAGTATAGTTAGTGAGGTCAAGCAGCATTTCTTTGTGGGTGAGCATTTAGTGCCTTTAGAGGGTAGCTTAACGGTAGGTCGGTTTGAGCGAACGGCTGAAGACATTGCGCTCTGGAAAGCGGCTGCTGAACATGGCTTTACTAAAGACGTTACTTATATTATGGAAGGTTTTAAGTTTACAAAGCCTAAAGCAGAAGCTCAAGCTGATTTTATTCGCATAATAGCCCACGAGTACGTTGAAAGTAAGTTAATGAAAGAGGGGATTTCTTATAGGGGGTTATTAGGTAACACAGATGCGAATGCCTATAGTTTTGGCGCTCATGACTTAACAATCGGTGATAAGTCAGGCAACCCAGAATACATTTGGAAGAGTAGACTGTTATTTAATCAGGAACCTAGTCCCTTTAATGGAAACTTTACAAGGCTTGATCCAATTGTTAATGAAATTTTAACGAAAGTGAAATGAAAATAAGCTATAATAAGACTGCCTTTGACCGTGTTAATGGATTGCCTAACCCAGATCGACAAAAAATTTCGCTAATAAGTGAGAAATTACTTTTAAAAGAAAACTTAAGAATGCTATATGAAATAAATGTCAAATTAAACGAAGAGTTAAACGAAGAGGCTTTTAACTTTAATATATTGGATAGAATATTTAACAATATTTTTATTGAAAGTGATGTGTTGGATATAATTGAAAGCAATTGGAAAAATAAAAGTTTTATATATGGCCATTATGGCTATACATATATTAAAATGTTTCTTGGATGGTATCTTGTTTCAGAAGACCCTAAAATTAAAAAGTTAAATGTTCACAATCCCTATGAGTATTCTATTAGGATACTTGAAAGAGGCTTTTCTATCGATCAAGAGCGCCATCCGATTATGTATCGAATAGGTCTAGGAGATACGTTATCTGCCAATCTTCAAAAATATGCACAGGAACTACCTTATATTACTTCTACAGATGATGATTATTTAGATGCCATTGATTCCTATTACTTACAATATAAAACGCTCCCTCCTTGGCTAGGGGAAGATAACCAACGAGGATTTGTGAAGTAATATTCAGCAAAGCGATGATCGGCAGGCCGCATTAGTGGGCATTGTCAACAATCCGGCTTATGTCTGTCCAGTTGCCACTCCGCCAGAGGCCGGTGCCGATCTAATTTGCAAGGTGTATAGCTGTGTCTACAACAGCAGCCTGAAAAACTCAGATCGGGACCTGTTGAATGCCCGCCTGGATCTGGATACCCGTAAAAAACTGCTGAGGCTACTGGCGCAATATAACCTCACCTCAGGCACCCTGCCGGGTGGGTGCAGCTTTGCCGCTGATGGCGAAGGAACAGTTATTTCGCTGATTAAAACGAGCCAGGCAACTTTTTCGGCGACCGAAAGGCCATTCTGGATTATCTGATTCAGCCCAATCAAGGACCTGCCAACTCAACCCTGTTAACGACCTTTTGTCAGAAGATTGACAACCTGACCAACGCTAATTTTGCCAACCTGATTGCCGTCATTTCGCAACTGGCGATAGCTTCCAGGCCCCGGACACAACCCTTTGATCTCCAAACGGCGGTGGCTCAGAAACGCTTCATTCACCTCAATGATAACTGGTTGGGTACCATCAATAGCCAATCGTTGGGATCTGATGGGCAGGTAAGTTTATCAGCCCGCCAGTTCATTACGGGTAGTAATTCCACCTACAAGGTTACGACCAACCCGTATGAGTATCTGCTGGTCTCGTTTGAAAACGACTTTCAAGTAAGTGGGTCTGGCTTTGCGAAGGGCGAAGCGTATGTGTTACCCGCCCTATACGTGTATTCGTTATTTCACCAATCGACGATCAACAAATGGAAAACCAGCGCCGAAGTGGACGTGATGGCAGGGTTAAGTTTAGTGGGAGTGGGGGAAATCGCGGCCGCAGTGGAAAGTGGTTCAACGGCAGGTTTTGTGGTGGGGGCCATTGATCTAGGTTTAGGGATGGGAGATATTGTGCTGAGCACGGCTTTCAAGAACGAGGTGGCCAATGTGTATCCTGCTCTGGCTGCTAACTGGAGCAAGCTGTCGTTGTGTTGGGGCATTGGCCGCTTGAGTAGTGTAGGCTTGAAGGCGATCTTTAAGCAGACGTATGTAGAGAGTGAGCTAGCGCGATTTGATGTCCGACTTTCTGATAATGCCCAACAGACAGCGAGCAAACTCAAGACTCAACTAAATCAGCATCCCGAGCAGTACGCTGAATTTTTGGATGAGATTGATGCTTTTGAAGAGCAAGTACGCTTAGTCAAAGCTAACCCCTTTCTAGAGGGCAGAAAAATAGACGCGGATGCGGTAAATTATGCTTTTGCAGAAAGGTAGGGCTTACCACCTCATAAACCTCATACACTGGTAGAGGATTTAAAGGCAGTCGCTGCACAAGAGATGTATTGTATTGAATATCGAACCCAGCCTGGGCCAGGTAATTTCCTGGCCGATAAGATATTTTCCACAGAAGCTGAAGCCAGAGAGCAATTGGCCTTGATATGGGATTTTAAAAAGTCTCATGATTTAGTTTTAAGGAAGTACACAATCAGGAAAGATTTTGTGTATCGCAGAAGCCTGATTGGCCCTCAATATGACAAGACTATTGAACGAACTTATCAAGGCGTAGCTATTCAGTTCGAAATACCTGACGAAGTAAAAAAGAACTGGACAGATTATTTTATTAAGCAAGATGAAAATGCAGATAAAGTACGAGAATACATAAACGAATTAAAATGAGAATGAAAGACTTTACAGAGGTTGCAATAGTCAATGGAGTAAGATACAGATTTATTGATATTAACTTTGAAGATAAAAACGACAAAAATCCTGCAAGAAATTCTTCTAATTGGGAAGTAATTCAATGGGTATATGAAGGAAAAATCGTCGAAATAGTATTTTCTAAAGGCACTCTATTGAGGGCAGTCCCCGATGAAAAACATGAGAAAATTTTGGTAGTTTATGAAAGAAATAAATTCTATGCTGCCCCTTCAAATGCAGTTATTTATTTTGCTAACGGAAGTGTTTATAAGATTCTGACGCCACCTATTTTAATAGGAAATTTGGCTTCTAAATATGATAGAGTAATTAAAGGGAGTTATTTTGGAGGTTTATATCCTAGTTGGTTCATAAATAGTAAAACAGAAAAAGTGATTGGAATTGCGATAATGTTTCCACCAGGGTATCAAAATATATATGGAGATTTTTTCGAGGTTCGGGAAATTAACCTTGAAACCGGTGAATTTGGTGAAGTGCTGCAAGATGGGGCTGTATAAGGCCAACTAATATAAAATATGAGCTTATAATGTTCTGCAAACGGCGGGCAAGCTCAAGGCACAACTGGATGCGCATCCAGAACAGTTTGCCGAGTTTATTGATGAGATTGATTTCTTAAGCAACGAACTGAGCCTGCTGAAAGCCAATTCCTGGGTGAAAGGGCGAAAGATGAGTTCAGAGGCTATTAATATCGACTTTGCACCAACAGGTCAATACCCACCGTATAAATTTGGAACGACGGTGGAAGATGTGGGATATGATGTTGGGGATAAATTATATTGTGTTGAGTTTTTAGATGCCACAGCAGTGGGTAAGCTTGACGGACCCGGGGCATGGATGGGCCAGCAATTGTTTGCTAATGAGTCTGAGGCTAGAGAAGCGTTTTCACTATTACCTGAATTTAAGCCTGAAAGCCAGTCACTTGTAATCCGGGAATATATAGTTAAACAGCCCATCAAAGCTCGTGTAGGTGTGGCAGGACCGCTAACTAGCCCTTCTAATGGTCACGCCTATTCAGGAGGAGAGATTCAAATTCAGTTGTTGGATAAAGTTAATTACTCCCCTACTTGGAAAGGGTATTTTGTTGAACAACCGGTGCTTAATGGAATACGAGCTTACGTAAAAAAGCTTTAAGAACTTGCAAGAAAAAGCTTATGAATCTACAAAAAATTGCAGTAGAGAATGGGATAGAGTATTCTACTATTGAAATACATTCTTGGGATGATGCAGCTAAAAATCCTGCTGGTTATAGATCTAATTGGGAACGAATAGAATGGGCATATAACCAAAAAAAAAGAAGCGTAAAGTTTGACAAGGGTACCTTAATTCGTGATGTAGTGAGTTTTGATGGTCAGTACTTAGTGTTACTGTTTCAAGAAAACACACCATTCCCTGAGCCGTGCAATCTAGTAGTGTATACTTTGGAAGGCCAAATTCATAAAATCGTTTGTGCTCCCTACATGGTCAGCCAGGAAGTGATACGCTATCATCAAGGAAACGCAACTGTACAGGGACGGTTTGTAGGGGTTGCTAATAAAAAAAGAACTGATGGTACTCAAACAATGCTCGTAGGCATTCAGGATACGATAGAATACGATAATACAGGAGCCTTTTATTTTGAAGGTCGAGAGTTTAATCCTGAAATGGGTAAAATTGGTGAGCTGATCGAGGTGTCATTACCGTTGCGATAGACTGGATTGGTCTGCACTTCCAGACTGTTGAAGGCAATGGCTCACCGTTCCTCTACGATATGGCCCGCCATCTGGCTCAGTTGCAGACCTACAAAAAACAAAGTGATGATCGGCTGGCCGCATTAGTGGGCATTGTCAACAATCCGGCCTACGTCTGCTCGGTGGCCACTCCGCCAGGGGCCGGTGCTGATCCAATTTGCAAGGTGTATAGCTGTGTCTACAACAGCAGCCTGAAAAACTCGGATCGGGACTTGTTGAATGCCCGCCTGGATCTGGACACGCGTAAAAAGCTACTGACCTTACTGGCTGAAGGAAACCTGACCTCTGGCTGGGTGCCGGTGGGCTGTGCCGTTTCGGCCGATGGGGAGGGAGCCATCCTGGATCATATCTATGGCTCATTGGTTCACACCAGCTACTCGCCCCTGCAAGCCTTCATCATCAATCTAGATGGGCGAGGTACTGAGGCAGTATTATGATCCGACCGATGCCATTCGGCAGAAATCCGAGAGATGGATTGCCCGTAGCACCCGAATTAGCAGTAAGAACAACTATTTGCAGGATGGCAAGGACTTTGAGAATCAGATATTAGAAGACCTCAAGGATACGAATAGTGCGGTTTACCAGAAACTCAAAAAGGATTGGGTAACTGATCTGGATGATCGTCAGATTCTGAGTCAAGTACAGTTCTGTCTGGATGCCGGAGCCAGTAGCTGTACCCAAAAAGGGGGTAAGAACAGATCCCGTTCAAATTGATGGACTTTCGGTCAATTGTCGTCTAGTTAAAGTCAGTAGGTAGAAACTATTGATACCTGCTCCTAGGTAGGCTATATGAGTAACCCAAAATCCAACCTCTTTCTTTATTTTTAATATACCAACACCTGCAAGTAGGCTGCTGTCACTGGTTAACTCTTCTGCATAATAAACTAACATCCAGATCGCGACAAGCCCAAAGATTGACGATAAAATGGCGACTGTGGCTCCAGCTTTATAATTCTTAAGGAATGTTGCTCCAAACCCAACCAAGCCCAATAAACACGACAAAAGGGTGACTATGTTTGGAGGAAATCCTTCTTCTAAAACAGTTTTGGACGGTTCTGGAGAAGGGTGATTGTTGGGTGTGAAAAATTGCTGGCTAGTTATCTGCCTAATAATCGGTGCAGTGAACGGCTCTTTATTGATTGGCTGTACTTGCCTAGGTGAAGGCTGGTTTTTCTTCCATTCCTTAAAAATAGGCCCCCAAAAAGGATGCTTACTGACTTTATTGTTTACTTGTTCGGCAGACAAGCCCGTTATCAATTCTACGCCTGTCAGTTTGATGACTCGTGTATTTTGACAGGAAACCGAGAGAAAAGGAAGAACAAAACCAAGCAGTCCTATTAAATAAGCAGTAGTACTAATGCGCTGGTGTAATAACAGTTGTACCATCAGTTAGATAAGTTCAGCATCTTCATACATGAATTGATCTCTGAACAATGCGAATAAATTCATGCCCAGGGTGCAGCATAAACATAGTAACACCAGGTAAAAACCAATTTCGCGTTTAACAACCAAGGCACCAGTTAAATAGGTAGCTGAAGCAAGCTGTGTAAATTGCTGAGGAGTGAGTAGTGTAGCAATTAGTGCAATAAGACTTAGAAGTGTACCAATATATTGCGAGGTTGTGTAATCATTTAATAAGATGATCCCAATACCTAATAGACAGGTAACCATCAAAATGATAGCATACCGATTGGCTGGAGAATGATCCGATGGATCTGCGGGAACTGGCTTAATTGCATCTTTCACGTCAAAACCAGCACGTTCAACCTCATTATCGGGAGTCCTCATCAGTAATTTCTCCAGGTTGATAAATGTTTTTTCATCTAACTCACGAATTGTTTTAACCTCAACACCTATTAGAAGGTCAATGCCACCCAAGGTGATGATCTTTTGGTTATCACAGGAGATTGTTAGGAAAGGCAATAATAGAAAAATGGCGGCTAAACCAAAGCCGCCTGCAGTGAATCGCTGAATTTTGGTAAACAAACTCATAATGCTATAACTATAAAAGGAAAACAAGGTAGTTGATCGAAAAAAGCACGATTCCTATGACAATGAACACATTACAGACCAAGTTGTACAGGAGGTTGTACTTGAGTGTCCTTATACCCTCCTCAAGTTTTTGACTCGATTGAGTTTTCCAATACAACCTTAAACTCAATCCTGAACGAAGCAGGATTAAAGACGGAATGAACCCTGCGCAAAAGCCAACCCAAACGACGAACCAACTATAGTCTGAATGAACCGGAATTGTGAATAGCCATAGGAGGGTGCCGTCAAATCGAGTTTTATATGTTAGGTCGGCAAACCGAATCAGTGAATAGCCAATAGCCGTATTTAGGAACAAGCCTACAAAGCCCAGGCGTATGGCTGCTTTGCCAAGAGTCAATATGAATTGATCAAAATCTTCAGTAATCGATAATTCCTGGGACAATCGGAGGTAATCTCGTTGGTCAATAAGTTTCATTAAGCATCGATCTATTTTAATTCGGCCAAAAAGTCCAGGATTCTCACCGCCAAAATCAGACCCACAAAGGCCAGTAGGGCAGAGGCTATCTGATAAAAGTCATAATGTTTAACCAAGTGACGGATAGACCTGTTGAACGATTGACTATCAGCTGTTTTATACGCCTTATTTATTAATAATGAAAACCGTAGACTATGAAGGTAGGGTACAATCAGAATAGCAATCGGGATCAACGAGCTAAGAACTAAAAGCCCACCGCGGTTTGCGAAGAAGTAGAAGTATCGATTCGTAGCCGCATCCGGGTCAATATTTTTTAGGAGAGCACCACTAGCTGATATATTAAATTGAGATACTGCGTTGCCAATTACATCAGACTGCATAGCATCATGGATGACGAACACAGCTAAGCAGAAGAGTATACTTATAACCATAGCAATTATTCCTAATCGTGCGCTGATACGAAGAATCAAGGCAATTTGGTCTATCTCAAATAATAGGCCGGGTGTAAGTAACTGATGATTGTCTACAGGTAATGGTGGGGGCTCTATTTCGTTGAGAGCAGATGAATCGTAAGACTCCATTTTTAGTTATTTTTGCAAAATTAAATTATATTTATTAATATATAAAAAATATTAAATAGTTATATGTGTAGCTAAGCTGTACTCTGTGATGGTGTTAAAGCCGCTTCTTTGCAAGATTTGGTGAATGGCTTTCTTCATTTTCTTATAGGTCGCATACCCAATTACTTGAAGGGTCGCGTTCTTATTAGATAGTGTAATGTCTTTAAAATCAAACCACAATAAAAATTATTATAATTATGTTGACTATTTGTGTACTAAATAGTCATCTCTTTCGTCTAATAACTTATTTGTAGGATTAGATTCCCTCTGATTCTCTTTTGACTGGTTCAACTGCTTTACAGCCATCCGCCGAATAAGTTTACTATGACGAGACTACTACAACTGGTTTTAATAATTGGGCTTTTATCTATAGTCAAGCCAACTGGGGCAGTATCCGCTATAGTTAATCCTACTAATCGACCCATATTGGCCCCAGTCAGCCAGCCTACCCAGGCTCAGATTGATGCCGCAGCCAGTGAAGCGCAAAGTCAGGGGCGTGTCATCAACATTACACCCGGTGGCATTACTATTCCCGCTGCCTTACAGGAAGTAGCTAGCTTACCCGTTACATTTCGGTCGACCATTGGCAACTGGAATTACGACATCACGGTGCTTTCTATGAGTTTTACCCCCACGGGTTCGGTGCTCTCCATGGGCTGTCGGTTCTACTTGCCGGGTTCAACAACCAGTACCAGTCTGTATTTTGGTGCTAACGATATTGCCGTATCGGGCAAGAGTGGGTTCAATGGCGATTTGCCCATTCTGGAAAGCCTGTTGAGTGATGCCAAGAGCAATGAGCTGGATGACCCAGCTGGAAAACTGGGCGGCCAAACTAAATTCGTGGAGTTTCCAGTGCCTGCCTTTCAGGGGAAGGCCTGGGTGGGCCTGGGCAAAGACACTAAACTAAGTTTCACCTGTGGCGAGTTTAAAAAGTTCTCCTTGTCGGGCTTTCTCAAAGTTTACGATCTGGTGGAGCGGGAAGACCCGGCAGGCCAGTCGCTTACTGATGGTAAACCACTGCTATTCTTCTGGGGAACTAAAGATGTCTTCGACTGGCAGGATATGTACTTTCCGGTTACGGCTTCGCGCGGATTTCATTCGGCCAATGCGGATGATATTGGGTTCCATCCGACCGATAAAACGAATGCCCTTCTTGACTTAAGCACCTATCAAAGTCCCGCCAACCTGCCCGACTGTGGCGGAGGAAGTTTGGGGGACAGCTGGCAGGGAATTCAATTCGATGCCTTTGCCATTCGGTTACCTAAACTCTTTAAACTCCGTAATCCACACACGTTGATGGGGCAGGGAACGAATCTGTTTTTATCACCCAATGGGGTCATAGGGACGGTGACAGCCGACAAGGTTTTTGCTCTGGAAGAGGGTTATACGGACGAGATTAACAAATTTGACTTATCGCTGGATCAGGTAACGGCTAACTTTAGCTGTGGGGCATCGGCCAGTATTAGTATGTCGGGTCGATTCCGACTCGGTACGTGCGGAACGGGTGCCGAAAAAGCCAAAGAACTGTATTATAACGTTGTTTATACCGAACAGGATCGGCTTTACCAGGTGCTCATTAAAGAAAGTGCCACGGATCGGTTCAAGAATAATGGGTTGACTTTATCGACAGGCTCCACCCTGAGTTTATCGATCCAGAACGAAAGCTTTGTGTTTCAGACGGCTTTACCCGCTAAGCCTCGCCTGAGCACACCCGCTTACAACAATAGCATTTGCGTAAATTACCCGACTACACTTACGGTGAGTAACTGCGAGTCTATTAGCAGCAAGTGGTCGACTGGCGAGGCCGACAAAGGCACGGTTACAATTAATCCTAAAGCTACTACCACCTACAAGATCAATTGCTTCGATAAGTACTGCATCAATGAAGATTCGGACGATTTGACGATAACCGTTTATGAGTCGCTTCCACAGCCTACGCTGACGAGTACTAGCCTGGCGTTTTGTACGTACCAAAATGCATCGCTGAGGGCGGATCAGTGCGTGGGTAAACTGGAATGGCAAACGCCTGATAATACTACGTTTCGAGAGCTAAGTTCCAATCAGCAAACGGCTTATTTTCCGGGCCAGGCAGCCACAGCTACTTTTGCCTATACCGTGCGTTGCAATTTAAACACCTGCCTGAGTCCAGAGAAACCCCTTTCGCTGACGGTTTATCCGGAGCCCAAAGCCCCTTCGCTCTGGTCAAGTGCCACCAATAACACCATCGACCGGAATAATAGCGTAACGATCAGCGGCTCCTGTTTAGATAATAACAGTATTGTCTGGGACAATCTGCCCCAGGCCACGGTTAAGTTGGCTTCCTCGACGACCTATTCTGCCTACTGCAAAAATCCGGGGACTGGGTGCCAGACACAAAGCCATAGTAGCATTGGCATTAACGTACTTTATTTCCCTCCGGCTGGGCCTTCACCTGTTACGTTTGGCTCCGTCGGTACGAATTACCTCACCGTCAACTGGCGGGATAATTCAGATAATGAGGATGGATTTTGGGTCTATCGGGATACGTCACCAGCATTCAGCAATTCTGTTCGTGTCGGTGATGTGGGGGCTAATGTCACCTCATTTATTGATTATAATTTGGCCGAAGGGGCCACGTATTATTATCGGATCATATCCCATAACCGGTATGATAATGGGTATTCCGAAGTTGCTTCCCGCGCTACGGGTATAACACCCGATAAGCCTATTCTGACGGCTTCCAGCACAAACATCGAGCGCGGGTCGAACAGTAACGTAAGTGGCTACTGCCGAATTGGTACACTAATCTGGGTCACTCCATCGACCTTTTCGGGAGGAAGCTATACGCAAACCGATGCAACGACCTATACGGCTAAATGCTCGTCAGGCGGTATTGAAAGCGGGGCGTCCTATTTAACCGTGACTGTATTTGTCAAGCCTGTTGTCATTCCTTGCTCAACACCCGGCAAACCGATTGTTTTCCTCAACGGGCAGGGCCAGGATGTGACCATCACAAAAGGGGAGTCGGTGCAGGTGAGTGCCTCCTGTCCACCGGGTAGCAGTTTGATGTGGACCCAAGGCACTGATGGAAACGGGTCGAATCTGGCCCCCACGGGTAACACCTATTATGCAGCCAAATGTAAAAGTGATAATGGAGATTGCCAGAGTGAGGAGGGCGGGCGTGTGGTCTGGGTCAATGATAAGGTAGCCCCCCCGGGCCCAGAATGTGCACCCCCTGGCAAACCGGTGGTGTACCTCAACGGGCAGGGCCAGGATGTGACTATCACCAAAGGGGAGTCAGTGCAGGTGAGTGCTTCCTGTCCACCAGGCAGTAGTGTGGTATGGACCCAGGGCACTGATGGCAATGGCTCTAACTTATCGCCCACGGGCAACACCTATTATGCGGCCAAGTGTAAAAATGATAATGGGGGTTGCCAGAGTGAAGAGGGCGGGCGTGTGGTCTGGGTCAAGGACAAGGTAGCCCCCCCGGGCCCAGACTGTACACAACCGGGCAAACCGGTTGTGTACCTCAACGGGCAGAATCAGGACGTGACCATCATCAAAGGAGAGTCAGTGCAGGTGAGTGCTTCTTGTCCATCGGGCAGTAATGTGGTTTGGACGCAGGGGACTGACGGAAATGGGTCTAACCTGTCACCTACAGGCAACACTTACTATGCGGCCAAGTGTAAGCAGGATGCATGTCTGAGCGAAGAGGGTGGACGAGTGGTCTGGGTCAAAGACAATCCTGATGATTGTATACCACCTGGTAAACCTGTAGTTTATATCAATGGGCGGAATCAGGATATCACCATTACCAAAGGGGAGTCGGTACAAGTAAGCGCTTCCTGTCCACCGGGCAGTAGTGTGGTGTGGACCCGAGGTACCGATGGAAATGGATCGAATCTCTCCCCCACAGGAGACACGTACTATGCGACCAAATGTAAAAATGATAAAGGAGGGTGTCTGGGTGAGGAAGGAGGTCAGGTTGTGCGGGTCAAGACTGACGAGTGTACACCTCCATCCGCACCTGTGGTTTATCTCAATGGCCAGGCTCAGGAGATAACCATCAATAAGGGAGCTTCAGTGAATGTGAGTGCCTCCTGTCCACCGGGCAGTAGTGTGGTGTGGACCCAGGGCACTGATGGCAGCTCGAACCTGTCGCCTACGGGAGATACCTATTATGCCGCCCGGTGTCAGAGTGATAACGGAGGGTGTCAGAGTGGGGAGGGTGGCCAGATTGTGCGGGTCAAAACCGAGGATACTATAGATATACTCACATACACAGGCCAACAGGTACTTTGCAACGGAGAGTCGTCTACGCCCCGAAGCTTTGCAGGGTGTGAGGGAGGATCGGTAAGAGTATTACTAGTGCAAAATGGAGAACTCTATACAACTGATGGCTTGGTGCCAGATAAGGAGTATGCTGCTATTTGCGCTAAAGCTGGAAGAGGAGATGTAAGTCGAACCACTTTCGGAATATCGTCGGGAAGAGCACCAGCTAACTTAGTCATAAATGAGAATGCAAATGGATCTACGGTTACGCTGACAGCTAGTTCGTCAGGAGTAAAAAGTTATAAATGGAGTACGGGTGCGACTGATGCCAGCATTAGTGTGTCTACAGATAACACATATTCAGTTACGGCATATAGTGATTATTCTCAGCAGGGATGCACTGCTTCTGTCAGCAAATCAGTTACGATTAGGAAGCCGAGCCAGGAACCCGTTACTCCCGCGATCTCGTCTCTAGGAACAACTGTTTGTGAGAATAAGGATTCAGGACTCACCTTATCCGTTACCAATTGTAACGGCACACTGTCTTGGAGTACAGGGAAAACAACCCAATCGATTACGGTTTACACAGCTGGAAAATATACTGCCTATTGCACACTCGAAGGAAAGACTGTTCAATCAGATATAATAATTTCTAACAACGTCCCAAAAATTGAGATCATGCCTCCCGCCCCCCCAACCTCAACTCGCTTACAAATAAGAAGTATAGATGGATGCACAAACGGAATCAAATGGACCCGAATGGAAAACGGAAGAGTAATCAATCTTACCAGTAGTAATCCAAGCTATATTGATATTAGAGCAAGTGATTATGGGCAATATGAAGCTACCTGTTCTAATGAGTGTGGCAGTAGTAGCACTACCTATACTGTTAGGCCCTAAAGATAAAACGCTCTATTATTTTAACTGGCTAACCTGATTCTGATAACGCTGCGTGTCAATATGGGCTTCCTTCGCAATGCTTAGTCTCCGCTGAGCACTGCGAAGAGCCTCGGCCTTCTGCTCCATTTTCTGATACGCTATGGCTAATTCGTAATGGATATCAGCAGTCTGTTTGGTGTTTTGTTGGTCAGGCTTTACGGTTTTTAGACCATCGGTTGCCCAGACCGGCATCTCGGGGAGGTAAGTTTTGTCAGTAGCTTTCTCATTGAAATAATGCATCAGGTAGGCATAATCAGCTACCCCAATAGCTGCATTCTCCCGGCGATACTCATTGAAGCGTTGCACGGCACCTTGCGTGCTATTTGCACGTAGGTGCGCATCCAACTCTTTCAGTAATGTGCGTGAGGCTGCTTCGTTGGCGGGTACACCCAGGCCAACCATGTAGGCGCGCATCTGCACAATTTTCTGGGCCGGGTACTGATCGCCCCTGGCTCCGTATAACGAGCGAAAAATGATGCCTTCGCCCGCTTCTTTCACATCTTTAACCGGATGGGTAGCAGTGAATTCGCTTAGGTGAGAAAAGAAATAAACGGCGGTCGGGTTATCAATGTCATCAATCAGCCGTTGCAAACAATAGAAACCAACCGGGCTTTTGATCTGGTCGGGTAGTTGTAGGGTCTTGCCTAACGCATCGCTGATCTCGTGGAGCCGTTGGTTGTCTTTTCGGACTTTACAATATTTCCCATAATTGATTAAAAACGCTAACTCCCGATCACCTGCTTCGAACCGGCTTGGGTAGCTCGATGTGCGTTGAGCTGGGTTAAGCGCCGTGCGACCCGCAGAAATAACTTCCTCAATAAACGCAGTTTTGGTGGTCTGTTCGGCGGGCATACCTACATGAAGCAGATTGCCTTCGGCATCAAAGAAGAGAAATAAGGGGAACTCTGGATAGGTGATGTCTTTGGTTTTTTGAAGGGCCACCGACTCCGGCGCATTAGCCTCTACTTTCCAACTGATAAAATTTGCGTTGAAGAAATCGCCGACTGGTTTTTCGGTCAATATTGGGGCCAGCGCTTCGCAATGCGGACAACCTGTTAAATAGACTTCTACAAAAAGAGGCTTATGGGCTGCCTTAGCGGCTGCTGTGGCTGAGGCAAATGGACCCGATAGAAAGTGAATGCCCGACTTAGTCGTAGCTGGTTGCGCATAGATAAGTCCGGAGGTGTTGATCAGCGTCGCTAGGCTGAAAATGAGTACCCGTAATAACATTAGCTTGGTCTATTTTAGGGAAATACGAGTTGCAAATCGGTGTCAAAACTATAAACAAGTTGACCCGTAGCATCCAATAATCGTGCCGCCAGTGTATAGCTTCCTTTTTGCCCTGTTGACGGAAGGGCTAGCATCAGGGTTTGCTTTGTTGAATCGTAAATGCCATTTACGGTGTAGCTGCGGGTAGAACCGGTTAGTTGAAGTTGATAAAAGCGAGCCGTAACGGTGCTGAAATTAGCCGTTTTTACAAAAATGGTTTCGCCCGGAGTATAACTGGCTTTGGGCGAAATAATGCCCGTAATAAATGGTTTGGCGCGCTCATACACCTGAACCGCAAAAGAGGTATCCCGACTCAGTTTATTTTCTGAACGATTAAGTAGCTGTATCCTATAGCGTCCTGCGGGTAAGTTAGGGTCTAATCTCGCCGAAAACCCGGTCGTTGTAGCCTGTATAGCGTTTAGCTGCCAATGCTGGCTGTCGTTACTCACTTGCATCGCATACTGATAGGTAGCTGGCTGAATATAAAGGCCCGTAACACTCAGCGTATCGCCAGCCCGTAGATGATGTTGATCAAGCTGTAGGAGTTGCGGACTGGGATAGCGTACCTGAAGGGAAATCGCATCCGATGACGGAACATCACGCACCCACACCTGCACACCATATCGACCGGGCAGTACTGTGAACGGCAGTTGGGCCTGCGCCTGTGTAGAGTCAACTAAGGTTGTGGAGAGCACGGTTGTCTGATTTGTCGGGCTAGTCAGAACGACACGGATATCCAGTCCGAAGGTGCCAAAATGATGCCCCGTTAATCGAACAGATTCGCCTGCTTCCAGCGTATCTGTTGAAAGACCCGTCAGTTGGGGAGCAGGCTGTTTTTCTGGCTGAACGTTTAGTTGATAGACTGTTTTGGCTCCATTCTGCTCGGTTACGGTATAGAGAACCGTTTTTGAGAAATCCTGAACTTCACCTGAGCGGGGTACTACGGTGGCCCCATCAACCAGGGTTAGAGTAGGCTTAAGTTGTTTGAGATTAGTCAGGTAAGGGACTTTAATCGTCCAGATATGCGTGGCTGGGTCAGGGGTATTCGATACAACTGAAACGTTGTTGAACGTAATCGCCAGCAATGGATTGGAACCAGGCACTAATTCATTGGTACGACATTGCAGGCATGTGATCCCGATCAACGCACTCAGCATTACCCAATAGGAATGCTTTTTAACTAAGTAAGTAGTCATTAACGGTAGGACGGATGGGAATAGCCCCTATTTCTTGAGATTCCGTGCTGCTAAGACGACATAGTTGTTGAATTGTAACGGCTTTATGAAGGAGTTATACTTATTGCCCAGACTGACAGACCGTTGGGTGGTGTGGTTGAACGGTGAACAGAGTCAATCAGTAAATTATTACCCTGCCCAATTCTCCCGATCCAGACTTCGGTATTGAATGGCTTCGGCGAGGTGTTCAATCTTGATTTCGTCGGAGCCTGCTAGGTCGGCAATCGTGCGGGACACTTTCAGGATACGGTCGTACGCACGGGCAGAGAGCCCCAATCGTTCCATCGCCGTCCGGAGTAAGGCCCGACCCGCATCGCTGATCACGCAAACCTCTTTTACCATCTGCGAAGGCATCATGGCGTTGCTGTAAATACCCTCCTGGCCTACAAAGCGTGTGGTTTGTCGTTCACGCGCCTTAATGACTCGCTCGCGGATTACTTCGCTGGGCTCGGCCGGTCGGTTGCCCGTCATCTGATCGAAGGAAACAGGCGTAACTTCAACGTGCAGATCAATCCGGTCGAGGAGTGGGCCGCTGATTTTGGCCAGGTATTTCTGAACGACACCTGCGCCACAAACGCACTCTTTTTCGGGGTGATTGTAGTAGCCGCAGGGACAGGGGTTCATGCTGGCAATAAGCATAAAACTGGCGGGGAACTCAACGGCCCATTTCGCCCGTGAGATACTCACTTTTCGATCTTCGAGCGGCTGGCGCATAACCTCTAGCGCTGAGCGTTTAAACTCAGGTAATTCGTCTAAGAATAACACCCCATTGTGCGCTAATGAAATCTCGCCCGGTTGCGGGAAACTACCTCCACCAACTAATGCGGCATCTGAAATCGTGTGGTGTGGACTTCGGTACGGTCGGGTTGCAATCAGGGTAGCGCGGGCTCCGAGCTTACCGGCTACCGAATGGATCTTGGTTGTCTCCAGTGCTTCCTGTAAAGATAAGGGCGGCAAAATGGTTGGCAATCGTTTGGCTAACATGGTTTTACCTGCCCCCGGTGGCCCAATCATAATCACATTATGGCCACCCGCAGCCGCAATTTCCATCGCCCGCTTAATATTCTCCTGACCCTGCACATGCGAGAAATCGACTTCGTAGGCGTTAATCTGGCTCATGAAGAGGTCTCGGGTATCGCTAACCAATGGTTCGATGTCTTTCTTGCCTTCGAAAAACTCGATCGCATCCTGCATGGTTTTTACGCCAATAACATCCAGATTATTGACGATAGCCGCTTCCTGAGCGTTTTCGACAGGGAGGACAAAACCCTTATATCCTTGTTTACGCGCTTCGATGGCGATGGGTAATACGCCTTTGATTGGCCGCAGTGTACCATCGAGAGCCAGCTCACCCATAATGACGTACTCTTCCAGGCTACGGGTAGTTGTGATTTGTTCGGAGGCTTGCAGAACGCAAAGTCCAATCGGCAGATCGTAGGCGGACCCTTCTTTCCGAATGTCGGCAGGAGCGAGGTTAACCACCACTTTCTGGCGGGGCATTCGGTAACCGAAGAACTTCAATGAGGCTTCAACGCGCTGCTCGCTTTCTTTTACGGCACTGTCGGGCAGGCCGACCAAATGAAAATGCAGACCCTGAGCAACAACGACTTCAATGGTAATCAAACTGGCATTAACACCATAAACGGCTCCACCAAAAGTTTTGGCTAACATAAGCGTAAATAAGTAAACGAATCCGGGTAATGGGTTTCAAAACTACTGAGTCGGTAGCCAATAAAAAAATGCCTGCTTAAATCTTCTCAGCAATGCGCAGTTTGGCACTTCGGGCGCGGGGGTTTCGGGCAATTTCCTCGGGCGTGGCTTCAACAGGTTTGCGGGTTAAGGATTGCAACGGTTTGAGGTCGTTCCCAAACAAATCCTTCTCGACTTCACCCTGAAATTTACCCTTGTTGATGAAATTCTTCACCAACCGATCTTCGAGTGAATGATAGGACATGACTACCAGTCGTCCGCCCGGTTTCAGAATGTCGGGTACTTGCTCTAAAAACTCTTCAAGCGCCTGCAATTCTTCATTTACCTCAATGCGTAGCGCCTGAAATACCTGCGCAAAATATTTGTTCTCTTTGCCGCGTGGTGCATACCGTTGCAGTGCTGCCTTTAGGTCGTTTACCGTTTTAAGTGGCCGATTCGAGCGGGCGGATACGAGGGCGGCTGCAGCCGTTCGGGCGTTGGTAATCTCACCATACATGCCCAGAATCCGATGCAACTCCGGTTCCGAATACTCATTGACAACCTGCCGGGCGGTGCGGTCGGCGTTTTGATTCATGCGCATGTCGAGGTCGGCATCGAAGCGGGTGGAGAAACCGCGTTCGGGCGTATCGATCTGGTGCGACGAAATTCCCAGGTCGGCCAGAATACCATCCACTTGCTCCGCTTTATAGAGTCGCAGATAGCGTTTGATATTCCGGAAGTTTGAGGCCACGAACGTTAGGCGTGAATCGCCAATGGCCTGGGCGTTGGCGCGGGCATCGGCATCCTGGTCGAAGCCGAATAATTTTCCGCCTTCCAACTGGTTAAGAATTTCGCGACTATGCCCTCCGCCACCAAACGTAATATCAACGTAGGTGCCGCCGGGTTGCAAATTCAGCCCATCAATGCAGGCTTGTAATAAAACAGGTTCGTGGTATTGAGTCATTTAGAAACTAACCTTCTTTAGTAGTCGTTAATTTGGGCATTGATGCACTGCTATCATGTACAACCTGAATTCAGTCTTAATCATAAAAAAATGAAGAACCTCCTTCCTCTTGTTGTCAGTACGCTCCTATCGTTGCCTGTTGTTTGTTTCAGCCAATCGCCGGTTCCGTTTAAGCCCGGCCAATACCGGGCTGTTCTGAAAACCCGCGGGGGCGACTTACCGTTCGGGCTGGATATTAAGCCAGCAGCGAATAGCCCCAGGACCTACCCCGTGTTTGCGCTCAATGGCAACGAACGACTTCCGATGGACCCCGCCACCATTGAGGGCGACTCGTTACGAATACCGATGGCCCTGTTTGAATCGGAATTAGTTGCAAAGATAGACGGTAATACGCTAAGGGGGGTATATCGCCGACGGCGAGTTGCGTTGCCACCCCAAACGTTGCCCTTTGAAGCCCAATATGGTGTAAGTTATCGCTTTACACCTAAAGAAGAATCCGCTACTTCGGCAACGACCAACCTAACCGGCAAATGGGCCACTGATTTTGGTAGCAAAACTGGCAAAGTCGATACGGTCAACGCGGTGGGGGTATTCGATCAGAAAGGTAGCCGCCTGAGTGGTACGTTCCTGACGCCTACCGGCGATTATCGCTATCTGTCGGGAAGTGTTATTGGCGACAGTTTATTCCTTTCCTGTTTCGATGGTTCGCATGTATACTTGTTTAAGGCCAAACATGATCCGGCCACCAAAACCCTCAAAGGTGGTTTATGGGCTGGTATTGCCGGTTACGAAGCCTGGGTAGCTCACTTCGATCCGAAGGCTGAATTGCCTGATCCGGCTAAGCTTACCTATCTGAAACCGGGTTCAAAAACGCTCAATGCCTCATTTCCTGAACCAAACGGAAACATTGTTTCCCTATCCGATGCCCGTTTCAAAAATAAAGTGACCATTGTGCAGATCATGGGTTCCTGGTGCCCGAACTGCATGGACGAGACTAATTTCATGAGTCCGTGGTATAAAAAGAACAAGAGTCGGGGCGTTGAACTCGTCGGCTTGTCGTTCGAGCGGTCGCCGGAAATGAGCATCTCGGGGCCAAAAATCGAGCGGATGAAACAACGCTTCAAGATTGATTACCCTATAGTGCTGGCTGGAACGAACGACAAAGCACAGGCCTCCAAAGCATTACCCGATCTAAATGCGGTTGTCGCTTTCCCAACCACCATTTTCATCGACAAAAAAGGACAGGTGCGCCACATTCACACGGGTTTCTCCGGCCCCGGCACCGGCAAATACTACGACCAATACATAGAAGAATTCAACCGGCTGGTGGATAAGCTGGTGGCGGAGTAAGTCAGAACCGGGATTTAACTGATTTTAGGATTTTCTGGATTTTGTTTCAGCAATTCGCTTCAAAGAAGCGCAGAACAAAATCCAGAAAATCCTAAAATCAGCTAAATCCCGGTTTTGATTGGTATGCACGCATACTATTTTTTGTGAAAAAGTGGTAGATTTACGTCCTGATGAGAACAGGACGACATCGATCATGAAAAAGGAGAAAACGGTTGATTTTCACATAAAATGGGGTTGGCATGCCATTTCGCGCATGTATAACGCCTATGCAGCCCGCTTCGACATCACGATGGCGATCGGCTATGTGCTGCTTAATATTGATCTGGAAGAAGGGACTCCGGCCACCAAAATTGGACCGCTACTAGGGATGGAACCCCGTTCGTTGGTCAGAATGCTGAAAAATCTGGAAGAGCGCGGCCTGATTCGGCGGGAAGTTGACGGGAACGACAAGCGCTTTGTTCGGATCTACCTGACCGAAGAAGGACGTGCCAAACGTGAGATGGCCCGCGATGGTGTTATTCAATTCAACAACATGATTCGGGAGCGAATTCCGCTCGATAAACTGGTTGTCTTTCTGGACGTAATGAAAGAAATCAACCGGATGGTTGAAGAAGAAAACGCCCGCATCAAAGCCACTGAACCGGAAGAACTGCCACTAGATTAATAGACACATGCCTGCCATCCTCGCCAATCCTGCAGAACACCGACTGAAGGCGTTTACGCGGCTGATGAATATGGCATCCAAACTCTACCACGCCAATCCCAAAAACCCGCCGAAGCCGATGAACATTGCTGATGATGAAGTACTTCATCTGCTGATGAGTCTGAACCAGCATTCCGTTCAATTTTTACTGGTTGGCGGCATGGCGGGGGTTGTTCACGGGCATGTTCGTACCACGCAGGATATGGATTTGTGGCTGAAGTCGGATGAAGAAACAAAAGCCAACCTGATTCTGGCGCTGGAAGAAAATGAGGTGGCTGGCGCTGCTTATCTAAAAGATGTCCCACTAATTTTTGGATGGACATCAGTCGCCGTAGGGAAATATGGGTTCACGCTCGATATGGGCTACGCCCTCAAAGCTTTTAGCGAGGTTGATTTTGATGCCTGTTACGAACGAGCCATCGACGTGACCTTTGAGGGTGTATTGTTTAAAGTGATTCAACTAAACGATTTGATTACCGAAAAACTGGCAATCGGTCGTCCCAAAGATTTAAATGATGTTGAGGAATTAATTAAAATCAAAAAGGCAATAGAACGCGGCTGACGCAGATAAGCGAATGGATACTGTAAAATGAACAATGAGAAATAGTCTGATAATCAGTAATTATGAATTATCCATTTTACATTATCCATTTACAACCGCAACATCCGCGTTCCAATGAGTCAAACTAAACCATGGAAGCTACCTTAGAAAAACCCAGATCGGAGGGGCGCACCCCTCAAACCAAAAACCGTACGATTCGGCGCGTGGCTGTGCTGGGGTCAGGCATTATGGGTTCGCGTATTGCGGCTCACTTTGCCAACATCGGTGTCGATGTACTCTTGTTAGACATCGTACCGAGAGAACCCAGCGAGCTTGAACAGGCTAAAGGCTTAACAACGGCCAGTCCGCTGGTTCGGAACCGCATTGTTACGGATGCGTTCCAGACGATGCTGAAAGCCAGCCCTGCTTCGCTATACAGCCCTAAATTCGCCGACCGTATTAAACTGGGGAATTTCGATGATAACCTGAAAGACATTGCCACTTTCGACTGGATAATTGAGGTTGTTGTGGAACGACTGGATATTAAACGGTCTGTTTACGAGCGTGTTGAGCAGTTTCGTAAGCCCGGTACGCTGATCACCTCGAACACGTCGGGCATACCCATGCACCTGCTGGCTGAAGGGCGTAGCGAAGACTTTCGACGGAATTTCTGCGGAACGCACTTCTTCAATCCGCCACGTTACCTGCGTTTACTCGAAATCATTCCCGGCCCCGATACCGATCCTGCCGTTATTGATTTCCTGATGAACTACGGCGATTTGTACCTGGGCAAAACGACCGTTTTGTGCAAAGACACGCCCGGTTTCATTGCTAACCGACTTGGTATTCAGTCGCTGATCCAAACCATCCGGGTGGCCGAAAATCTGGGATTGACCGTAGAAGAAGTAGACAAACTTACGGGTCCTGTCGTGGGCCGTCCGAAGTCGGGAACGTTCCGATTGTCGGATGTGGTGGGCTTGGATACGACGGCCAATGTGGCGGGGAATCTGGTTAAAATGGAGCACGACGAGTCCCGTGCCTCGTTTGAGTTGCCCGCTTCGGTGCAGAAGTTGATGGAAAACAAATGGCTCGGCGATAAAACCGGCCAGGGCTATTACAAGAAGACAAAGGACGAGAAAGGCCAAACCCAGATTCTGGCGCTTGATCTGAAAACCTACGAATACAAGCCTTCTGAGAAGGTCAAATTTGCAACG
The DNA here is from genome assembly GCF_054776855.1 of Spirosoma migulaei. Lineage (NCBI taxonomy): Bacteria > Pseudomonadati > Bacteroidota > Cytophagia > Cytophagales > Cytophagaceae > Spirosoma > Spirosoma migulaei. The sequence goes on along the minus strand of NZ_BAAHBG010000010.1, from coordinate 648,486 downwards.
CTGGAAAGTACGAAGGCCATAGATAACCTCAAAAAGCGTTTTCCGGTATTGATCGCTGGTAAAGACAAAGCAGGTGAGTTTTATCGACAAACCTTTGCCGATGGGTTCCGGTATGCCACTTATCGTATTCCCGAAATTTCGGACGAGCTCTATCGGATCGATGCGGCCATTACCGCTGGTTTCGGCTGGCAATTGGGCTTATTTGAAACCTGGGATGCCATTGGCGTTAAGAAAGGAGTTGAACTGATTGAATCGTTCGGCCAGAAACCCGCGCAGTGGGTGTACGACATGCTCGACGCGGGCTTCGATCAATTCTATAAAGTTGAAAACGGCAAACGTAAATATTACGATATTCCAACGAAAAGCTACAAGGTTATTCCGGGTGTGGAAACGTTTACCATTCTGGAAAACCTCAGCAATAATATCGTCTGGAAAAATTCGGGTGCCAATATCGTTGACCTCGGCGATGGTATCCTGAACGTGGAATTTCGTAGTAAGATGAACACCTTCGGGCAGGAAGTTTCCGAAGCCTTGAATAAAGGTATTGCATTGGCAGAGAAGGACTTCCGGGGACTGGTTGTGGGTAATGACTCAACCGAAGCGTTCTCAGCCGGTGCCAATCTGGCCATGCTGTTCATGTTTGCCGTTGAGCAGGAGTTCGACGAAGTGAACCTGATGATTGCGCAGTTCCAGAAACTGATTGCGCGTATTCGATACTCATCTGTTCCCGTTATTGTGGCTCCGCATACCCTAACACTCGGTGGTGGTTGCGAAGCCGTTCTTCATGCCGACCGTGTTGTTGCCCATGCCGAAAGCTACATTGGATTAGTGGAAGTGGGTGTTGGTCTGATTCCGGCTGGTGGCGGTACAAAAGAAATGGCCGCTCGCGCATCGGATCTATACCAAACCGGCGATCCCGAATTGAATATCCTGCAAAACGTGTTCATGAACATCGCGACGGCGAAGGTATCAACCTCGGCACAGGAAGCCCGCGAAATGAACTACCTCCGCTCGACGGATCAGATTGTACTGAACCGTAGCCGCCTGCTCGCCGAAGCTAAACAAGCGGCTATTGAACTGGCCGACAATGGTTACACGCAACCCAAGCCACGCACCGATATTAAAGTGCAGGGTAAAACGGGTATTGCGTTGTTCCGGGCGGGTGTTACGGCCATGCATATGGGCCGCTACATTTCAGATCACGACCGAAAAATTGCCGATAAATTGGCCTACGTTATTTGCGGTGGCGATTTAAGCAGTCCACAAAACGTATCGGAGCAATACCTGCTCGATCTGGAACGGGAAGCCTTCCTGTCCCTGACCGGTGAAAAGAAAACGCTGGAGCGGATTCAAAGCCTACTGACAGGCGGTAAGGCATTGCGCAATTAACAGTAAGCCCATCTGGTTGTTTGACAAATAGGTTGTATATTTCAAACAACCAGATGGTATTTAGTATAAGAATATTTCAGTTTGAGTCATGAACGCTATTCGGATTCGTACCCAAGTCAGTCAGAATCATGAATTGATTCTACGTAACTTACCTTTATCTGGAGGTAAAAAAGTAGAAGTTATCATCCTTGAAGACGATATGGATACAACTATGACTACTCATGATCGCTTCCCGTTACGTGGTAAAGCCATTACGTTTGAAAATCCTTTTGATGCTGCAGCAAACGAAACGGATTGGGAAGCGGCACAATGATTTTACTGGATACGCACATTTGGGTCTGGTGGGTTAACGATCCCGATAAGCTGGATTCAAGAGTTCTTGATTACCTTGATAACCTACCACCATCGGATATTTTTATTAGTATTATATCGTGTTGGGAAGTGGCCAAATTAGTCGAAAAGAAAAGGCTTCAATTACCCGAACCCTTATCCGTATGGTTCGAGAAGGCGATTGATAGTAATGGGTTGACGTTTATTGAGTTAGAGCGAATAATACTACAGGATGCCTGCGCTTTACCAGGTATATTTCATAGCGATCCGGCTGATCAACTAATTGTCGCTACATCGCGTATTAGAAAAATTCCTCTTTTGACTGCCGACAATAAAATACTTGCTTATGAATATGTGCCACTCTTCCAATACAGCGGATAAATAGAGTTGAGGAATTTTGCCATGACATCAGCACAGGCTTCTGATCTACTGCGGAATAACTATATAGAGACAGGAAGTAAAACGAGTTGGGCTGATTTGGGAGCTGGTAGTGGTACCTTTACACTTGCTCTGGCGGGTTTGCTACAGCCTGGCAGTACGATCTATGCCATTGATACCAACAAAGATGCCCTAAAGGCTATTCCGGCTGTGTACAATCAGGTAAAGATTGAAACTCATGTGGCTAATTTTCTGGATGGTGAACTCCCATTTCAGCAAATCAATGGATTCCTGATGGCTAACTCACTCCATTATGTTTTAAACCAGACGGCCTTTCTGGAAAAAATGAGTCAGTATGTAACAAAAACGAGTTATTTACTGATTGTCGAGTATGACACCGATCGCCCTCAAGCACCCTGGGTTCCCTATCCACTCAGCTATAATTCCCTCCGCAATCTGGTTGAACGCCTTGGTTATCAGAGTTTCTATAAGCTACAGGAACGACCGTCTATGTATGGGCAAGCGAACCTATATTCTGCTCTCGCAGTCCGAAATTTGACCGGCTAAAATTGGATTCATTTCATATAACCCCTTTGATAGAAATGGCTTTATAATGCATAAAATATAACTATTCTTCTTTTTTAATTAGATTAACCACCGCTTAATATATTTTCAGGGGCTTAAGTAACTGAGTAGGGAGCATTCTATGTAACTTTTCAGTTAAAATACCTAACCCAGGGGTGTTAATCTAAACTATTATGACTGATTCAATAAGCGATGAAGAGATGATTCGTCAGTACCTTTCTAGTCAGCCCAGTCACTGTTTCGAGACGCTTTACAATCGCTACGTTAACAAGGTTTATCGTCGATGTCTATCGATGACGAAAGACCCGTTGAAAGCTGAAGATTTTACGCATGACATTTTTTTAAAGGTATTTAACCGATTAGAGGCTTTTCAGGAACGGTCAAGTTTTTCGACCTGGTTATATGCCATTTCCTATAACTATTGCTCTGATCAGATTCGCGTAGCCAAACGCACTAATTTTATCCCGATTGAGGAGGAACTTAATCAGAGTATTCCTGAGCCTGAAGAGACCCAGCTACATGAAGAAACACTTCAATTGATCAACCATGTACTGGCAAAACTTGCTCCTAATGAACGGGCTCTTTTACAGCTTAAGTATGAAGAGGAGTTAAGTATTAATGAAATTGCCGAACGCTATAATCTCAACCCAAGTACGGTTAAAATGAGGCTGAAACGAAGTCGAGATAAAATACAGCGCCTATATTCGCAACTATACAACCGGTAAGGATTTACAACTAAATAAGGTCCATCTAACTCAATAGGTGGACCTTATTTAGTTCCGCTATTGGAAGTGCTGAAATCAACTTACTTAATGAACTCGGCAAATTGCGTTAAGGCAGCTGGATTACGAAGCGTATCCTTGCTGGTTGCCAATGATATATCCATACCTGCCAGAATTTTTCTGACGGATGATTCGAGCTTCTTCCCGCTAATTGTATAGGGTACTTCCGAAATAGCATAAACAGCGTCGGGTACGTGATGGGCGCTCAATTGGGTTTGTAGGGTATGTTTAATACGAGTAACCAGCTCGTCGGTCAATGAGAAGCCAGTTCGCATAACTACAAACAGGGGCATGAAATATGATCCGCCCGGTTGCTCCAACCCTACCACTAAGCTATCTGCAATTTCGGTCAGACCTTCAACCGCATTATAAATTTCACTGGTGCCAATGCGCTGGCCGGTACGATCCAGCGTTGCACCAGAACGCCCATGAATAACAATGCCGTTCCGTTCTGTAATTCGTATGTAATCGCCAGACCACCAAAAGCCGGGGTATTCATCAAAATAACTCTTGCGGTATTGCGTGTTTGAAGGATCGTTCCAGAAATAAACAGGCATAGAGGGAATGGGCTCCAGAACAACCATTTCACCTAATTTTCCCCGTACCGGTTTTGCCTGTTCATCAAACGCTTCGACTTTGCAGCCCAACCATCGGCACTGGATTTCTCCTTCGTAAACAGGCAGGAGTGGATTGCTTCCAACAAAACTGCTGCAAATATCAGTAGCTCCACTGAGTGCCGTGAGCCAGACCGTTGGTTTGACCGACTCATAAATCCATTGAAAACCCTCTGGCGGTAGAGACGACTCAGTTGAGCTGATGGTTCGGAGATGAGTCAGTTTGGCTGTATCGATAGGTTTCAATCCGGCTCGCAGACAAGCCATATAATAAGCCGCTCCGTTGCCAAAATGATTGATTCGGGCGTCGTCGGCCAGTTTCCAGAGCGCATTCAAATCCGGATAACCAGCTGCGCCATCGTAGAGAACGGGGGTAGCGCCAACCAGCATAGCACCAACGGCAAAATTCCACATCATCCAGCTTGTATTGGAATGCCAGAAATAGCGATCGCCCATGCGTACATCCTGATGCAGCGCCAGCGCTTTCAGATGCTCAAGCAGACAACCGCCTACACTATGAGTAATGGCTTTAGGCTTGCCCGTTGTACCCGATGAATACAGAACCCAGATTGGATGATGAAAAGGAACGGGTTCAAATAGTAATTCGTCTGGTGTTTCTAGGGCTAGAATATCAGCCCAGAGACTGGTTTTAACCGGTTTTTTCTCGACAAATTTACCATCAGGATTTAAGTAGGGTACCCAAATTAGGTGCTGAAGGGTAGGTAAACGATTACATAATTCACTGATCATGCCCGTTTTGTCAATGTCGAAGCCATTATGAACATACCCATCAGCAGCTAGCAATACTTTTGGCGATAGTTGACGAAACCGGTCTAAGGCTCCATCTGTACTAAAATCAGGGGAGCAGCTTGACCAGACGGCGCCGATGCTGGTTGTCGCCAGAAAGGCAACAACGGCTTCCGGAATGTTCGGTAACATAGCCACCACCCTGTCGCCCACACCAATACCCTGTTGCCGAAAGTACGTTGCCAGAGCCAAAACCTGCTGTTCCAGACTCTCCCAGGATACTGCTAGTAGTGGCTGCCGTTCCGAAGCAAACAGTAAGGCAGGAGATTTGTCGCCACGGCCCTGGGTGGGTTTGTGCCGGAAAATGTGTTCGGCATAATTGAGTGTAGCACCCGAGAACCATTCCGTGCCAATCATATCTTCCCGATTAGGCCTGAAAATTACCTGACGATAAGGCGTATGACTTTGTACATCGAAAAATTGCCAGATACTTTCCCAGAAATCTTCCAGGTCTGTTACCGACCAATCCCACAGGTCGTCATAATCCCGGAAATACAAACCTTTCTTTATAAATAGCCAGTCCATATACCGTTTCATAAGAGACTGTGCAGTAGTCCGGCGGTCGGGTGCATAAAGCGGTGTTCGTGTTGGATGGGACATAAAGGAAGAAGTCAATAATCCATAGTCGATAGTGAGCTGCTTTCAAACTGCGACTTTACGTATTGACTAACGTCCGACAACGATCATGGATTGTTTTTTCGATAAAAAGCGTTTGGAGAAAACGGGGTATAGCCGGGTTATCTTGAAAACCCCTACCTTTGTAGCCCATTTTGCACTTGCCCCAATAAGGATGCTGATTGTCAGCATTATTTATACATACAAACAGACGATTTACTGTACTTTTCCATGAATCAGGATTCAGAGCAGAACGAACCGCGCCGTGATGGTGAGCCACGTTCTTTTGGCCGTCGGGATGATGGCCGCGACCGCAACGGCACAGGTGCCGGACAACCACGTTTTAACCGTAGCCGTACAGACGATTCGGCTAAACCAAAGGACACTAAATTCGAACGCCGGGATCGCGATGACCGCCCATCTGGCGCTCCCCGTTTCAATAGAGAATCAAACGATCGCCGAAGTCGAGATGAGCGTCCGGCTGGACCACCTCGCTTTGGCCGGGATAACGACTCTCGGAATAGTGATTCCCGGAACGGAAGTTCCCGTCCGAATGATCGTAACACGGGCGACCGTCGCCGGGAAACGGGTGGGGCTGGCTCAAGACCAGAGCGTTTCGACCGACCGTCAAACGACCGTCCTCGTTTCAATAAAGACAGTAACTCAAGAGATACGAACCGTTCCGATGAACGCCCTCGCTTTGATCGGGAACGGACTGATAATCGGTTCAGTCGGGACGAACGCCCTTCCAGACCCGCTCGTTCCGATGAGGAGCGGAGTCGCCCTACCAGCCGCCCTGGCGATGATACACCCCGCCGACCTACGAATCGGGATGAAGAAGGCCGTAGAACACGTTCCAACCGTGAAGAACGCCCGCGATTTGAACGTACAGGCACCGAACGACCTGAGCGTGGTCGGCCCACGCGCGATAACAATCGCCCGGACGGCCCTCCCCGTTTTAATCGGGAGGGTGGACCCCGCGATAATGCCCGAAAAGGCCAGTTTGACAAACCATCCCGTTTCTCACGAGATGGCGGATCCTCTAAACCAACCTTCAAACGGGTAGGTGGTTTTAACCGGGAAGCCGATGAACGCAATCGTTTTGGCAACGACGATCAGCGTGGCAGTGATCGCCGGGACCGTGGTTCCCGCGAGGACGACCGGCCAGCGGGAGAATCTCGTTTTTCGGGTCAGCAACGTAAAGATTCCAGTGACCGCCGGACCGGAAATTTCACCAAAGCCCCAAACTATAATCTGGAACAGGCTCGTGAAAATGCCTATCCCCGTCGGGAACGTACGGATGAACGCCGTGGAGAACGCAAAGGTGAGAGTGGCACAACTAAGCGCGGAGCATCCAACGACCGTAATGAAGGACCCCGTCATGAGGGTACTCGTAACGATGGCCTGACGCGCTTAAACCGATACATTGCCAATTCGGGTGTTTGTTCCCGAAGGGAAGCGGATGAACTCATTGCACAAGGCGATATTTCGGTAAATGGCAAAGTCGTGACCGAGATGGGCTATAAAGTCAAAGAGGGCGATACGGTTAAGTACGGCACCAAAGTGCTGAATCCAGAGCGCTTTGTGTACGTTCTGCTGAATAAGCCGAAGGACTACATCACCACGACCGAAGATCCCGAAGAACGCAAAACGGTCATGGAACTGGTTGCCGATGCAGGTAATTTTCGCATGTATCCGGTAGGCCGTTTAGATCGTAACACAACGGGTCTGTTGCTCCTGACCAACGACGGCGAACTGGCTGATAAACTAACGCACCCATCTAACAACATTCGTAAAATCTATCAGGTAGAGCTGGACAAGCCGATTACAGACGAGCACTTCGAAGCCATTAAAAAAGGCATTGAACTCGAAGATGGCCCTATCAAGCCGGATGCACTCAGCATTGTTACACCCGATGCATATGTAGTTGGCATTGAAATCCACTCCGGCCGAAATCGCATTGTGCGCCGGATGTTTGAGAATTTCGGTTACGAGGTTACCAAACTGGACCGTACCACCTTTGCCGGTTTGACGAAGAAGGAGTTGCCCCGCGGTAAATGGCGCTTCCTTGATCCTAAGGAAGTGATCAAGCTGAAGTACTTTAACTCTTAAATTTAAAGAGCGAAAGAACGAATGAGTGAAAGAGTGAATTGCCATTGCAAGGTTTATTCACTCTTTCACTCATTTATTCTTTCGCTCTTTTGATTTCTATGAATCACCTCTTCCCCTACATCGAACGAACGTTGTTGCACCCTGGCGTGACGCTCAACGAGCAGTATGAAGCGCTCGATGAGGTGACACAGTTAGGAATGGCTGGCCTGACCGTAGCGCCGTTTTGGGTGAAGAAATTTCGGCGCGAACTGGGCGATACCCACCCGGCTGTTCTCGCTACGGTGATAGGTTATCCGTTTGGCTACCAGCGTACCGAAGCCAAACAAACCGAAATAGAGTGGGCTTTAAAAGACGGAGCCAGCGAAATTGAAGTTGTCCTGAACACATCGGCTTTGTTTTCACCCACCTCTGTCTGGCTGAAAATTGAACTGGCCAAACTCGTTGCGCTGGTTCATGCGCAGGAAAAATTCTTTACCGTCATTCTGGAAACTGCCCTGCTCGATCCCGAACAGATGAAGAAAATGATCAAACTTGCGGCTGATACCGGAGCCGATTTTATCAAAAATGCCACCGGGTTTGTTCCCGATTTATCCGGCCAACTTTACAACCATAGTCAATCTCTTCTATTTCGGGAATTCGTGCCCCGCTCAGTCGGTGTTAAACTCGTGGTCGATGGGGCCACGGAGCAGCAGATGGAAGAACTGGTAGCCGCTGGTGTGGAGCGGTTGTCATTAGGCTTGGATTTGCTATAAAAACAGCCTCTGCTTTGTCATAGAACAAATCGTTTTCATAATTTAGGGCCGATCTCACATCGTATTCCCGTTATGAAAACCTGGCTTCTATCTATTCTTCTTCTCGGTTACACATCAGTTATTGCACAACAGAATGTCTATCAATCGTTTGAGGTTGATAGCGCAGCTGAACCACGTGGAGGTATAACGACCTTTAATACATTTCTTCAGGCAAATTTACGAAAGCCTATACAAGCCGAAGCTGAGGGTAAGGGCGGGGTAATTGTACTTAGTGGTGTTGTGGAGCCAGATGGTCACGTGTCGAACTTGACAACCATAAAAAGCCTTCGTCCCGACTGCGATCGGGAGGCTATGCGAGTCGTTAATTTATTCAGAGTTTGGAAGCCAGCCCAGAAAGGCGGGCAAATTGTTCGGCAGCAGGTGAGTATTCCAGTCGTTTTCAAGCCGAATACACCGTTTATCTATCAGAAAGGTACTATGGTTGCCTATTTTGATGCCAATAAACAGCCGGTTCCTGTTGGGAGCGACCTGATAGTCTACAGGCAAATCATGCCTTTGGATACTAACGGGTTACCTACTGATGATCTAGTGCTTTATAAAAAAGATGGTAAGGCTTGGGATGAATCGTATCGTGATCCCTTTGTGCGTGAAAAGAAAGGCCAGCCTAGTTCTTCCGGGCGACCTGTTTATTCGATTGGGTATCAAAGTGCAGTTCGAAACTGGAACGGCTATGTTTATACCTTTAATCAGACAGGTAAGCTTATGCAGGAAGCGCACTATACGGATGGTAAACTGAGTGGGGAGCAGGTTGTGTATTATACTAGTGGAATGGTGGCTGAAAAGCAGGAATATGCGGATACCAAAAAAACGATGACATCCTGGTACCCGAATGGTCAGATAAAACAAGTTCAGCAAACAAACACACGTGTACTGTCAAATGCACTTGTTTCTGATTTTATGACCGGGCTTTGGGATAGCACTGGCCGCCAGATGGTTAAAGAGGGTAATGGTTGGGCCATCCTTACACAACGTGTAAAATCGAACAGCGACACAATTCGCCAGACTTCGTATGTAGAGCAGGGAGCCTACCAAAATGGTACCAAGCAAGGAATGTGGACTGGCCGCTACGGGGATGGGTCTTACTTTTATGAAGAACACTACAATAAGGGTATTTTTCAGACTGGTAAAGCCTATTCAGCAGGAGCAGATACGGTACGCTATGATGAGTTAGAGCAACAGCCAAAATTTTCAGGGGGAATGCCAGGACTGAGCGAGTTTCTGCAAAAAACGTTAGGTTATCCGGCAGATGCCCAGCGAAGTGGAGCGCAGGGTAAGGTGTTTGTGAGCTTCGTAGTTTGTGCCGATGGAACACTCTGTGATTATGAAGTCTTTAAGAGCGTCCACCCTTCCCTGGACCGGGAAGCGGTTCGGGTTGTTCAGAAAATGAGTGGGTACTGGACACCAGGGATGCAGCGGGGGCGTAGAGTCCCGGTTAAATACAATATGCCAATTAATTTTACGCTCTACTAAGATAAATAATTCTGAACCAGTGCTTTGACTGTCTCTGTAGATGGAGAATTGGCTGCCATCGGGTTACCGTTTCCTATAAACTCCTTTTCGGTTTTGACTTCACTACAGATAGTTCATATATTTCAAACGATTCATCTATCCATTCGTTATGAAACTTTGGCCGATCTTATTTCTTCTTTTTGCTGTATCCTTTGCAAACGCCCAGTCCACTATTTATCAGGAATTTGAGACTGATAGCGCAGCAGAACCTCGGGGTGGTATGCCTTACATGGCCACATTTCTTCAGGCAAATCTTCGAAAGCCCCTAGCTGCGGAAGCGAAAGGCATTGGTGGCCGAGTGATCGTAAATGGGATCGTGGAGCCGGATGGTACCATATCCAATGTGAAAATTATTAATTCATTTCGACCGGGCTGCGATCGTGAAGCTGCGCGTGTATTCAGTCTCTTCAATGCCTGGAAACCTGCCTATAAAGGTGCTAAACCTGTTCGACAGCAGGTTAATATTCCGATTACCTTCAAACCCAATCCACCATTTATGTATGAGAATGGTGCCCGGATCAGTTACTTCGATTCGGAGGATAAACTGCTCACTGACAGTACGAAGGCACGTTACAAGCAAATCATGCCAATTGATTCGGCAGGAATACCCACCGGTGATATTGTGCTTTACAAAGCCAAAGGAAATGCCTGGAAAGAAGAACGACGGATACCGCTTGTCCAGAAACCTAATAGCATTCCGGGAGCATCAGGAAAAACAGGGTATCTGATTGGTTATCAGAACGGTATTATTCAATGGGATGGATTATTGATTAGTGTAGATGATAAAGGCGCTTTACTTCGGCAGGCGTATTTTCAGAACGGCAGGCGTTCCGGTACCGAATTAAATTACCACCCGAATGGGGCTGTATCCGAAAAGATTGAAGAATACGAGGAGAAATATGTGGCTACCGCCTGGTATCCTAACGGGCAGGTCCAACAAATTAGAGCCATCGCCAAGCCAAAACCTACGGAATCTCTCACGCCTGATCATGTTTTGTCTTTTTGGGACAGTACAGGGCATCAGCTTGTAAAAGATGGAAATGGCCGGGCTATCTATCAACGTGATACACGATCGTATGCAGATACGACCAAACGTACAACTTATATTGAACAGGGAAGCTACGTAAATGGCTTCAAGCAAGGTGTCTGGCAGGGTCGCTATGCAGATGGATCTTATTCCTACGAAGAAGAGTATGATAAAGGTATTTCCCGAAGTGGTAAAGCCTTATCGGCGGAGGGGAACGTATTGTATTATACGGTTGTGGAGAAGCAACCCGAATTTAAGGGCGGCATGCAGGCCCTGGGCCAGTTTTTAAGTAGTACGTTGCACTATCCGCCCGATGCTCAGCGAGCCAAAGTGCAGGGAAGGGTATTTATAAGTTTCGTTATTGATACCGATGGCAGCGTTGTAGATGCCCAGGTGTTGAAAGGTATTGGATTCGGTACCGATCAGGAAGCCCTGCGAGTGGTAAAAGCTACAAGTGGAAAATGGAACCCGGGTATGCAACGGGGTCAGGCTGTTCGCGTCAAGTATAATCTGCCCATCAATTTTTCTCTGTACTGAGGCTAATATGAGCGAGCAGCGGTTAAAACCGTAATCTGTTTGTAAATTTGTCGGCTAACCCCTAAATACATATCGCTTACACGGATGCATTAATATTTATTGACTTTGTAAGATTCGGATAATTATTAATCTAAATGAATAGTTTTAGTTGATACTCTCAAGGAGAAGCGTAACCCAAAAAGCACCGTAAAACATGGTAATTAAATACCCATTAATAGTATTGATGGAACATACGTATCGATAAGTAAGATTGTTTCCTACCTCTCCAACCACCCGATTGGAACTGGTTGGCGAAACGGCGGATGTCAGCGGCTTATGGTTCTCCAATCTAACGAATTCCAGCCCAACAATATACTTAAACGATCAGTTCTTAACAGTCAATGAGAAAGGCGGTGTGGTTAAGGCACGGTACCAACTGAGAATTAATAACCCATCCGAATGGAGCGATAAGGTGTGTTTGCTGCAGGCTATAACCTGCGCTCGCTCTCAGAGGTAAAGAAGTATATCGAATTGGATCAGCACTTGCCGAAGATTCCCTAAACAGAGCAGGTCGGTAATCAGAGGGTGTATCTGGTCCAGATGAATGCTAAACTGCTGGAGATAGTGGAGAAGTTGACGCTGTATTTGATCGAGCAACAAAAGGCCAACATGGAGCTAAGGGCTGAAATTGATAAACTGAAGGTACTGATCAAAAAATAAGACAACAGTAAAAATTTGCCCAAGGGCATTCGTTCTTAAAACCAATCAAGGTTATGAATCCATTTATCAACTTAAAACGATCATCCCAGTACGGCGGTGTCGATTCCTATTATGTCAATGTGCATCACATTGTCCGAGTTGTCCAGTCCCCTACGGGTAGCCAGGTCTATACCATAGGAGGGGACTTTTACTGTGATGAAAAGCCCAATGTAGTTGCCATGTTGATTAATCGGGTATACGAGTAGTGTACATCGGTTTACCGTTTTAGTGCACATCGATTTCCCGTTTTTTTAGCCTAAACTTTATTATTTCTTAACTACATCCTAATGAAATATCCCATATATAAAACAACACATCCTAATGAGCCTATTTATTTTTTTTGCGGTGGTACTGGCCATTATTGGCTTCCAAATTTTCGCTGCACAGCGTGAATACGCCCGTAAGCAACAAAAGGAGGAGAATAAACTAAACAAAACGTCTGTACCCAGTCAGACTATATCAAAGCCTGAAAAAGGCCACTATGCCATTACGCCTGGTGAGTCACTGGCTCCCCAATTAAAACCTAAACACTTCAAACAAACTAAACCTGTTAACCAATCATGAATCGTTTTTCTACAAACCGACCCCTCATCATTTTGGCTATTCTTGTCGCAATAGCTATTGTTTATTCCATTTTTGTCGGGATTTGAGGAAGATAATGATTCACGAAGTCGCTACTGCTTCGGGCGATTTTTAAACATCATTTGCGCAGGATGAATCCCGAATCACAGCGTATCAATATGCGGTTGATACGCTGGTGAACCGAAAAAAGTTAAGAGGTAAATCAGCTTCGTAACACTCTTCAGGCTAAGCAATGGTAACTCGACATAATCCAGAAGACGTATCCCAACTATGCTATTTGAGCTGATTAGCCCAGCATTTTGGCGTATCAGTGGAATGGTTACTAACGGATAATAGACCCTATTCGCTAAACAGGTTACGCCCATCTATAGGTAAAAAATTAGCGATAAGCTTTATCCACATATACAGAGGGTTATTCACACTCATAATAAATTCTTTACATACTTCTCAGTCTACTCACCCTCAAAGCTCCCCCTGATAACCCTGTGATGTTTTCAGGCTGGTATATAGCCTGGAGACTGGTATATATAGGACACCAGCGCTTCTGAATAGAGTGGAATACTCGCTATGAATCCCCGGTTCCTGAGCTATCCGAATCAGCTACTTATTAGTCTGATTAGTGAGTTGTTTAAGTACCGCCCGCTTTTCTCTGACGCTCATGGATTCAATTATATGAAAAGTCACCACGGTGCTGGTCGCACTGAAAAGTAAGGCGTAGTTTCAGCGACACTAGATTTGTCGTAGTTTTGTCAAACTATAGCGTAATAGTGGCTTGATAAGTAATTGTGGCAAGAGTAGGAGATGGCTTACAAAATCGCCTACAAAATGTTACTCTTACTGCAAACCACTGCCATATAGTAGGTTGATAACGTGCTGATTTATTGAGTCATTAACAACTAAACGACACTACTCTACTTCCCCTGCAATGTCTGAACACACGACGCTTAAGCAAGTTCCTCTCCATCACATCCATCAGCAGTTAGGTGCTAAAATTGTGCCGTTTGCGGGCTTTGAGATGCCCGTTCGTTACTCATCCGACCTCGATGAGCATAATACCGTCCGTAACGCGGTGGGTATTTTCGATGTCTCGCACATGGGCGAATTCATCCTCAAAGGCGAAGGGGCACTGGGCCTTATTCAGCGCGTGTCGGCCAATGATGCCAGCATTTTGTATGATGGCAAAGTGCAATATAGCTACCTGCCGAACGGCCGGGGTGGTATTGTTGATGACCTGCTGGTATATCGGATCAGTGAGCTTGAATATATGCTCGTGGTCAATGCCTCTAACATCGAAAAAGACTGGAACTGGATTAGCCAGTATGTATCGGACTACGATCGTGATGGCGCACCACTATCCATGGTAAATGTCTCCGATGATATGTGTCTGTTTGCTGTGCAGGGGCCATTGGCTGCCAAGGCCTTACAGTCGCTCACCAAGGCCGACCTTGATTCGATGGAGTATTATACCTTCGAAAAAACCGATTTTGCCGGTTGTGCCAATGTAATTGTATCAGCCACTGGTTATACGGGTGCGGGTGGTTTTGAGATCTATGTGTCCAATCACCAGGCTGAGGAGGTTTGGAATGCCATCGTAAAGGCTGGTGAGCCGTACGGCTTAAAACCTATTGGTCTGGGTGCACGCGATACATTACGCCTTGAAATGGGCTATAATCTGTATGGCAATGACATTACTGACGAAACCTCGCCCATTGAAGCGGGCCTGGGCTGGGTCACTAAATTCACCCACGATTTCATTGATGCCGATCTATTAAAAGCCCAAAAAACGCAGGGTGTTTCCCGCAAATTGGTTGGCTTTGAATTAGTAGACCGGGGCGTTCCCCGCGGGCATTATGAATTAACGGATGCTCATGGAAACCAAATTGGCGAAGTAACGTCGGGAACTCAATCGCCTACGCTGGGCAAAGGCGTTGGTCTGGGTTACGTTCAAACGGCCTTCGGCAAACCCGGTTCTGAAATCTTTGTCAAAGTCCGCGACCGGCTCTTAAAAGCCGTTGTTGTTAAACCTCCCTTCGTTAAAAAATAATGGGTTTTTGTGGTGTCGGTTTCTCAAAACTGACACCTTCTATTATAAGTGTGTCGGTTTTGAGCGGTCCGTCGTTACGGAAACCGACACCACATCCAACCAAAATGAAACAAATTGACGTTTGCTTTACCCCCGATTTATTACACCTGCACACCGTTGAAAATACCATTGTTGTGGTGGCCGACGTATTCCGGGCGACTTCGTGTATGGTAACTGCTTTTGCCTATGGCGTAAACAGTATTATTCCCGTTGCTACCGTAGAAGAATGCCGGGATTGGCAGGAGCGAGGCTATCTAGCCGCTGCCGAACGAAATGCCCGTAAAGTGGATGGATTTGAGCTAGATAACTCGCCGTTTACCTACATGGACGAGCGCATTCGGGGAGCAAACGTAGCTATGACCACTACAAATGGAACCCTGGCCATTACCAAATCAAGAGCTGCTGTAAAAGTATTGGTAGGGTCTTTCCTGAATTTAGATGCGATTGTTCGCTTCCTCAAAACGGACGGGTACGACGTGATGGTGCTTTGCGCGGGTTGGAAAGGACGTGTCAATCTGGAAGATACGCTCTTTGCGGGTGCCCTGGTGGATCGCCTAAAAGACAGTTATGCTATGGCTGAAGACAGTGCCATTATGGCCTGGCGGCTCTACGTACAGGGCAAAGATAATCTAATTGGCTACATGGCGAATGCGTCACACATCCGACGCTTACAACGGCTGGGTATTCAGAAAGACATTGCTTATTGTCTGCAACATGATCTTTACGACGTAATTCCAGTCCTGAGGGGCAATGCGTTGGTAAATATGAGTGTATAACAAAAAAGTCCCGAAATCAGCTTTCGGGACTTTTTTTAGTTTAAACCACGGCCTGTTCTGCTTCCAGATAATCCAGAACACCTTTCATAGTTGTCAGTTTTTCATAATCTTCGTCGGGAATTCGAATTCCGAATGCCTGTTCAAGTTGCATAATCAGATCAACCGTATCGAGGCTATCCATACCCAAATCGCGCGAGAAATGAGTTTGGTCAGTGATGGCAGTTTCCTGTATGCCAAAGTCTTTCAGAATCTCAATAACTCGCTCTTTCATAATACGATCGTTGTTTTGCAACCTGTTGTCTGTATGTATAGAAGCCATTTTTTGCGCGATTTAGTATGTCTCTGACCGATTTCTTAACAATTTTTAGGGAACGGTTTACGTAAATGGGCAATATAAAATGAACGAAGCATAATGACTACTGCTTAAAAATCAGGCCATTCATCGTTATCAATTACACATTATTCATTATACATTCATTTACGAACACTGGGAAGTTGGTATCAAAACAAAGGCTCACCCAGCAACCGCTTCAGTTCTAACTGATTTAACATCAGTTGATATTGGAAATTCAATCGACCCAGCTCGGCTTCTTCTACGCCTGTTTCGGCACTTTGTAACTCAACATTCGTGATGACTCCATTCCGCAGGCGGGCGTTGGCAATCTGAAGAGCTTTCTGAGACTGCTCTACCTGCGTTTCGAGGTTTGCCAGACGAGTCTGGTTGCTCCGAATATCGGCGTTGAGTTGGGCAATGCTTTGGCGAACCTGCGCATTGGCATTCTCAACTGCGTATTGACTCGCACTCAGGTTGAGCTGAGCAGCCTGATTCTGTAATTGATACCGCTTCCCGAAATAAATCGGCACCGTTAGTGATACGCCAGCGGCAATATTAAATTTCGGCGTGTTGATTTCGGGAAGATACCCATTTCGGAAACCGGCTGATCCCGAAAAGCTAAGGTTGGGTCGATTGCCCAAATTGTTCACCAATACATCCGTTTCGGCCTGCCGAACACGGTCCTGAGCCAATTGTACATCTTTGTTACCTGCCAATGCCGACTGCGTGTCGTTAGCCAGCGTAAAAGCCTGCGTAGGCGTACGGCCCGACATCGCTTCCAGCGTAAACTGTTCAACGGCACGGCTAATATCTGGGTTTGGGTTCCCCGTTAGGTAGGTCAGAACGGCCAGTTGTCGTTCCAGTTGGTTCTGAATCTCAATCTTACGATTCTGGGCTACTTTCACCCGAACCTGTTGCGTAAGCACGTCATATTGGAGCGCATCGCCGTTTTGGAGTCGGGTGGCTAGCAAGCGTACGTTGGCACCGGCCGTTCGGATAACAGAATCCTGTACCGTTAAACTCCGCTGTAAAAAACCAACGCCATAATAAGCTGCGGCCACCTGATAAGCCAGGGACTGCTGTGTAATTTCCAGACTTCGGCGCAATAGCTGAACGTTATCAGTAGCCTGTCGAACGGAAGCATTTGTTCGGCCCCAGTCATAAATCGTCTGACCAACAGCAACGTTAGCATTAACATTATGATTGGGCTGAAACTGAATAGTCCGATTGACCCCATCGACCGGAAGCGTGGCCTGCGCTACAGGGGTTACGTATTGATAGGATGCATTGCCAGAAACGTTTGGTTTCATGGCCGTACGCGCAATATCGACCCGCAGCTCATTGGCCTGGACCTGTTGTTGTTGCTGTTTCAACACCGGATAATTTGCGTTGGCCTGTTGAACCAGTGCCCTCAAATCGTCGGGAAGTTGCGCTGGCTGATTCTGAGCCTGAATGGCTCCCGCTATCAGCAGTGCGGTTATTGTTAGTAGTTTGGAAGTCATAGTTGAAGGAGTTGTCGGTATTCAGTTTATGGTCACTCACCGTAAGCCATAAACTGAACACGGCGATTAGTGTGCTGAATCGGCAATGGCTTTGGCCGTAGCTGCATCCATTTTCTTCTGCTTTAATAAGAATAACAACGGGAACGAGACCACGAAAAACAAACCCGCCAATTTGAAGGTATCCAGATAGGAAAGCATTAGCGCCTGTCTTGAAATGATCAGATCTAGGTTTTTGTAGGCTCCTGTTGCCGCATCAAATGCGTTAACACCCTTGGCAATCAATGCCTGTGTCATGGCGGTTACGCGTTCCGTTGTCAATAGATCGCCAGGCTGTAGATTCGAAACAAGGTCGCCCCGATGAACGGCCACACGTTGCGTTACATACGTATTGGTGATAGCAACTCCGAAGGCCCCACCAACCTGACGCATCATGTTTACGATAGCGATACCGGTTGGTAATTGGCGGGGCTCCAATGTTGAAACCGATTGGTTAATGAGCGGAACGTTCACAAATGCCAGACCAACCCCCCGAATTGTAAGCGCCATAATGAAGTTTCCATTGGAGGCATTCATATCATAGGTCGACATCAGGAAGCAAAAGGTGGCAAAGGCTACGTACCCCAGTGCCACGGCCAGCCTTGGCGATACGCCTTTGGCCAGTAATCGGCCAACCAGCGCAAACATGGGGAGCATGATTAAACCGCCAGGTACCAGAAGCTTACCCGTCTGGGTCGCGGTTAACCCCACAATACGCTGGGCAAAGAGTGGATACAACAAGACTGAAGTAAACAAGCCATAACCAATAACGACCATCAAAATTGATCCAACTGCCAGGTTCCGGTTTTTCATGGCCCGGAGATCTACTACGGGATCTTTGCTCCCCCTGAGTTCCCACCAGATGAAGAGTGGAATGGCAACGACAGCGGCCATTGTCAGCCACAGGATTACTTTACTATCGAACCAATCGTCAGCTTCGCCCCGCTCCAGTACATACTGCAAACTCCCGATGCCAACGGCCAGCAGCAGAATGCCAATCTGGTCAATCTGAATGCTTTTTCGGTCAATATTTTTTTCATCTTCCTTCTTGTCTATATAAGCCAGACTCAGGAAAACGGCTACAATACCAATTGGGACGTTGATGTAAAACATCCAGCTCCAATGGTAATTGTCGATAATAAAGCCACCTAGCGTGGGGCCCAATGTTGGGCCGAGCACAATACCCATACCGAACAAGGCCGATGCCAAGGGCCGTTGTGAAGGCGGAAATGCGTCGAACATCAATCCCTGTGAGGTCGACAAAAGTGCTCCACCGCCAATTCCCTGCAGGAATCGGAAGCCTACAAGTACCCACAAATTATCCGCGAAACCACAGCCGTAGGAAGCAATGGTGAATAAGATAATAGACCCGATATAATAGTTCTTGCGGCCAAAATACCGTTGTAAAAAGCCGGTCATCGGTATCACAATGACGTTGGCAATGGCGTAAGCCGTTACTACCCAGGCTACATCTTCGATCGTGACACCTAGGTTCCCGGCAATGTCGGTCAGGCCGACGTTCACGATAGACGTATCAATTAATTCAATAATGGCCGCCGAGATGGCTGTTACTACGATAATCCACCGTTTAAATCCGGTTGGATACGTCGCCTGCATCGGAGGAGCCAATGTTTGAGTTGCCATAATGTAAGGAGGAGAAGGGAGGAAGAGGAGGAGAGGAAAAAAGGATAAGAGCGTGATGCGCACTTTCGTCCTTTATTACGTCTCCTTCCTTTCCTCCTTTTTTAGTTTGCTACCCGAACTTCAGCGTCTACGCTGAGACCCGCCCGCAGTTGATTTTTGTATTTTTCCGGGTTCAGAATCTCGATCTTTACCGGAACCCGTTGCGTGATTTTTACAAAGTTACCCGACGCATTATCCGCAGGCAGTAAGGCGAAGCGGGCACCTGTGGCGTCGGAAAGAGAAGCTACGCGACCTTTGATATCGAGGTCAGGGTAGGCATCTAACTTAATGTCAACTTGTTGGCCGAGCTGCATTTTCTCCAGCTGGGTTTCCTTGAAATTGGCAACGACCCAGAATGTTGAATCCGCAACGATCGTGAACAGATTCTGTCCAGGCTGCACGTACTGACCAACCACTACGTTTTTACGACCAATTTTACCAGCAATCGGAGCAGCAAGCCGGGCATAACCCACTTTCAGCTTGGCGCTTTCGATAACCGCCTGTTTTACTTTCAATACCGCCTGAATTTTCTGGATGTTGGCCTGCGCTTTGGCAATACCAGCCTGTGCTACACCTTCCGACGTTTTGGCGAGATTAATTTGCTCCACATTCGCAGTATACTGTCCAGCCTGTACGTCTACATTATTCTGCGAATCCTCCAGTTGCTTTCTGGTCAGCGATTGTTCTTTATAAAGATTCTGGTCGCGCTGTAAATCCTGCTGAGCTTTGTTCCGTCGGATCGCCTGCACCTGTGCATTCGACTGAGCAACCCGGGCGTTCTGCGCTACATTGCGGGCAGTAGCCTGTGCGTTTTGCAGATCGGCACGGGCGTTTTCAAGATCGGCCAGCGATTGCTGATAGTCCGCTTCTGCCTGTGCCAGTGCTACATCGTATTCCTGCGGGTCAATCGTCACCAGAGGTTGACCTTGTTTTACATTCGCGTAATCATCCACATTAACGGATGTTACATAACCGGCTACACGAGCCAGTACCGGGGCCGAGTTGCCTTCAATCTGGGCATTATCGGTTGTTTCATATTGCTGGCTGTGGCGGAATGCCTGATAGCCAAAATAACCTCCTACAATAAGAACGAGGCCTATAATAATACGCGGCAAGTACGTACTTAATCCGCTTTTTTCTTCGGTAGTTGTTTCCATTCGGGTTGCCGTTGTTGTTGCCATGATCTTTGTTCCGCTAGCGGTTATTTATTCATCGTGAACAAATCATATAGTCAACTTGTTTGACTATTGATATGCAAAAGTAAACCAGGTTGACTATAAAGTCAAGAAGGTTGACTATATTTGTACAAAATTTAGTGTGAAATTGTTTCATACTTTTTTAATTTGGATTCATGAACGTGGAAACAGATAAAAATTCCTTTGATTTTGACCAGTATCGGGCCATACGTGATCGATCAATCGGTCGTTTGTTCTGGCGTCTAAAACGATTTACCACTGTCTTTATTGAGCCGCGCCTACATGCACTTGGCTATACTGATTTTAAAATGAGTTACCTCATGTTCCTATCGAATATAGAAGAAGGGGGAACAACAAATAATGAGTTAGCGAAGCGAGCCTGTGTAACCAAGCAGATGATGAGTAAGATCGTTGGTCTGCTTGAAGACCAAGGTTATATCTATACGAAGAAGAACCCGAACGACTCCCGTTCGAGCATCATTTTCCTGAATGATCGGGGAAAAGAATTATTCATGGCCCTGAAAGGCTGCATGCAGGAGGCTCGTAATAAATTTGATGATATTATTGGCCACGAGCGAATGGATCAGGTTATTGATACCATGGTGGAACTCGTCAATAAACTGGAAAACGAAGAGAAAGAAGTATGATATAGTAGGTATCAAATAGGATGTATTGCTTTCGCATGCGACCTGCTATATCATATACCCTACTGCATGGGCGGCCCCGATCATACATCTTATATCTCTTGATTTTCTTTACGGGCATTCAAATAGCCTTTGATAACCGTGAAGGTGGTAATGGCTAAGAAGAAAATGATAATGTACTGGACGTAGTCAACGATACCCGGGAATCGCTCACCGAAGTAGAATCCGCCCCCTACCAGCGTCAGTACCCAAATGGCTCCCCCAACAACATTGTAGAGCATGAAGAACTGGAAGGGCATGTGAATAAGTCCCGCCAATAAAGGAGCAAATGTGCGTACAACCGGCAGAAACCGCGAAATAATCAATGCCCCGTTGCCATAACGTACAAACGCAGCCCGTGTATTGTCGATGTATTTCTGCTTGAAAAATAGGGAATCAGGCCGATTTTTGATTTTCGCGCCAAAATAATACCCTGTCAGATAGCCCGTTAACGACCCTAGTACAGCCGCCCCAAAAATACACGCGAGTAAGAGCAGGAGGGGTACGTTCAGCAGTTTGGTTCCGGCAAACACGCCCGATAAAAACAGCAGATAATCGCCCGGTAGGAAGAAACCGAAAAATATACCGTTCTCCACATAAATGATGAGCGTAATTAATACAAGCCCCCCCGTTCGGATAACTTCTTCGGAGTTAAGAAGATACTGAAAAAAGTCGATTATCTGGTTCATAATTAATGAGTGAATGAGCGAATGAGTGAATGGGCGAATAGGGCTTGTAGCAGCTATTCACTCATTTACTCATTCGCTCATTCACAATTATATAAATTCCGCCAGTTCAAGCCAGCGATCTGATTTTTCAGCAATACTATGCTCAATTTGCTCAATCTCACGCGACCAGGCTATCAATTGCTCATGAGGGCCACCTGCATTCAACAGATCCACAACCTCTACTTTCCGTTGTTCCAGCGATTCGATTTCTTTTTCAAGTGTTTCGTATTCGCGGATCTCCTTGAACGATAGCTTTCTTTTTGTGCCGTTCACTGGGGTTGCTGCCGGAGGAACCGCCGGTACAGGCGTTTGGTTCTTGGCAACGGTTGGCGTGGCTTTGTCCGGTTGCGACACCGATTTTTTCGGCTGTGCATCTCGCCACTCCCGATAGTCGGTGTAGTTGCCCGGGTAATCACGAATTTTGCCTTCGCCTTCCATCACAAAAACGTGCTCCACCAGCCGATCCATAAAGTAACGGTCGTGGGTTACGATCAGCACACAACCCGAAAAATTAAGCAAAAAGTCCTCCAGAACGTTCAGCGTCGTTATATCCAGATCGTTTGTCGGTTCATCCAGAATTAGGAAGTTCGGATTTTGTACCAGGACTAATAAAAGCTGAAGCCGTCGTTTTTCTCCTCCGCTCAATTTCGCTACGAAATCATACTGTTTCGAGCGGTCAAATAAAAACCGACTGAGCAATTGCGTAGCCGTGATGGTATCGCCATTGGCTAATTTCATGACTTCGGCCACATCCTGCACGACGTCAATCACCCGCTGATTTTCGGGCAAATCCAGTTCCGTTTGCGTGTAATAGCCAAATTTTACGGTGCCGCCCGTACTGATCTTACCTGAATCAGGACGAAGTTTGCCCGTTAGCATGTTCATTAGCGTGGTTTTGCCCATGCCATTCTTGCCAATAAGCCCCACCCGGTCGGGCCGCTTAAAGGTGTAGTTGAAATGGTCAAGTAATACCTTGTCGCCAAAGCGTTTGCTCAGGTTTTCAACTTCCAGGATTTTGCTACCTAATCGAGCCATGCGTAGGTTCAGATCAAGTTCGCCATCTGAGCGTTTGCCGCTTGTTTTCTCTTTCAGATCTTCAAACGCATCAATTCGGTATTGGGCCTTTGTGCCCCGCGCTTTGGGTTGTCGACGCATCCACTCCAGTTCACGCCGGAATGTGTTGCGATCTTTGGATAACTCGGATGCCGCAGCCATCTCACGCTCCTCTTTTTTCTCCAAAAAGTAGGCGTAATTGCCTTTGTAGGTGTACAACTGCCCATTGTCCATTTCGGCAATGTGATTACATACCCGATCCAGGAAATACCGATCGTGGGAGACCATCAGCAACGTACCGTTATTCGTATTGAGAAAGCTTTCGAGGTATTCGATGGCTTCGAGGTCGAGGTGGTTGGTTGGCTCATCCAGAATAAGCAGGTCTGGATTCTGGATGAGTACTCGTGCTAAAGCCACCCGTTTTCGCTGACCCCCCGAAAGGGATCCAACCATCTGCTCAACATCCTGAATTCCCAGTTCGCCCAGAATTTGCCGTATCTGGGCTTCATAATCCCAGGCTTCGAGCTTTTCCATATTGCTCATGGCCTGTTCGAGACCCGCGTGATCATCGTGGGCGAGAGCATGCTCATAGGCACGAACGGCATCGAGCTGGGCGCTTTCGCCCGCCAGTACGACATCCATAACCGTCAGGGCGTCGTTCAGATCGGGCTGTTGATCGAGGTAGCCGATGGTAATATTTTTTCTGTGGCTGACAATACCCGAATCGGGCGGCATAGCACCGGCAAGAATGGATAATAAGGTGGTTTTCCCTGACCCATTGGCCCCAACAATAGCGACTTTATCGCCCCGATTCACACCAAATGTGAGGTTTTTAAACAGGGTGCGGTCGCCGTAGGACTTGGTTAAATTTTCGGCTGATAGATAGTTCATAAGTTCGGAAGACCTATATGATTTTGAAAACCGTATAGGTTTGAAGGCACAAAGGTACAACAAAGAAAATCGTTCGTACTTTTACCGCTCAATGCTGTTTTTATATTCATAACCAACAATGCGGCTGAACTATCTCCTATCAACTATAGTATTACTGGCTGGCGCCATCGGTAGCGCCAATTCCCAGACTTCAACCGACTTCAAATCCTATACCCAAACTGTTCCTGGTAGTAATCAGACCTATGCACTGGTGGCTATTCCGGGTGGAAGCTACATGATGGGTAGTCCTGCCGCTGAAAAAGGCCGCCAGTCCGACGAAGGACCACAGCATAAGGTGCAGATTGAGCCCTTTTATATGGGGAAATACGAAATAACCTGGGACCTTTACGATCTGTTTGCCTTTACAAATATGGAAAAGGAAATGGCCGCGAAGTACACTGAATCGGACGCTAATCTGGCTAAAACCGATGCGACTACGCGCCCTAGCCCTCCGTATGTAGATATGTCCTTTGGTATGGGACGGGCTGGTTATCCGGCCATTAACATGACCCAATATGCGGCCATTAAATTCTGCGCCTGGCTTTATGCGAAAACCGGCGTGTTTTATCGCCTGCCTACCGAGGCTGAATGGGAGTACGCTTGCCGGGCTAATACAACAACCCCATACTCATTTGGGGCAGATGTGAAGAAACTGGGTGAATATGCCGTATTTACAGGAAATAGTGATGGTGGTTATAAGAAAGTGGGTACTAAAAAGCCCAACCCATTCGGGCTTTATGATATGCATGGTAATGTAATGGAATGGACAAAGGATCAGTACATTGAAGACTATTACAAGCAGGTAGCTAGTGGCAAAAAGGAGCCGTATGCACCAACCACTACCCTGTATCCGAATTCGGTACGGGGTGGATCATGGGACGACGCAGCCGAAGTGCTACGGTCGGCGGCACGCACACCTTCGTCACCCGCCTGGAAAGTCCTTGACCCGCAAAGCCCAAAGTCAGACTGGTGGCTAACCTCGGCCTCCTTCGTGGGCTTCCGGATTGTTCGGCCTGCCAAAACACCCAGCGAAGAGGACATTAAAGCCTATTACGGAATTAAGCCAATTAAAGACTATTGATCGATGAATGAGTGAATTAATGAATGAGCGAATAAAATCGGCTCGAAGCTATTCACTCATTCACTCATTCACTCATTCACTCATTGAAAATACTCCTCCTCGGCGCCAACCTCGGCGATCGCACGTTAACCTTAAGGCGGGCAATTGACCTGATTGCCGAACGCGTTGGACTCGTAGTCAACGCATCGGGTTTGTACGAAACGGCACCCTGGGGCGTAACCGATCAGCCGACTTATCTGAATCAGGTACTGGCTGTTGAAACGATGCTGGAACCCGAAGAGGTATTAACTCAGACACAGGCTATTGAGCAGGAGTTAGGGCGCATTCGGCTAGAAAAATGGGGCGCGCGAGTAATTGATATTGATATACTGTATTACGACCAGCTCATCTGGCAAACCGACACGCTGACGATTCCGCATCCTTATTTGCATCAGCGACGTTTTACGCTTGTACCTCTAGCTGAGATTGCTCCCGCGTTTGTGCATCCAGTTTTGAAGAAAACAACGGTTGAGTTGCTGGAAGAATGCGAAGATGAAAGTGAGGTGATTAATTTTTAATTCCCCAAAAACTTCGCCCCTCCACTGAAAACATAGTACCTTTGCGCTCAGTTTGTTATCATTTTCTCAAAAACATTACCGATTATGTCTGCCACGCTTGACACCGTGAGTTTGTTAGCCGACCGCATCAATGCGCTGGAGGAGTCGTCCACGCTGGCGATGACCAAAAAAGCCCGCGAATTGGCGGCACTGGGCCACAAAGTAATTAGCCTCAGTGTTGGAGAGCCGGATTTTAAAACGCCCCAACACATCTGCGAAGCCGCCAAGAAAGCCATCGACGATGGTTTCCACGGTTATTCGCCCGTTGCGGGCTACCCCGATCTTCGCAAGGCTATTGCCGATAAGTTCAAGCGCGACAATAATATTGACTGGAAACCCGAAAATATTGTCGTCTCGACTGGCGCCAAGCATTCACTTGCCAACGTCATTCAGGTATTGATTAATCCTGGCGATGAGGTCATTATCTTCTCGCCTTACTGGGTTAGTTATTCCGAAATGGTGAAACTGGCCGAGGGGAAAGCTGTAGTTATTGACGGTTCGTTCGACAACAACTTCAAAGTTACACCCGAGCAGTTTGAGGAAGCCATCACCGATCGGACCAAGATTGTGATGTACGCGTCGCCAAACAACCCAACCGGTTCTATTTACTCCGAAGCCGAACTGCGGGCTATTGCCGAGGTAGTGGCCCGTCACGAAAATGTGTACGTGCTGGCCGACGAAATTTACGAATACATCAACTTTACGCCGGAAGGTCACTTCAGCATGGGCTCGATACCTGAAGTAGCTGAACGAGTAATCACCGTGAATGGCGTGGCTAAAGGCTATGCTATGACGGGCTGGCGTATCGGCTACATTGGTGCAGCTAAATGGATTGCTGAGGGCGTAGAGAAATTGCAGGGTCAGGTTACGTCTGGCACAAATTCCATTGCCCAGAAAGCAACCGTTGCGGCTTTGAACGGTCCGATGGAGCCGTCCATGGAAATGGCTAAGGCATATCACCGTCGGCGTGATTTAGTCGTGAAACTGTTGAAAGAGGTACCGCATTTCCGGACAAACGTACCTGAGGGTGCTTTCTACGCTTTCCCGGATATCAGCTATTATTATGGAAAATCAGATGGCACAACTCGTATTGAAAACTCAGACGATTTTGCTGCCTGGTTGCTGAACACCGCTTATGTGGCTACTGTAGCCGGTTCGGGCTTTGGTGCGCCTAATTGCCTGCGTATTTCAACCGCGGCTTCTGACGAGTCGCTTGTGGAAGCTGTTCAGCGGATCAAAGACGCGGTGGCAACGTTAAAATAAGTTAGCCTAACCGGCCAATTAGCAAAAGTCGTCAGTAGTAGTATTGACGACTTTTTGCATTTATACAGGATGGACATTCCTAGCCCGATCTGAAGATTATGGGGTTATTGATATAGAAGTAGCTCAGGCAGGGCCATATATATACGTGACAAATCCAATTCGTAGCATTTCAGGTTAATACATGTAGAATAGACTAAATCTGCTGATAGAGAGCTATTAATGTAACATTTACTGAAAATTTTAAATAGAATAGAAATCTTAATTATAGATTAATTAACTTAGGGGGACGTAACTTTTTTTGGCATTATAATTGATGATGTTAGAGCAGGTACGGCAAGTCACAATATATTTACCAGTAGGGGCGCACAACGCTAGTCGTTAATTATAAACTTTTAGAGGGTCCCCTTGTTTTTGTACTAAGGCAAGGTTAACTTTGAATAAGAATAGAATGGTGTACTAAACACTGATTTATAAGTTGTCTCTTTTGCCAAACCGTAACCTTAATCTTAAAATTACATCTTGAAGCCGATGAGAAATTTCCGCCTGTACATGATTTTTCAATGGGTTTTTTTCTTGCCCATTATTCTGCCTCTCTGCATCATCTTCGGAGCCTTGCGTGGGATTGTGCAGATGGTTGAGCGCGTTATGGAACAAATCATTTCGGATATAGCTCCTTCGGAACAAGCGTCGGCAACGACATTGACTGAACGCTAAGTAATCCTTATGGATACATATGTTTGGAGTCGACTTTACCGTAGCTCCAACTGTTTTAAGGGCCGCATTTCTGGGGATCAGAAAATGCGGCCCTTAACTTTTGGAACAAGCCCTGGATAAGCTGCTATTATTCAAAAATGAAATCCAGATTCTTATCCTTATAATCCTCGTCATCCAGGTCCAGGAACTCCTCCCAGAACGGATCGTTAGGTAAGCCTGCTTTGCAGATAATCGGGCGGTCTGGTGCTCCGGCTTGCTTAACCGGGTGAATGAAGTACAGGCGACGGGCGTGCAGATAGATTTTCTTATCGGCTACGGCACGGTCATATCCATACTTTACGTCGCCCCTGATCGGGCAGCCCATATGCGCCAGCTGAGCCCGAATCTGATGGGGGCGGCCCGTAACCGGATTAACCTCTAACAAATAGTGCTCATTAATTCGCCCTAACAGCCGATACGATAATTCGGCCTTCTGCGAATTTGGGGCTTCATAGTCATAGACGGTTACCTGATTTTTCTGCTCATCCTTAACCAGCCAGTTTATCAGCTTATCGGCATCCTTAGGTGGTTTTTGTCGAACAACAGCCCAATAGGTTTTTTGCACCTGTCGTTTCCGAAAAATCTCGTTCATGCGCTCCAGGGCTTTCGAAGTGCGGGCAAACACAACCAGGCCACTTACAGGCCTGTCGAGCCGATGAACCAATCCCAGAAATACCTCGCCAGGCTTGTTGTATTTTTCCTTAACGTAGTCTTTCAGAACATCCAGTAAAGTAGTATCGCCGGTGCGATCACCCTGCACCAAAATGCCTGGATCTTTATTGACAATTAACAGGTGGTTATCTTCGTAAACAACCTGATATGGTTTCTTCTTCATGATAAGTAATGGATAATGAATGATGTATAATGAAAAATGGAAATGCACTGTGCATTATTCATTGTACATTATTCATTTATCCTTTAACTCAATACGCTTCTTTCTCGTTCGGAAAGTCGTTGGCTTTTACATCATCCACATAATGAGCAATGGCCTCTGTCATAACCTTGTGTAGCTCAGCGTACCGACGCAGGAAGCGTGGCTTAAACTCATTGTTAATACCTAGCAGGTCGTGAAAAACCAGGATTTGACCATCGGCGTCGGGTCCCGCACCGATCCCAATGGTCGGAATAGTCAGGCTCTTGGACACTTTTTTGGTTAAGGATGCGGGAATTTTTTCAAGTACAACACCAAAGCAGCCAATGTCTTCGAGCATGTGGGCATCTTCCATCAACTTTTCGGCTTCGGCTTCTTCTTTAGCCCGCACGGCATAGGTGCCGAATTTATAGATAGACTGAGGTGTTAAACCCAGGTGGCCCATTACGGGAACCCCCGCACTCAAAATCCGGACGATGGATTCTTTGATTTCCAGACCCCCTTCCATCTTTACCGCATGCGCGCCCGACTCTTTCATGATTCGAATGGCCGATTGCAATGCTACCGATGAGTTACCCTGATAGGAGCCAAATGGTAAATCGACGAGAACCAACGCCCGCTTAACGCCCCTCACTACCGAGCTGGCATGGTAAATCATTTGATCGAGGGTAATGGGCAGCGTTGTTTCATGGCCCGCCATAACGTTCGAGGCTGAGTCGCCGACCAGAATCAATTCAACTCCGGCAGCATCAACGACCCGTGCCATCGAATAATCGTAGGCAGTTAGGGCAGAGATTTTTTCGCCTTTATTTTTTAACTCCTGGATGGTGTGCGTGGTAACGCGCTTGATGTCGGGGTTATGAACAGACATTGTGTCGGTTTTCTGTTTACAGTTTTCGGTAAAAGTGCGTAAAAGTACAACCTTTTTACCTATGCACTCTTGTCGCAACTGGTGAGCTTAAACCGAAAACCTGAAACGAAAAACCGAAAATTCACCTGGGCGTAAGCCATGATTCGGGGTTGAGTTTGGTAAACTCCTTCCAGATTTGGAACTGGATTTCAGACACCCCATTTTTATCCGTTGCTACCGTTCCGATGGATTCGCGGGCTTTTACGCGCTGACCTGCCCGGACGGATACGCTTTTTAGCTTGGCATAAACGGTAAAGTAATCGCCATGCTGGATAGCCACCACGTTGTTCATGCCGGGCATACTCGTTACATCCTGCACAATGCCATCATACACGGATCGAACGCCTTCTCCGGCATTTGTCTGAATATCAACGCCTTGGTTTTCTACGAAAATGCCTTTTAGTACTGGGTGAGGCTTTCGGCCAAATCGATCCGAAATGAATCCTTTTGTAACAGGCCAGGGTAAATGCGCCCGTGAAGCTGTGAATGACGAAGCCAGGGCAGTTTCTTCATCATTGAGGTTATTGTTCCGTCGTTCGTCAGGTTTTTTGACGGTGGGCTCAGGTTCAGTAGGGCGCTCCACTTTGGCCACATCGGCCGGGGCTGGTTTTTCGCCCGCCTTTTCGGCGGCTGCTATGGCATCTTCAGCCCGTTTGCGTTCGGCTGCTTTTCGAGCGGCTTCCAGTCGGGCAAGGCGGTCACGTTCGGCACGCTCACGTGCTTCACGTTCAGCCCGTTCTTTGGCTTCCCGCGCAATGATGCGGGTAATCATAGATTCGAGTCGGTTGATGGCCCGTCGGCTTTCAGCCAGTTCTGCCTGGAGTTCAGCTTCTTTCTGGCTTAACTCTTTAACTACTACATTTTTCTCAACCTTCAGCGTTTCAAGCTTTTTAGTCTCATTTAATTTGGCACCAATCGTACTTTTCTGTTCCAGGCGTTTGTGTTGGGTAGCCTTTTGTTTTCCCTGTAGCATGACCTGTACGTTATTCATTTGCCGTACCTGACTCTGGCGGGCATCAGAATACTGACGTAGGTACCGGTACCGGGCAACGAGCTGGTTGAAGTTGTCGGATGCAAATAGAAAGCCCATTGGATTAACCTGCTGCCGTCGTTTATCGGCAGCATAAATCATAGAGCCGTATTCTGACTTAAGCTTGTTTAGGTCCTGGGTGAGGGTTGTGCTGGCCTGGCGAAGCTCCGCAATTTCAGCTTCAGTTAATCGAAGGTCTTTATTAAGCAGGCCAATCTGTTTCGATTGTGTCTGAATTTGCTGATCAAGGGCCTTCAACTGACCCAAGCTGGCTTGCTTCTCCGTTGCAGTTTGTTTCAGAATTGTGCGTATCTGGTTCATTTTTTCCAGATTCTGCTTCTTTTCCTTCTCTAAAACCTGCCGATTGCGCTGCGTTTGATTCGGCGGCTGAACTTGTGCCTGAGCCGGTTCGGTAAACCACACAATACTGAGCACCATCAGATTGATAGCTGACCAGAAAACGATTCGAAAGGTAGACAAACGAGTGGGGTGCATGGGTTCTAAAACCAACGAAAATTCTTAAGGCCGACGCTGGTAATTGGATGGAATCGTGAATGGGAATCCCGGGTTTTTATCGACCAGTTCGACTTTGTTATGTTTGATACGAAGCAAGGTTTGGTAAAACTGCCCGTCGGTCTTCGATTGGTAATCGAGGGTAACGAGGCTGGTGTACGGAAACAGGAAATTATTGAGGGACGTAAAATCCTCATAATCCAGCCGCAACGTGTTTTTGGTTGGCTGTTCCGTCAACATTAGTTTTTTTAATTTTCGGTCCTGTTCGCCGATATAATTTTCAACCAGTACTTTTCCTTCGCTCTGCCGCAGCAATAAATAGTCGCGCTCATTTTTGATTTTTTGCGCCGGACGTTTTGGTAAAGGTAAGTTGCCAACGATCAGTGCCTGTAACAACTGGAAGTTCATTTGAAAGTTGAACTGCTTGCTCAGCGTTGGGAAATCATAAACGGTATATTCCCGATGGATCTTGTCGATGATCGTGATAGAATCGTGGGTAATTAGTCCCCGAACGGCTTCGATCCCCAGTTTGGAGACCGACAACCAGATCAGGCTGTCTTTCCGAACCCGGATATTAACACTGGCATTATCAATGTCCTGCGATGGGCTTTTGAAGGAAATTTTTGATTTGGCTGCGAGGTAGCGAAAGTCTATTTCGGCAACATTGGCCCGGGCTTCTTCAATACCCGGACGGGCTGGACGAATAACAGTGACGGTATCGGTAGGTGCACTCGGTGCAGGGCGGGCAGCTAATGTGGAGTCAGGTATAGATGATGTAACAACAACCGGGTTGGTGGAGCGCGACATACGGTTACGTCGACAGCCTTCCGAACCCAGTACGGTAATCAACAGTACTGTAATGCACAGGTATTTATTCATTTGGAAGATTTTCGATTTTCAGTTTACGGTTTACGGTAGGCTGACGCAACAATGATGACGCGTCAGCCTACCGTAAGCCGTAAACTGAAAACCATAAACTATTTTTACAACTTTCCAGTAGCTATCTTTTTCTCTAGATCAGGGCTGGCATTGCCTTTCGTTTTTGCCTGTTTCCACTGCTCTATTGCTTTGTCTGGCTGACCAAGCTGGAAAAGAACATCACCGTAATGCTCAATAATGGTCCCACTTACATTAGCTGGGTCGGCCAGGGCTTTTTCCAGATATTGCTTTGCTTTGGTGTAGTCTTTCGACACGTACAACACCCAGGCATAGGTGTCCAGGTAAGTTGCATTGGTTGGGTTCCGTTCAACAAGTTTCTGCGCCAATTGGATAGCGCGGGGCAGATTCTCTTTACGTAAAGACAGAAAGTAACTGTAATTGTTCAGAACGTGGTCGTTGATGGGGTCTAGTTTAAGGACGGCTTCGTATGACTCATCTGATTTTGCGTGGTCCCCAATCCCATTATAAGCATCGCCTAATTGGGCATCAATCTGTTTTTTAAGGTCACTGTTCGATGTGGTAGCCAGTAACTTACGACTCTCTTCGAGTGCATCAACAGCTTGCTGGTATTTCCGTTTAAATAAATTGGCCGTTCCATTGGAGTACCAGAACAAGCCTTGTGTGGGGAACACCTCAAGGGCTTTTTCAGAATGGGCCAGTAAGCTATCCACCTGGTTCAGTTCACCATCTAATTGCAGTAAAGCGCCCCATACTTCATAAACAGACCCATCGAGCCGGGCTGCTTTTGCATAGGCATCACGGGCTTCTGTTTTTTTGCCTTGCTGCATGAGCAAATCAGCCAGCATGATCTGGGTTTTCGGATCATTCGGTGAGCTTTTGGCTAAGTTCTGCGCCATACCGAGGGCATCCTGACGAGCGGTTGTATTTTCGCCGGTCATTCCTACATAACTCGATAAAATACGCGCTTTCAAGCCTGCTTCCAGATTTGGATTAGCCAGGACCTGATTCAACTCTTTCGTCACGCGATCCATATCGCCTTTTTTGCGATAGATATCGGCCAGTAATACGTGGGCTTGGGGTAAATCAGAACTTAACTTGAGTGCCCGGTCAATCCAGCTAATGGCCTGATCTCCCCGATCGTTGGCAATGAGTAACTCGGCTCCTTCGAGAAGATAATCAGGATCAGAAGGCTCTGATGCCACTAGTTTTTCGGCTTCTTCAACCGCCTTGTCGATTTTATTCTGTTTTAAATAAATCCGCTGTTTCTGCCGGATAATTTCCTCATTCAACCCTAACTCGCGCTCTACTTTATTGTAGGCTTCGAGCGCTTTGTCTGGCTTTTCGTTGAACAGATAGATGGCTGCTAATTCGACTCCGTACTCAGCATTTTCGGGCCCTTTTTTAAGCAGTTTTTCGTAGAGTTCCTCCGCTTCGGCGTAGCGTTTTTGTTTGACGAACAGCTCAGCTAGCAGAAGGGTATAGAACTTATTCTGATTATCTAACGAATAGGCTTTCGTGGCGTAAGGAATTGCTTCCGCAATTTTTCCGGTCTTTAGCAACGCATTGGCTGTAGAATACTGAGCGGCAGCGTTGTTCGGGTCTTTCTGAAGAACTTTTCCGAACTGGGCAATGGCCTTCGTGGGTTCGTCGGTCATCAGGTAACGGATACCCTCTGTAAACTGTGTTTCGGCTTCAATACGCGTAGTGGTGGTCGACGCAGACTTGGCCAGGGTGGTGTCAGAACCAGCTTTTTCGCGCCGACGTTGGGCAGAAGCGGGTACCACTGTGAACCAAATAACCAGTCCAAGACTGCCCATCCATCCAATCAGGAGCCGGTTAGAGAAAAATTTGTATAACGTTTTCATACTGGTCTGCGAATAGACGAACTTACTTACCAAAACGCGCTCTGCCTCGTTCTATTGCGGCTTTGATTTAAGTAAGTTCCTTAGACAAAGGTAGTTAAAAATGACGGAATGATTAGCAAGGGGCGTGGAGCATGGAGCTCAGCATCCGAAAAGCCTTCTTTTACTCCGAGCTCACTGCTCTACGCTCCTTGTTTCCTGCAAATACGTTGCCCTGGTTGTATAAGACTTCCTAAATATAGTGGAAGAATGGATTCAGGGTTCTATAACTTTTCGACTGATCAGGGGTTTATCATCGGACAGCACACGGCTGAAAACTTTAAATCTGTATAAATGGAAACCTTGTATACTGCCACCGTCAGCAATGTCGGCGGGCGCGAAGGTGATGTAAAATCACTCGATGGTATTTTAGAAATGGATGTTAAACGGCCGGTTGAGATGCACGGCGAAGGAGGGAAACCGAATCCGGAGATGCTATTTGCTGCGGCCTACAGCTCATGCTACAATGGCGCCTTGATGGCGGTGGCGGAACGTCGGAAAGTTATCCTGCCTACACATGCCGTGGAGGTTAGTATTTCGCTTAATAAAGACGGAAACAATATGTTTCTGTCGGGGAAAATTACGGTGAAAGCCCCTGGAATGGACCATGATCAGCTACAACAGCTAGCCGAATCTGCCCATATCGTTTGCCCTTACTCAAAAGCGGTAAAGGGAAATATGGAGATGAAAATTGAGGTGTTGGTGTAAGATGTTCGTGAGGAGCAAGGGGCGCGGAGCAGGGAAGTATGAAGATACCCTGCTCCGCGCTCCTTGCTCTTACCCAACGGCATCATAGATTTTCACCCGTTCCCAGAGGTGAGCGCATTTCTCTACAAATGCCAGATGAACAGGGTGGTCCTGATAAATATCGTGGGCAGCTTTGTCGGCAAACACCAGCGTTAACGCAAAATCATACGTATGGTCAATTACCGGGCGACGCGTTTCGGCGGGAGTACCGATGTATACCGTTGAAATTTCGGATACAGCTTTTAAGGTTTCGAGACCAGCGCGAAGGGCATCATGGTCGGCTTGGCTTTCGGGATGATGGAGCCAGAAAAATACGGAGTGAACAAACATACTATCGGTTGACAGGGCTTTTAAGACTGAACCGTAAAAGTAATAGTAGGAGGCCTTTCGTCAATAACAGCACCCTGGTTATTTCGAGCTTATTCGAGAACCCATGTGTTGTTGTTGCCGAAAGGCCTCCTACTGTTTTCTAGTCAATATGAAAAGCGAGTTTTAACTCACATCACCCCTCCCCAATAACTTCTCTGCAAAATGCTCATCGGCTAAAAGTTTCCGAATAATATCAAGATCACTTTCACTTAGTAAATCACCAATACTTATCTGATATAAGTTGGCCAGGCCTTCCAGCTTATTAATAGGGGGTTGAGTCTGACCGCTCTCCCATTTACAATACGCAGGTTGGGTCATGCCTATATTAAACGCGATGTATTCCTGCGAATAACCAAACAACTGGCGTAATCGACGAAGCTTTTCCGATAGTACTGGCATAGTTCACGAGTTTTATGAATCAACTTATAGGTACACTAAAAAGTAGATCGTCGCGCATAAGAAGCTATTCTATTGTTAATCGGTAGGTGAAATACGGATATATATAAGGGTTTGGATTTATTTAATAGTGCTCTTTCTTTAAATAATCCTGTATAATACTGGTTATGAGAGTATAACTGATAGCTATTTTTTTATAAAAACCAGTTATCAGAACGAGCCGCCCCATCCCCCAACTTTGTAACAAGCAAACGGCAACACAGTTTGATGGTTTCGAACAACGAACTGATTTGCCTTTGTGGAGCGGTTGCCGAAAAGCTTATAGAGTAGGCATTATTAATATATATCGTTATGAAAATGTTCGATTTTGCTAACCTCGGCGTAGAGGAGCTGACAAACCAGGAAATGATCAACAATCAGGGTGGTGGCGATAGCACCAGCTTATTAAACATTGGATCAATTGCCATTGGCGATCTGGTCGATCTGAGCGGCAATAGCCTGTTCAATGGCAACTATGCCTTGTTTAGTGGAAACAATACGGATGTAAGCCCAAGTACTGGCACAAGCATCAGCTTTAGTACAAGTCGGTCATAACCGGATAAATTGATTGACGTAAGCCGAAAGAGTTGTTTGTCGAGTAGGTAATTGTTCACTTAAATTTTAAAATCGTTATGAAAAC
Organism: Spirosoma migulaei; assembly: GCF_054776855.1. Taxonomy (NCBI): domain Bacteria; kingdom Pseudomonadati; phylum Bacteroidota; class Cytophagia; order Cytophagales; family Cytophagaceae; genus Spirosoma; species Spirosoma migulaei. The sequence continues at coordinate 612,656 of NZ_BAAHBG010000010.1, read as the reverse complement.
GTTCGATTTTGCTAACCTCGGTGTCGAGGAGCTAACTAATCAGGAAATGATCAATAATCATGGTGGTGGCGATAGCACCAGCATAGGCAATATAGGTTCAATACTGGTGGCCGATCTGGTCGATGTGAGCGGCAATAGCCTCTTTAACGGAGATAGCGCCTTGTTCAGTGGTAATAGTACCAGCGTGAACCCGGTAACGAGCACACTTTTTAACTTCAGTTCGCTGAGCTCGTAGATGAATCGGTAAAAGTAAAGTACTCAATTACGAACAGGGAGTTAGTCCGTAGAAACAGAAAACGTCTGTCTCAGGGGCTAAATCCCTGTTTTTTTGTTATGCGTATATAGAACTCAATAGACTCAACGCAACTATGAACGAATCTGAATTCTCGTATGGCTTAGTCACCTACTTGCCCAGGGTTAGTGTGCGGAGCCAGATTATTTATACAACGGTCCTGGGCGTCGTACTGCTTACAATAGTGGCGCTGCCGTTTATTTATGTCGATGTATCGGTGCAGGCAAATGGCCTGGTCAGACCTGTCTCGGAACGAAGCGAAGTGAAGGCAACGGCCGGGGCCGTTGTCGAGAAAGTAATGGTGCGTGAATGGCAACCTGTTAAAAAAGGACAGCCTCTTTTTCAGCTTCGATCGGATGCGCTGGATACCCGGAAGCAACTAGTCGATAAGCAAATTGCTGAAAAAGTTGCTTTTGTGCGCGACCTGGATCAGCTTACTACAAAATCCTGGAAAGTAGTTAATGGCCTGGCTGCTCCGTTGTATAGACAGGAGTACAATCAGTTCAGAGCTATCGTCGAAGAAAGCTGGAATTTGCAGGAGAAACGGAAACGTGAACTTCAGACGGCGCAGTTACTCTATTCCCAAAAAGTAATTGCGCGACTTGAATACGAAGATGCTCTCTATGCCCACAAAGCCGCATTGGCGCGCTACAATACACTCGTTGAGCAACAACGCAGTGATTGGCAAACGGATCTGACTCAGAGTAGGCGCGATTTGGCCAACCTTGAATCCGACGCACAGCAACTTCGTGAAGAACAGGAACTATACATGTTAAAAGCGCCTGTTGGTGGTACGGCCAGCCAGTTAGCCGGGCGATATGCGGGTAGTTACGTGCAGCCGGGCGATGTACTGGCTGTTGTCTCTCCCGATTCTACACTGATTGCCGAAGCCTATGTTCCCTCTAAAGACATTGGTCTGTTAAGGCCGGGCCAGCCGGTTCGCCTACAGGTCGATGCATTCGACTACAACCAATGGGGGCTGCTTACGGGGCGTGTCATCGATATTGCGAACGATTTTACAACATCAAATGGGGAGCCCGTATTCAAAGTCCGATGCCAGTTGGATAAACCCTACCTGAGTTTACGAAACGGCTATAAGGGTCGCCTGAAGAAAGGAATGACTGTGCAAACCCGCTTTCAGGTGGCACGTCGTTCGTTGTTTCAACTACTCTATGATAAAGCCGATGACTGGTTAAATCCAGCCATTAGCAGTTCGAAAACTGCTACCACAAGCGCGCAGAAGGGGGGCGGTACTACCCTATGAATGCAATCAATGAAGGTAAAAATGGTAATCTATTTGGGCAACTGGAGCGAATTCGGGAGTGGATCGCGGCAAAGAGTATCAGCGCTCGTACGAAAATCAAACAACGGGATATTACCGACTGCGGAGCCGCTTGTCTGGCCTCAGTGGCGGCCTATTATCGACTTTTATTGCCCGTTGCCCGGATTCGGCAGTTAGCCGCCACCGATCAGAAAGGCACGACCGTACTGGGTATGGTTGAGGCTGCGCAGAAACTGGGCTTTCAGGCAAAAGGTGTCAAAGCACCGTTTGAGAGCCTGTCGAAAATTCCACAACCGACTATTGCCCACGTGAACATTCGCAATAGTCAGTTGCAACACTATGTGGTTATTTACCGCATCACTCCCCAACAGATTACGGTCATGGACCCTGCTGATGGGCAAATACACCAGCTCTCGCCCGAGGAGTTTAAAGCCGTCTGGACTGGATTGTTGGTCTTACTGGTGCCCGATGAGACGTTCAAGATTGGCGACCAGAAAGTGCCCGTATTGCAGCGGTTCTGGCAATTGCTGCAACCCCACCGATCGGTAATGATACAAGCCCTTTTTGGTGCGCTGATCTACACAATTCTGGGTTTGTCTTCGGCCATTTATATTCAGAAAATCGTCGATAATGTGCTGGTCAACGGTAATCGGAATCTGCTGAATCTGCTTAGTGTGGTTATGATTGGGCTGCTGGTCCTGCAGATCTTTATCAATGCCAACAAGAGTTTCTTCAATTTGAAAACGGGTCAACGGATTGATGCTGCGCTGATTTTAGGCTATTACAAACATTTGATGACACTGCCGCAGTCGTTTTTTGATACCATGCGGGTAGGAGAAGTGATCTCACGGGTGAACGATGCTGTTAAAATTCGGTCGTTTGTCAATGATATTGCGCTTGGGTTGCTCGTTAACGTCCTGATCGTCATTTTCTCGTTCGCGCTGATGTTTACCTACTACTGGAAACTCGCGCTGATTCTGGTGCTCATTGTACCCTTTTATGCGGGTATTTACTGGGCCATGAACCGATTCAACCAGCGATACCAGCGGAAATTGATGGAGAACTCGGCCGATCTTGAAGCACAATTAGTTGAGTCTCTGAATGCCATGCCGACCATTAAGCGATTCGGACTGGAGCAGTTTGCCAGCCAGAAAACGGAAACTCGTTTCGTTTCGCTATTACAAACGATTTTTCAGACGGGTAGTGCGGGTATTTATGCCGGTAATGCATCTGAATTTGTTACGCGGTTATTTACCATCATTTTGCTCTGGACCGGTGCTGGTTATGTACTACAGAATGACCTGACTCCCGGCGAACTCCTGTCTTTTTATGCGCTGATTGGCTATTTCACGGGTCCTGCCGCTGGTCTCATCGGATCAAATCGAAGCATCCAGGAAGCGCTGATTGCTGCCGACCGACTGTTTGAGATTATGGATCTGGAGCGTGAATCGACGGAAAACAAAGTAGAGCTACAGCCCACTATGGTGGGGGCAATTCGTTTTCAGAACGTAACCTTCCGGTACGGTACCCGTGCTACGGTTTTCGATGATCTGGTCCTGACAATGCCCAAAGGGAAAATTACGGCGGTTGTGGGCGAAAGTGGGTCGGGCAAATCCACGTTGATGTCGCTGGTACAAGGCCTTTATCCCTTGCAAAGTGGCAGCATCTTCATCGGTGATTACGATATCAAACATCTGCATCCCGACAGCCTGCGTCAGGTGGTTAGTGTAGTGCCTCAGAAGATTGATCTGTTTGCGGGCAATGTGATCGAAAATATTGCGATTGGGGATGAGCAACCCGACATGCAACGGCTACTTGCCATTTGTGATCAGTTAGGCATAACCGACTTCATTGAACGAATGCCGAATGGATTTACCACGTACTTAGGTGAAAACGGAGCAACACTGTCGGGTGGACAGAAGCAACGGTTAGCCATTGCCCGAGCCCTTTATCGTCGGCCTGAGGTACTGATTTTAGATGAAGCTACATCGGCACTGGATTCAATATCGGAACAGTTTGTGCAACGTACGGTACAACAGCTTCGGAAAGAGGGCAAAACCATTATCATAATTGCCCACCGACTCAGCACCGTTCGGAAGGCCGATAAGATTGTCGTACTGGAGCAAGGCCGGGTTATTGAGGAAGGCAAACATGTGGATTTGCTGAAAAACGGGAAGGCGTATTCGCAATTCTGGCAACAACAGACCGAGGTTGTTTAAGCAGGTAAGCCACCAGGCTACTCCTCAATAAGTCGATAGAAAGCATCCCGATAGGTTTCGCCAATGGGAATCACATCCTGCGCCCGACCGGGGTGATCAATGTAAATTCTGTTTTTCTCGATGGATTCGATACGATTGAGAGCAACAATGTAGGATTTGTGGACGCGTGCAAACTGATTCGCGGGGAGTTTTTCTTCCAGACTTTTCATGGTTTGAAGGACCAGAATACGTTCTGTCGGGGTATAAATAGATACGTAATCTTTTAAGCCTTCGCAGTAGAGAATGTCACTCAGGCCAACGCGCTGTAATCGATATTCGGTCTTAACAAAAATGAACTCTTTGGCTGGTGCTTCCGGCGGGTTATTCGTGTCATGATCCATAGCCGGATTAGGGGCAACTGCAACTGGCGAAATGAGAGGGAATAGCTTTTGCACGGCTTTGTAGAAGCGCTCGAAGGAAACCGGTTTGAGCAGGTAATCGACCACATTATGTTCGTAACCTTCCAGGGCGTACGTGGAGTAGGCAGTGGTAAGGATAACCCGGCATTTGTGGCTATTTACGACGTTCTCTACCAGTTTCAGGAACTGTATTCCTGTGAGTTCCGGCATTTGAATGTCCAGGAACACAAGGTCTACTTCTCCCCGTTGTACGCGGGTTAAGGCGTCAATAGGGCTGGTTGTTGCGCCAATCAGTTCCAGAAAAGGCACTTTTCGGATGTAGTCACTCAAAATGGCATGAGCAAGGGGTTCATCGTCAACAATCAGGCAGCGCATAATAAGGTCTTTAGGTAGAAATTACAACGTCAATTCCAGCGAACAGGCGTAAGTATCCGGATCATTGGTGATATGAAGCGTGTGCTGATTAGGATACAGCAACGATAGTCGGCGCTGTACATTTGCCAGACCAATACCACCAGATGAATCTGTTTGGCGGTTTATTTTTTTGTTGAGTGTATCAAAGCGCAATCTACCGTTTCGTACACTCAAATCAAGAACTAAGGGCTGATTGGGATCGGTTAAGTCGCCGTGCTTGAATGCATTCTCAACGAACGATACCAGCAGCAGGGGCTCGATACGAAACAGATCGGTATTTCCATCTATGCTGAACAGGACATTGGCATTAGCTACCCGAAGTTTTTCAAGCTCAACGTAGTTTTGCAGATAAGCCACTTCTTTCGATAAAGAAACGCGCCCGGTTCCTCCACTTTGGCCATTGCTATCGTAGAGCATATACCGCATCAATTCCGACAGTTTAAGAATGGCACCCGGTGCCGCATCCGATTTGGTGTAGGCAAGTGAATAGATGTTGTTGAGCGTATTGAACAAGAAGTGCGGATTCACCTGCGATTTCAGGAAAGCCAGCTCGGCCGTATTTCGTTCGCTGACGAGAGCGGTTCGTTCCTGTTCATGGACGAACCAATCTTCAATAATTTTGAATGCCAGCCCTATGCCAATTGCCCAAAACGCATAGTATCGATTATCCCAGGCATACGCGATTGTAGAAACGTTCGGATCATAATTGGTGAAGCCAAACAGGTGCCAGAAGAGGACTTGTTCCAATAGATAGCGAATAATAACGAACCCTAAAATAGCCACTGTCGATCCCAGAATAGCCCATCCTATTTGCCTGCGACTGAGGTAACGGGTGAGTACAACAGCGTGTTCAAACCAGGCGGTGAACCAGAATGAGAAACTAAATGAAATTTCCAGCTCGTTAAAAACCAGTGAATCCGTTTGCGGTTCATAGGCGTTCGTTAACATCATAATGGCCCAAAGTAACAAATAGAGCAGATTACGAACACGCGTACGGTTGTTAAGGAAGGCAGGTATACTCAGGATCATGGCAATAGCATATCGACGGGAGTACGAAATACAGTAGCTAAACCCGGATGAGCAAGTTCAATCGACCAACACCTGGTTTTGACCGACCAACGCGTGTGTGATGTTAAATAAGCGTTGGTCGGTTCAGAAAACTGTTAGCCGATTTAACAGTGGTGTTGGTCGAATAGACTTGGTTAAGGCAGGAGGGAGGCTGCACTTTTGACCCATCAATTCACCAACATAGTTGTAACCACCATGAAATTGCTCCTCTCACTTTTGCTGACAACTGTCTCATTTCTGGCCACTGCCCAATCAGGTAAGACTAATCAGCCCCTCGAAGTCCTGTTTATTGCCGCTGCTCACGATTATGGTGCTAAACCTATTGAAGACTTCTCGTACCCAATTAATAAAGCACTTGCGTTTAAACCGGATGCTGTATTTGGTGAAAACCTTTCGCCCGAGGATTACGATGCGCTGGATCGCCATTGGAACAAAGAAGCTATTGATAAACGACTGGCCTACCTCACCAAAGTAGGCTATCCTTTGCCGAAACATCCGCAAGCATTCATTGCTCGTCAGTATAAGTTGCTTCAGAAGCATCCGTATTTTCATCAGGAGCGCATGAAGTTGGCGCATGCCTTATTTCTGACGCACGATTTTGGGAATGCTTCCTATCAGTTTTACCTGCTTGATAAAATGCGTTCCGCGTTCGGTGCCGAAGAAGTAGCTACGTTTACCCGCATACTCGGCCCCGTTGATTCCCTGAAAAACGCTGGTTTTCGGCGTACGAACGAATACTACAACATCTTCCATCCGATCGCTCAGTCGCTGAAGCTGGATAAAATCAGGCCAATGGACTGTCAGAAATATAACACGCCCTGGAGTGCTGCCTGGGACAAAACAGACTCATTGTATAAGATTTTCGAGAAGGCAATTGAAGCCGATACAAACTCCACTGACTATCGGACCTATGAGAAGCTAGTGAATGAAAATAATTCACTACAGCGATTACTGAATAAAGCGAACCAAGCCGGTAAATCGACGGAATTTCTGAACACCGCTGACTGGGATAAGTACACCGATTTTGGCAATTTCTACGGGAATCGGTACCTATTTGGGCTGAAAGGTTTTCCTGAAAACGGCGTGCGTGAGATGCTGAACTACTGGACCCTTCGTAACAAAGGCATGTGCCAGAATATCGTGAACCGCGCCCGACAGGCAGGCTTTCGGCGAGTTGTTGTTGGGGTGGGTGCTTCGCATCGGGAACTAATGGTGAGCCTGCTTAAAGCGATGCCTGGCGTAACGGTGTATACACTGAATGAGTATCAACCCTAACAATAGCTGATGCACGTATTTCGCTGGTTTAAGCTCCTGGCAAGGGCCGTAAACTAGAGGAATACGTGCTTTTATGTTTTTTTAAGTTTTAACCCTATTTCTGGCAAACATTTCGCTATCTTCAAAACGTTATGGAACTAGATTAAGACACCAGTTAAGGGACGAACGAATGGAGGAGAATACTAATACTGCGAATGAATCGTCGGATCGTGAGGCCAATATGCCTAAACGTGTCATTCAGAACGATAAAGCAACAGTTCGATTACCTATGATTCTGGGTATCACGCTGGCTGGAGGAATGCTTATTGGCGCTACTTTTTTTGGCGGCACTAAAAGCATGAATAGCATTGGACGAGGCTATGCCAAGTACCAGGAAATTTTGCGACTGATTGAAAATAACTACGTCGATACGGTTAATACGGACGATCTGGTCGATTATTCGATCACGAAAATGCTCGAAAAACTTGATCCACACACGGCCTACATGAACCCACAGGATGCTGTTGCGGCCCGGTCGCAGTTGGAAGGTGGTTTCGATGGCATTGGGGTAGAATTTAATATCTACAAAGACACTGTTTACGTGGTTACGCCCTTGGCCGGCGGCCCTTCTGAATCCGCCGGAATTTTGAGTGGCGATAAGATCATTAAGGTGGATGATAAACCGCTGGCAGGTACCAAAATTGAAAACAGCGCTGTTTTTAAAGCCTTGCGTGGTAAACGAGGTACTGATGTTAAACTAACTATTTTACGGAAGGGCGATAAACAACCAAAGGAGTTTACCGTAACCCGCGACCGGATTCCGACCTACTCGGTCGATGCGGCTTATATGATTGATGCCAAAACAGGCTATATCAAAATCAACCGCTTCTCTGAAACAACTTACGACGAGTTCAAAACCGCACTGTCTTCGCTTAAATCGCAGGGGATGACACAGTTGATGATGGACTTACGGAACAATCCTGGTGGTTATATGGACCGGGCAACGAACATTGCCGATGAATTCATCTCAGGCAATAAACTTCTGGTGTATACCGATGGGAAAGACAATCGTTACGATCGGAAAACCTATGCACACATTGCCGGGCAGTTTGAAGAGGGCGCCCTGGTTGTACTGGTTGATGAGGGCAGCGCATCGGCTTCTGAAATTGTATCGGGTGCATTGCAGGACCATGATCGCGCGTTGATTGCCGGTCGGCGGTCGTTTGGGAAAGGGTTGGTGCAAATGCCCGTGACACTTTCCGATGGCTCCGAACTGCGGTTAACGATCTCGCGCTATTACACACCCAGCGGGCGGAGTATTCAAAAACCCTACGTACCCGGTCATGAAGGAGACTATGAAAAAGATCTCGAACAGCGCTCGAAACGGGGTGAATATTACATCGCCGATTCCATTAAAAATGACCCCAAACTGAAGTTCAAGACGGATGGCGGTCGGGTTGTGTATGGCGGGGGCGGTATTACACCTGACTATTTCATTCCACGTGATTCGACCTGGCAAACAGCCTATCTAGTACAACTGTACGGCAAGAGTATCATCCGTGAGTTTGCTATGGAATACGCAAATGACAATCGAAAAAAACTGGAAAAAATGCCTTTTGATGAGTTCAATCGTACCGTTACGATCAACGATGAGCAAATGGGCCGCCTAGTGAAAATCGCAACCAGTGAGGGGATCAAGTTTAACGAGAAGGAGTATAACCGCTCGAAAAACTACATTCGTAACCAGATAAAGGCATTGGTAGCGCGCTCTGTGTACCAGAAGAACAACAAAGCTGGACAGAATAACGAGTTCTTCCGGGTCATCGGCCAAACGGATGATACCTACCAAAAGGCTTTACAACTGTTCGACCGGGCTGATAAGCTCGAACACGGTACGATGTCGTATAATAACAAATAGAGGAGGAGAGGGAGGAAGGAGTAAAGGGAGGAGGGGATAAGCATTTTCCTTTCGTCCCTTTACTCCTTCCTCCCTCTCCTCCTTTTATTTCCCCTTTTTACTAAACTGATATACCAGCCCCAGGAACGACTGCAGATTCCCGGTCTTAAAATCTTTGCGTGAATAAGGCGCTATTTCAAAGGCCACACGCAGGTTAGGCATGAATGTGAGCGGTTTAATCCTAGCACCAACATGCAAAGAATACCCCTCCAGAATATCCCGGTCATCAATGCCGTTGAGCGCATTGAAGCGAACCCCCAGCCCTGTGTAAAAATTTACCTGACTTTTTCTGGACACATTCACCATGGGGCACAACGTGGTACTGAGCGATCCGAAAATAGTGTTGGTTTGCAGGCGACCGTCAAACCAGAAGGCTCGGTCGGCGTTGGAACTGACCGTAACAATGTTGTTGAAAGGGTAGTAGGCTACCGAAGCCTGACCAAAGGCGGATAACGTAACGCCCATCAGTAAAACCGTGAATGCATGTTTCATGGGGCAAATCAACAACTTTATCGGGCATAAAAAAATCAGATAAGCCGTAAAACGACTATCTGGTTTTGGGCAAAGACGGCTCGGCTCTTAATTTATTTTTTTGACAGGATTACAGGATTAACAGCATCATTCTTTTTTCTGCCATCCTCTTAATCCTGTAATCCTGTCAAAAACACGACTTGTCCTGGAGTGCCATCACACCAACTTTTACTGGTTGGTCTTGTTTTCTTTGTACCTTTACGACCCTTTCTTGCTAACTACTTACTGAAAATGTCCTGGTTCGTCCGAAAAGATAAAGGTATTCAGACCCCAACCGAAATGAAGCGGGAGGCTCCCGATGGGTTGTGGTATCAGTGTCCGAACTGTAAAAAAGCAATGCAGACGCGGGAGCATAAACTCAACGCGTATACCTGCGTACATTGCAATTATCATGAGAAAATTGGTTCCGAGGCCTATTTCTCCATCCTGTTCGATGAGAATGAATTTACCGAACTTGATGCAAACATGCAGTCGGCCGATCCACTGAATTTCGTTGACACCAAGCCCTACCCATCACGGGTGAAAGCCACCATTGAAAAAACAGGGTTGAAAGATGCCGTTCGCACAGCCTATGGGCCTGTGAATGGGCTGATGGTAACCATGGCCGTAATGGATTTTAACTTCATTGGGGGGTCGATGGGATCGGTTGTCGGTGAAAAAATAGCCCGCGCAATTGATCACGCCATTAAAAATAAGACGCCTTTCCTGATGATTTCGCGATCGGGGGGAGCGCGTATGATGGAAGCTGGTTTTTCGCTGATGCAAATGGCCAAAACCTCTGCTAAACTCGCCCTGTTAGACAAGGCTAAATTGCCCTATGTTTCTCTGCTGACCGATCCTACAACGGGTGGAGTTACGGCTTCATACGCGATGCTTGGCGATTTTAACATTGCAGAACCTGAAGCCTTAATTGGTTTTGCCGGCCCTCGTGTTATCCGCGAAACCATTGGGAAAGACTTACCAAAAGGCTTTCAAAGCGCCGAGTTTGTACTGGATCACGGCTTCCTCGATTTCATTGTGGACCGGAAAGACCTGAAAGATAAGGTTGTGACGTTGTTTAAAATGCTTCTATAGCATGGAGCAGGGAGCGCAGAGCAGGGAATGCTCAGTGCCCCGTGCCCCGTGCTCCCTGCCCCATGCGAATTGTCTCCCACCCGGTTCTGTGCAATTACTACCTGACGTATCGCTGCAATGCGAGCTGTAGTTTTTGCGACATCTGGGAGCGCCCTTCGCCTTATGTGACGCTTGAGAATGCCCGTCAGAATTTTCGGGATCTCAAAAAATTAGGGGTTCGCGTTATAGATTTCACCGGGGGCGAACCCTTGCTGCATCGCCAACTTCCCGAACTGCTACAGGAAGCCAAACAACTCGGCCTCATAACTACCGTTACAACCAACGCGCTGCTGTACCCCAAACAAGCCGAACGACTGCGGGGACTGATTGACATGCTCCACTTTTCGCTCGATTCGCCAATTGCTGACGAACACGACCGCTCACGGGGCGTAAAATGTTTTGATAAAGTGATGGAGTCGATTGGCATTGCCCGGCAGTTGGGGGAACGCCCGGATATTCTGTTTACGGTATTTGAACATAACGTGCATCAAATCAGGCAAATGCACGAAGAAGTTTGCCTGCCAAACGATCTGGTACTGATTCTGAACCCCGTATTCGAGTACAACACAGTCGAAACCGGTGATCGGCTTTCGGAGGATACGCTCCGTCAGCTATCATGGTGGGGAAAACAGAAAAACGTTTACCTCAACGAAGGATTTATTCAACTCCGGCGCGATGGCGGCAATCATATCGAAGAGCCGATTTGTCGGGCGGCCAGCACCACAATCGTAATCTCTCCCGAAAACAAACTTGTCCTGCCCTGCTACCATCTGGGCCTGAAAGACTTCGCTATTGATAATAATCTGTACAATCTCTATCAATCCAGTGAGGTACAGAAATTAGTAGCCCTGGAAGGTCGTTTGCCCGCTTGCGAGGGCTGTGCCATTAACTGTTATATGCAGCCTTCTTTTGCCGTTGAAGTGAACAAATACTTCTGGCGAGCCTTGCCCAGCACCCTCAAATATAACTGGGTAAAAGGCACCTGGAAACAGCTTTTCTAGTTACTTTGGTTGCTTTTCATATGCCATATCTTCAAGATATGGCATATGAAAAGCAACCAAAGTAACTAGAAAACTATCGCTTCACAATCTTCCGTAACAACGACCGTCCACTAACCATAGCCCGAACCAAATAGGTGCCTGGTGCCAAGCTAGTCATATTGATACTTTGCTCGTGCTCACGGGAAACCCGATTGAAGGTCTGTTCGTGTACGTTTCGGCCGTTTATGTCTAGTAATTGTAGAGTAGCTGTGGTTGGATTACTGGTTTGAATAACGACCTGCAAGCGGTCCTCTACGGGGCTGGGAAAGGCGGTGAGTACCATATCGGAGTCTACATAATTTGGTATCGCGGTGATGATACCATTTCCTTCAATAGCAGGTTCGTAAGCCGGAATGGTACTTGGCGTACCGGGTAGGTCGGCAACGATTACCATAATTTCCTGGGCTGTTTGACTGAGAAGAACACCATTACGATATTCACTTATTGAGATAACAATAGTGTAGTTGCCCAGTTTAGTGGGTGCATCCCATGTTAAATCTCCTGTGCGACTGTTGAGTTTATAGGTTCCCTGATGCGTCGCATCGTTCGGAAACTGGTAAGTAGACATTTGCCGATAATTACAAAAATCACTCATTGTGTTCGTCTGTGATTTAGCGAGCCCATAAACCAGGCTGTCGCCATCGACATCTATCGCGTGAAGTGGGAGTGTAATTTTCTGGTTTATAGGGATATATAGTCCTGTTGTCGGAATGGATAGAGATGGGGTTTGATTTGCCGCCGAAACGGTTGTAAACGTAGTTGTAAGCGCTAGCGGTTCCTGTTGCACTGTACTGTTCAGGACGTTGACGGCTGGTGTTCGGTTAGTTAGTGATGTCATTAGGGTATATACGCCCGGTCCGGCATACGTATGGTTGATCCGGTAGGTGTTAATGCCAATACCTGAACTGATATTGTTGCTACCAAGCGGAACATTTACCAAGCTTGCGCGAGTGACTGTAGCTGTATTACCATCGCCAAAGCAAACACTTATGGACGATGCCTCCGTTGTGGCAGGGCCTATATACGAGTAGAGGGTTACCGTAATCTCATACGTCAACGAGGAGCCCGAAGCCGCTTTAGCCTGAATATAACCACCAATTAAATGAGTCGCCTGTGCTAGTTGAATGCTCAGGAATGTCAGAGATAGAACCAGGAACGTTTTCATGAATAGATAAGGGGAAAGGATAGCGCTTTTCCTAGCTAACTGCAAATGCACACATAACCATATACTTGTTTCTGAAGATTTCTTTAACGGTATTTATGTATCTTTCTGCCTATGCTGTACACTGCTGAACAAGTCACTCAGTTACCCTCCGAAGGCTTTCGATACCTCATGGCATCGCTGGATGATCACGTACTAACCATCACCCTGAATCGCCCTGAAAAGAAGAATGCGCTCAACCCGCCCATGTTGGCGGAACTGGCCTTCGCGCTGGCATACGCTCACTTTACAACCGATGTTTGGCTGGTGGTGCTGGCAGCTGCGGGCGATACATTTTGTGCCGGAATGGACCTGAAAAGCCTCTCATCGGGTGATCAGGAGGTAATGACCGTACCTGAACCATCAGGGCCAGTTCGGTTGGGAGAGTTGCTGGCGGAATTACACAAACCCTGCATTGCACGCGTGCAGGGACCAGTGTATGCCGGTGGATTTTTGTTAGTAGGAGGTAGCACCTACGTTGTAGCAGCTGAGTCGGCCACGTTTAGTTTGCCTGAAGTCAAGCGCGGATTGTTTCCGTTTCAAGTGCTGGCGGTATTACTCGATATTATGCCCGCCCGTACGGCACTTGATCTTTGTCTGCGTGCCCGAACACTCATGGCCACAGAAGCCTACTCAATTGGATTGGTAACGAGTGTTGTTCCTGCCAATGAGTTGGATCCTGCAATTACGAACTTAATCGACGAGCTAAAACAGTTTTCGCCAACAGCGATGCAGGCTGGATTAGGCGCTTACCAGCAACTAAAACGCGAAGCGTCGCCCGGCCTGCCATCCGAGGAACAGCAGGCGTTTCTGTATGACCAGTTTGTACAGCTTCAACAAACTCCCGATGCCAGGGAGGGGATGGCTGCTTTTCTGGAGAAGCGAAAACCGAAGTGGGGAGGGGAGTGAATGGATAATGGATAATGGATAATGGATAATGGATAATGGATAATGGATAATGAATAATGGATAATGTTATTGGTTGATTCGTAGGGGAATGTCTAGTTCATTATCCATTATTCATTTTACACTATTCATTAACCTTGCTATTGCTTCGGTAAATCCGGGCAGTTTTCTTTCCGGCGTGTATCAATGATGTTTTGAATCTTCCAGTTACCATTCACTTTCACGAGGGTAAATGCATTGACGCCACAGTGACTTTTGGCTTCCTTCAGGTAAAAAACGTAGGGTGTCCAGGCAGTAGCCAGTTCGGCATCAATCTTTATTTCCATACCCGAGAGCCGCTCATCGAGTGTAAACGCGGGATATTTAGTGACAGAAGCGGCAAACTTACCCATGTCGTCTGTCCGTACCGAAACCGCTCCTTCCTTATTTTTTGCGATGGTTTGCAAGGTTGCACCGGGTAGAAAGGTGTTCTTGATCTGTGTTGAATCAGCTTTTCGCATACCATCGAACATCAGCTTTATGGTAGTGCGGACAGCCGCTTCGTCCTCGCTGGTTTGGGCGAAGGCAGGAAGGCAGGCGAGAATAAGGAGTATGATTTTCATAAGAAGAACTGGAATGCTGCTGGTTATGATCAATATGATTTACGCTAACAATCAAAACTAATCATGCCGAGCATAACCAGCAGCGTTCCATCGCATTAAATATACTGATTGACAATCATTTCATATAATTCCTGCTTGCCACTGAGTTGTTTTGGCTCACCGTTTTGCATAGCGTACTCACGCAGATCTTCGAGCGTTAGCTCGCCTTTTTCAAAACGTGCCCCCTCACCCGAATCGTAGCTAGCGTAGCGGTCGGCGCGTAGTTTCTTGTATTGCGATTTATCCAGAATGGCTTCGGCGGCAATGGCTGCCCTGGCAAAGGTGTCCATACCACCGATGTGCGCGATGAAAATGTCCTCCAGATCGGTAGAATTTCGGCGCGTTTTGGCATCGAAATTAACCCCACCTGATTTCAGTCCACCCGCTTCCAGAATTACCAGCATGGCTTCGGTTAACTCATACACATCTACCGGAAACTGGTCGGTATCCCAGCCATTTTGGTAATCACCCCGGTTGGCGTCGATGCTGCCGAGCATATTGTTGTCGGCCGCCACCTGTAACTCATGCGCGAAGGTATGATTGGCCAGCGTAGCGTGGTTGGTTTCAATGTTCAGTTCGAAATCGTCCTGCAAGCCATAGCGATTCAGGAAGCCAACAACCGTAGCTGCGTCGAAATCGTACTGGTGTTTGCTGGGTTCCATGGGTTTAGGTTCGATGTAAAATGACCCTTTGAAGCCCTGCTTACGCGCATAATCGCGGCTGATTTGAAGGAACTTACCCAAATGTTCCGTTTCGCGTTTCATGTTGGTGTTTAACAGCGACATATAGCCTTCCCGACCTCCCCAGAATGTGTAGCCCGAACCGCCTAATTCGATGGTTGCGTCGATGGCGTTCTTCACCTGCCAGGCGCCGTGTGCCAGCACGTGAAAATCGGGGTTAGTACTCGCCCCGTTCATATAGCGTTCGTGCGAGAACAGGTTGGCCGTTCCCCATAGCAGTTTTACCCCACTGGCTGCCTGTTTCTGTTTGGCGTAGTCGACAATGGCGCGGAAATTTTTCTCGAATTCGGCGTTTGAGTTGCCTTCGGGTGCCACATCAACATCGTGAAAGCAGTAATATTCCATGCCTATTTTCGTGATGAACTCAAAAGCCGCATCCATTTTGTCGTGAGCCGCAGCCAGCCGATCGGCGTTGGCATCCCAGGGAAAATGTTTAACCCCTGGACCAAAGGGATCGGCACCGGTGCCACAGAAGGTATGCCAGTAAGCCGTTGCAAATCGAAATAGGTCTTTCATCGGTTTGCCCAGAATGAGCCGGTTGGCATCGTAGAACTTAAACGCCAGCGGGTTATCGGACTCGCGACCTTCGTATTGAACCGGCTTTTCCAGAAAAGGGAAATAGGTTTTTTCGCCAAGGGTTAACTGAATGTCAGACATGAGAACGTGGTTGAGTTGATACTTGGTTGAAAAGCGAGTTAACACTGGTTTTTCCTCATTGATTTTCACAAAAGGGGGTCAAGACCTCGTGCCACGGTTTGGATATTACTCTAAA
Source organism: Spirosoma migulaei (assembly GCF_054776855.1). Lineage (NCBI taxonomy): Bacteria > Pseudomonadati > Bacteroidota > Cytophagia > Cytophagales > Cytophagaceae > Spirosoma > Spirosoma migulaei. The sequence continues at coordinate 596,828 of NZ_BAAHBG010000010.1, read as the reverse complement.
GTAACCGTGGCACGAGGTCTTGACCCTTTTACAAAACTTATGTAATCAATAATCTTTCAGACTCCTTTCTGCGTAGTTTTTGTTTTACCTGCCTCTGTCAGGGCTCCGCTCTCCCGGCGGGTCATTTTTTTGACGTACTCGACCCGACGAAACCGCAGCGCGCTCCAGTCTTCGTCGATCGCCACCATCCGAACGGGCTCAAAGCCCAGTTGGCCCAAAAGTGTCCAGCCGGTATCCCGATTGAAATCGCATTTATGTTTCTTCGAACTGCCTTTAGGATACGTCATCCAGAGAATAGCATCACCGGTTAATTTATCTGCTAATACCGGGCTAAGTGTATCCACTTCCTGCTGTGTTTTTACGAAGGCAATGGCAAACTCACCTTTCTGAATTTGTTGGAGATCGGTTACAATGGTGGTTAGGGGACGCATCTCGTCGACAACAGGCGAAAATTCAACGGGCGAATTAATCACCGCGATTTCGGCTTGCGCTTTGTAATTGAGTTTGGCGAAGATGGGGTTCATAGGAATAATTAGTTTCCAGTAAACGCTTATAACTGTAAAACAGACAACCACCGCCCATAGGCATCCCGATAGGCTTCCTGTGCCCGCATATCGGGCTCGATGGTCTTGGTGACGTGTAATCCGGTAAACGCTTCCTGTGCGTTTTTGTAATGGCCAAGTCCCAGGCCAGCTCCTCTGGCAGCGCCCTGGGCACCATCCGTATTGTACAATTCAATAGTTGCTCCCGTCAGGTTGGCCATGGTATCGCGGAAGAGGGGACTAAGGAACATATTGGCTTCGCCCGCCCGAATGGTTTGCAAACCTACCCCCACGCTTTCCATAATCTGAATGCCGTAGTACAGGGCAAATACAATGCCTTCCTGGGCGGCCCGGATCATGTGGGGTAACCCGTGGCGCGTTAACTGAAGACCATGAAACGACGCTCCTAAATCGGCGTTTTCGAGCATACGCTCGGCACCGTTACCGAAGGGAAGGCAGACCAGTCCATCGGCACCAATGGGCGACTCGTGCGCCAGCTTATTCATCTCATCATAGCCAATCGACCGGTTCAGCATCTGATTTCGCAGCCAGCTATTCAGAATGCCTGTACCGTTTACGCAGAGCAGAACCCCGTAGCGTGGCGCTTCCATGGTGTTACTAACGTGTAGAAACGTATTGACCCGCGATTTTGGGTCGTATTTAGCCTGATCACTCACACCATACACCACGCCCGATGTGCCCGCCGTAGCGGCAATCTGACCTGGTTCCAGTACGTTCAGTGAGAAGGCATTATTCGGTTGATCGCCAGCGCGATAGGTGACGGGGGTTCCGGCTGCAAGGCCCAACTCAGCAGCTGCCGAAGTCGTTATCTCGCCCTGTGGAGCAAAGGTTGGCTTGATGGTTGGGATCAAGGATGAGTCGAAACCGAAATAATCGAGTAAGAACTGGGCAGGTTGGTTAGCCTGGAAATCCCAGAATGCCCCTTCCGAAAGCCCCGACGCCGTTGTGACAATATCGCCGGTCATGCGGGCCGCCAGATAATCGCCGGGGAGCATGAACTTGTCCACCTGGGCGTATACGTCTGGCTCATTGGCTTTCACCCAAGCGAGTTTGGCTGCGGTGAAATTGCCAGGCGAGTTCAGCAGGTGGTGTAATGTTCGATCATGGCCCAGCGCGTCGAACGCCTGATTTCCATACGGAACAGCTCGGCTATCGCACCAGATAATGGAGGGTCGCAGTACATTGAACTCCTTATCAACCACCACCAGACCATGCATCTGATACGAAATGCCAATGGCTTTTACATCAGCGGGTTGGATATTAGCCTGTTGCATAACCGCCTTACTGGCTAAACAAGCGTTTTGCCACCAGATCTCAGGCTGTTGTTCAGCGAACCCCACTTGCGGAGATTCGATAACCATTTCAGGCTGAGGGAAAAAAGCCGAGGCTACAACTTTGCCGCTTTCGGCATCTACTAAACAAGCTTTGACAGACGAACTGCCGAGGTCGAATCCAAGGAAATACATGCGGGTACCAGAGTTAGGGAATCTGTTGCGAAAGTACAACGAGAAGCGGATAATCAGTAAGTCCAGTAAAAATGTCTCTTATCTTGCGAATTATTTGGCTTTTATGAAACGATTTATACTCTTAGTCGCCCTCTCTTTATTCATAAAATCGGCTGGTTTTGCCCAAACCGTTACGCCCGATTGGACGAACCAATATTGGCCTGCCCGCTGGATCGTGCACCCCACAGCGCCAACCCGGCAATATGGTATTTATCATTTTCGGAAAGCCATTGATCTTTCGCAAAAGCCAGCTCGGTTTGTCATTCATGTGTCGGCCGATAACCGGTACCGATTGTTTGTCAATGGCAAGTCGGTAGCACTAGGACCGGCCCGCAGTGATACCCAAAACTGGAATTACGAAACACTCGACCTTGCGCCTTTTCTGCAGGCGGGTCGTAACGTATTGGCAGCGCAGGTGTGGTACATGGGCGAGAGCGCACCATTCGCCCAAATGAGTTACCAGCTTGGCTTTCTGTTGCAGGGAGATAGCGAAACCGAAAAGGTAGTCAATACCGATGCCAGCTGGAAAGTGCTCCAGAACCCGGCGTATTCGCCCATTAAAAACGACATTCCTAAGCTGAGAACCTACATTGTTATGGGCGATGGCGACCGTGTCGATGCATCAAAATACCCCTGGGGCTGGGAGCAGCCTGCGTTTGATGATAAAGCCTGGGTAGCTGCCAAGCCGTTTGGCTTCCCGACTAAACCGCGTGGTCTGGGTACCGATGGAAACTGGGCCCTTGTGCCGCGTACCATCCCGATGATGGAGGAAAACGTTGTCCGTCTGGCAGCTGTCAGGCGGAGTGAGAATAGCAAAATGGATGCGGCTTTTTTGCAAGGCAAGTCACCCGGGACGGTTCCGGCTAATACGAAAGCCACGTTTATGCTCGACCAGAGCTACCTTACGAATGCCTATCCTGAACTGACGGTGAGCAAAGGAAAGGGTGCTGTTGTAACACTATCCTATGCCGAAGCCTTGATCGACGCAAAAGGTAAAAAAGGGAATCGCAATGAGGTGGAAGGCCGGACAATGCGGGGTTTCGATGATCAGTTCGTGGCCGACGGCTCCGAGAAGCGCACCTTCCGTCCGCTTTGGTTTCGCACGTATCGCTACTTGCAACTGACGGTTGAAACGAAAGAGGAGCCATTAATTTTAGACGATCTGGTTGGAAAGTTTACGGGCTATCCGTTCGAAGAGAAAGCGAAGTTCACGGCCAGCACCTCCATGCCGGGCGATACCACACTGAAAGCACTCTGGAATGTTGGCTGGCGAACGGCCCGTCTTTGTGCGGGCGAAACCTATTACGATTGCCCGTATTATGAGCAATTGCAATACACAGGCGATACCCGGATTCAATCCATGATTTCGCTCTACGTAACGGGCGATGATCGGTTGATGCGGAAAGCCATCACTGATTATGAGCACAGCCGATTCAACGATGGCCTGACGCAAAGTCGGTACCCATCAGCTGATTTTCAGGTTATTCCGACTTTTTCATTGTTCTGGGTGTGTATGGTTCATGACTACTGGATGCATCGGGAGGATGATGCATTTGTGAAGTCGATGCTGCCCGGTATTTTGGGTGTATTGAACTGGCATGAGCAGCGTATGGCCAAAACAGGGCTCAATGGACCGCTGGAATGGTGGAACTTTGTAGACTGGTCGGCCTGGAAAAATGCGAAAGATGAAATTTCGGGCGGTGTTCCAAACGGTGCCCGTAAAGGTGGGTCTAGTATTCTATCCCTGCAACAGGCCTATACCTATACTCGGGCCGCCGATTTGCTGGCTCATTATGGAAAGAACGAACTAGCCGAGCATTACCGCGAACTCGCCCGACGCCTGAACAAAGCGGTATACGAACAGTGTTGGGATGCCAGTCGTAATTTATTTGCCGACACGCCCGATAAGAATTCCTTTAGTCAACACGCCAATATCCTGGCCGTGCTGACGAATGCTGTTCCAGTTGCGCAACAGGCAGCTCTGTTGCAGAAAACCATAGCGGATACGTCACTAACGCAAGCGACGTTTTACTTTAAATTCTATCTATTTGAAGCCTTGAAAAAAACGGGCCTTGGCGATCAGTTCATCGTCCAGCTAAAACCCTGGCGCGACATGCTGGCGATGGGGTTAACCACCTTCGCCGAAAATCCCGAACCGACTCGCTCTGATTGTCATGCTTGGAGTGCGTCGCCTTTATACGAATTCCTTTCCACAACCTGCGGTATTCGAACTGCCGAGCCAGGTTTTAAGTCAGTTCGTATCGAGCCTTTTCTGGGAGACTTAACCACTGTTGAGGGAAAGATGCCGCATCCCGCGGGTGAGATCGCCGTGCAGTTTCAGAAAACCTCTACAGGCGGTTTAACGGGCACCGTTTCCCTTCCCACTAACGTAGCGGGTACGTTGCGCTGGAAAGGGAAAACAATGCCGTTAAAGTCTGGAAGCCAAACGATTAGTTTGTAGTCATCATTTTAGCTTTTCCTCTGCCTTGGGTTTGAGTGTGCCGCGTGCAATAGGCTCCGGCTTTGATTTAGGATTGACGAAGCGTAACAACGTGGCTGTTGGAAACACATCTTTGGGTAACTTGGTGATAACCAACTGGTAAGAGCGAGTGCCAATGACCAGATTTGAATAGGTCATGGCCGGCCCCGATTCCTGTAGCAAACCCCAGTTGGCAATGGGTTCCTTCGCCAGTAAGGTAGCATCCTCCTCTGATAAAGCGGCAAAGGCTGTATCGGGCTGGAAGTGTTTTCCACTCACATCCTCAATGACCGAGATGACGGCTGGTGGCGTAGGCGATGCTGGCTTAGTCTGGGCTGCTGCTAACGCTCCCATTAACAGCAGGGATAAACTAGTGAGTATGTTTTTCATGATCTGTTGAGTATAATTGTTCAATCTACAGTCCTATTCTAAAAACTGAGATTTTACAGGAAGTCCAGGAAGGTTCCCTGTACCTTATTGTATATAAACTCAGATTTTGCCAGTCCGTTTAAAATTCAGCGGACCATTACTTCAAAAATTCCAGAACAGCCTTTTTGTAGGCTTCCAGTGTTTGTATATGTGGAATATGACCGACGCCCGGAAGCTCAACTAACTGACTACCTGGAATCTGCTGTTGCGTATGCTTACCCAGGATCGGGTATTGGCCATATTGGTTGACTATAGTTTTCGGGACGCGGGCTTTGCCAACAATGGTTCGGTCGGCCTGACCAATGATGAGTAGGGTAGGTACCTTAATATTTTTGAATTCGTAGCAGACGGGCTGCTCGTAAATCATCTGGTAGGTGAGCGCATTGGCCCAGGCAATGCGCTTGAATCGTGGATCGGTCAGAGCGGCTGCCTGCGCTCGAACCCACTCTTCATATTCAGGCTTCCATTGTGGATAATAACTCTGCTGATAGTTCTTGTAGGACTCGTAAGTAGCTGCTACTTCTGTTTTGTACAGGCTATCGAGGGGCGAATAGGGTACAAACGAACGATAGTCTTCCAGGCCAATGGGGTTCTCCAGAATAAGCTGGCTGACTAAAGTTGGGTAGAGTAAGGTAAATCGCGTAGCCAACATGCCACCCATCGAATGGGCAATAACGATTACCTTGTTGATTTTCAGGGAATCAAGTAATCGTTTGTCATTAGTTGCCAGGGCATGAAAGCTATAGTGTAAATCTGGATAATCAGATTTGCCCCAGCCAACCTGATCGGGCACAATAACCCGGTAACCAGCCTTGCTTAGAAAAGCAATCACATCCCGCCAGTAGATGCCATTAAAGTTTTTGCCGTGAAACAGAATAACACTTTTGCCATTTGCTGTACTGACGGGAGCTACATCCATATACGCCATTCGCATCGTTTTTTGCTCTTGATGCAACGTGATGTATCGTACCGGATAGGGGTACGGAATGGTCTGTGCGAAGGCCGAAAAAGCTGTTAGCCAACTAAGTAGGAGAAACGAAAAATAAAGTTTCATGACGTGAGAATGAAGCGGTTTGCCAAGTAGTAAACCGCTTCATTCTCACAACTGTTTTGCACCAACAATCTGCCCGTTATCGGTTCGTTGCACGTACACAAGAACGGCTGTTTGATCGGTAGTCAGATCTGTAGGTAAGGGAAGAACCAGTTTTCCCGATGTCCCTGATTCGTCGACGGTTTTGAATTGCCGAACTACATTTGTGTTCACGAGGGTGCGACCTCCATTCTCGCCGTTCTTCACTGCCGTATGGGCTTCTTTCTGGACCAAAGCTATATTTACGCGATAAGGGCCGGCGGCAGATAGCTCGTACGAAACGGTTGCCTGTTTTCCATCACGGGTAACTGTGCCATCGACGCCTATAAAAGCCGATGCCGGTTGTTTCTGAATGGTTTGAATAGTCTGTTCAATACGTCCGCGTTGGCCGCCAACGATATCCTGCTTCCCGTTAATGACCAGTTGTGGCGTGTAGGTTTGGGTTTTCAGGGTACGGTCGTATTGGCGTTGCCGGTCGGTATATTGTTTGGCACTGAATGGGTCCTGCCAGCCCAGCCGGTTCCAGTAATCGACGTGGAATGATAGCCCATAAACGGCCTGACCTGATCGGATGGCTTGCTGGGTAATTTCCTGCAAGGCCTTGTCGGCGGCCGGGCAGCTAGAACATCCCTGCGACGTGAATAACTCCAGTACAATAACAGGCTGGGCCGCTGGTTTTGCCGGTTTGTCGAAAGGAGATGATGCAGCTAACCCTAAAGCGGTCAGGAGAGTGAGGATGTAATTCATGGCGTAGTTGTTGGATCTATTGATTTTATAAGCCTACATAATAATCATACCCTCGTTCAGCCCAGAAATCGCGCGGACGCTCGTCGGAGAAGAAAATTCGACCAATTCGTTTCAGGTTTTTTACGCCGTATTTCACGGGAATAATTAACCGAAGCGGTGCACCGTGGGGCGCTGTAATGGGTTCCCCGTTTAGTTCGTAGGCCAGTAATGTTTGCGGATGTAAGGCACTTTCCATGTCGATGCCTACGTAATAGCCTTCGTCAGGTGTTTCCATGCCAACATACTTGTATAGGTCGTCCGTGTTATCTGGATTAGGCCCGTTGCCACTTCGGGTACCCAGCTTATGTTTCGCCAAAAAGTCTGACAGTCGCGCACCACCCCAGTGCTGCACCTGACTCCAGCCCTCAATGCACTTGAATTCATACACGATTTCGTGTTTGGGCAGGGCTTTAATGTCATCAATGGTTAGCATGAGTGGTTGGTCTGTTTCCGAAGGCTGATCAATCTGTAGCTTCCAGTCTTCCGGAATGGGGGTTTTAATACCATCATAGCCATTGACCCGTGCTTTCTTTGCTGCATCGGCTATAGAGAATGTGGGTACTAAGTGCGTATTGCTGAAGTACGTTCGGGCTACCTGTTCATTGGCATTTAATATGTTACGAAAAGGTCGTTTAATGCCCTGAGCGCCGGGACTCTTCGTGATCCACTCATATACACCAACCGGTACGGCGCTGGCCACTGCAAACCAGCCAAACGATTTGAGCATCCGCCGACGAACAGCCGACTCAGGAATATCACTTTCAGGGAGTTTCGGTTCTGTTGACTGGCTCATGATAGGGCAGGAGTTGGGGTAGGTGAAGGTTCGACAGGTTGCGGTTCAATTGGTTGATCAATGACGGGTTCGTTCGTAACCGGGTGTTCTGGATTATGCGGCTTTATCACTTCAAAACCCGTTACCATCGACTGGAAGTTTTGCCAGCCCGCCCGAATCACCTGCCAAATGTGGATCGCAAAAAACAGGACGTAGCCAACCGTTAGTATGAAATGCTCCAGTCGGGCGGCTTTGTAGCCTCCCAGTACACTCGTCAGCCACGAAAATTGGGTGGGTTTATAAATGGCGAAACCCGTTAGAACCGAGCCAATGCCCATTAGCATGATGGAAAAATAGGCGATCTTCTGGGCACCGTTGTATTTGATAAAGGGCGGTTGAGTTTTACGAAGACCAAAGTCGTAGAGGGTTACCTGAATGGCCTCCCGAAACGAGTTTCGATTCGGGACCAGATGCCGCCATTCGCCCGAAATGAATGTGTAGCCTACATAGAGCAGACCGTTTAGCATAAACAGCCACATAAATACCCAGTGCCAGGCCATTCCTTCGGCTAATCGGCGAGGTACATGCAGGAACGTATAGAAACCATCGGGAAAGAACGACAGCAGGATATAATCGCCGATCTGGATTTTATAAGGATCGTACGCCCAGTAAATCAGGAGACCACTCCAGATCATAACGAACAGAACTGGAAAGTTAATCCAGTGAAACCACCGAATAGCCAGTGGGTGTTTATGGACAATGCGTTTCATGGCGTATGCGAGGGTATAGTATAAACTATACGACCAATATCGAGGAAAAGTTTGAACGTGATAAATTTGTTATAATTTCACAATCAGGCAATTGGGTGTTTCACAGGACGATGATGTTTATGTGGAGGGACTGTTTTTATTGATTGTGATGGGTAGTCAGCTTTTTAATTGTCATTTACAAGCCAATAAACTTCTGGTTAATACAGTTTTTCGGCAATAGGTATAAAATCCTAACTTGCTAAAAAACACGTTTATGTCTCTCCAAACCCTCGATACTGGTCTTTTTAAACTCGATGGCGGGGCCATGTTTGGCGTTGTCCCCAAGCCGCTCTGGAATAAACTCAACCCCTCCGATGAACAAAATCGGTGTACCTGGGCTATGCGTTGTTTAGTATACGAACAGGGTAACCGACTCTTACTGGTCGATACGGGCATTGGTACCAAACAGGATGCCAAGTTTTTCGGTCATTATGACCTACATGGCGATGCTAATTTGCTGAATTCTATTCATAAGGCAGGGTATTCAGAAACCGATGTGACGGATGTGTTGCTTACGCACCTGCACTTTGATCATGTAGGGGGAGCTGTTCAGCGCGATGGTGACCGGTTAACTCCCGTTTTTCAGAACGCTACCCATTGGGTGCACCCAGACCACTGGAATTGGGCCACACACCCAAACCCACGAGAAAAAGCGTCGTTCCTGCATGAAAACATTATACCGTTGCAGGAACGTGGTCAGTTGACCTTCCTGACGGAACACCCGTTCCCCTTTGCTGATATTGATTTACGCTATGTGGATGGTCATACCGAAAAAATGGCTTTGCCGTTGTTTCGTGTGAACGATCGGACGGTAGCGTATATGGCTGATTTGATTCCATCTTCGGCGCATATTCCGCTACCTTATGTGATGAGTTATGATGTACGACCATTGCTAACGATGGACGAGAAGACGCAACTCTTACAACAGGCCGCTCAGGAAAACTGGATTCTGGTTTTTGAACATGATCCCGTTACTGAAGCCGCCACGGTTGAGCTCACCGATAAAGGCGTTCGTCTTAAGGAGAAAGGGAAACTGGCGGAATTTGTGTAGTGTGGCTTTCCACTACAACGGCCGATCGTCCGCACTACACAAACCAAAAAACGGTACATACCGTTATCAAATCAAAGAGCTGAAACGTATGAAAATTGGTTTGGCATTATCGGGGGGCGGGGCGCGTGGTATTGCTCACCTGGGCGTTATTAAAGCGTTGCAGGAAATGGGAATCGGGTTTGACCAGATTGCCGGAACCAGCGCCGGAGCCATTGTTGGCGCGTTGATTGCCCACGGATTTACACCCGACGAAGGCCTGAAAATAATTGAGTCGTCGTCGTTTATGCGGCATTTGCGTCCTGCCTGGAATCGCATGGGTTTATTGCGAATCGATACCGCAACCGAACTGTATAAAAAATATATTCCACACGATTCGTTTGAGGGATTACAAATTCCATTACACGTGGTTGCCGTTGACCTCAACGCTGGCGAGCAGGTCATCTTCGAGAAAGGGGAACTGATTCGCCCGGTGCTGGCGTCCTGTTGCCTGCCGGGTATTTTTGAGCCCTTACTCATTAATAAACGTCAGTTTGTCGACGGAGGGGTTCTGAATAATTTACCCGTTGATGTGATCGAAGATAAAGTAGATTTTGTGATTGGGGCGCATTGCAACCCATTTGGCATGACCAAGCCGATTCGTTCGATGCGAGGGGTTATTGAGCGTAGTATCATTTTGGCGGTTCAAAGTAAAACGAAGGCAAAGTTCTCCCACTGCGATGTACTGCTGGAGCCTGCTGATTTAGCAGGCTATAGTCCGGCCGACGTTGGTAAGGCGCGGGAGTTATTTCGGATTGGCTATCAGTATACCCGCTCGATGGCACCTGATATTGAACAGGCACTCAATCGGGCAACTGCCGTACAATACTAACACCAGTTAATTTATAGGCTACAGTACCAGGACGCCGGACTTTAAAGTCCGGCGTTTCGAGCTTACAGGGGAGAGGTACTTCTTAATAGGGAAGAGGCATCAGGAGCTTTTGAGGTAGTTGGTTAAACTCCAAGTGTAACTTTTAATTGTTTTTTAATACTCAGCCTTAAGGGTAGCCAATTATAGTAATCAAAGGTAATTTACTAGGGGTCAGCTAAGGCTTGATTAGGCCCTAGCTGACCCATTTACTAGCTAAAAAACCATTACTTACTTTTTGGTAAACGATGAATTTACCCTCAAAATGAGCATTATACAAAAAATAGTCGCTGTTTACTAAGTCAGCATCTACGTAAAGTTATATTTTTAATGTCTGTAGGTACGTATATATAGTATTTATAACTAAGTAATGAAAAAATTGTATTCGGAATAATATTTTGTCTGTGTAGTCAAATTCAGATTTATGTTGGCTGTTTCATTTGATTAGGGAAAATTTGTATTGCTTCATTTTGCTATTACATTTGTTGTAGTTGCATTTTTTTCTTGACCTAACTAGAAACGTAGATGAGTAGAATTCTATTAATGAGCTTTCTTCTGGTAAGCTCTGTCTGGTCCACCGCGTGGGCACAGGAACGGAGGGTGATTGGTAAAGTAACGTCCGCAGAAGATGGATCTCCTTTGCCAGGTGTTTCAGTTGTAGTGAAAGGTAGCTCAAAGGGTACATCAACAGATGGAGCGGGTATTTATGACATCTCAGTACCCGCAAAAGGCACCACGTTAGTATTCAGTTTCGTAGGCGTTACCACTCAGGAGATCAAACTCGGCAATGAGTCGGAAGTAAACGTAAGCCTGGTATCCGATTCCCGTTTGCTTACAGAGGTTGTTGTAACGGGTAGTGGGGTTGCCACCAGCAAAGCGAAGCTGGGTATTGCAGTAGAGAGCGTTTCGGCTAAAGATCTTCCTCAAACGCCGACGGCTTCGATTGACCAGGCCTTGGTCGGTAAAATTCCCGGCGCCCAGATTTCGTCCGTTAGTGGGAATCCCGGTGATCCGGTTAACATTCTGCTTCGCGGTATTAACAGCGTACAGGGTGGAACCAAGCCACTGATCATGGTAGACGGTGTGCAGGTAGCCGCAACCGACATTAACTCACTCGATCTTAGCAACGTAGAGCGAATAGAGGTTGCACAGGGTGCCGCTTCAGCCTCGATTTACGGTGCGCAGGGTGCCAATGGTGTTATTCAGGTATTTACCAAAAAAGGGAAAAAAGGCCGGACTTCCGTTAATGTATCAACCAGCTACTCCGCCAATGAGTTTCTCAACACAGGGAACGTTCATAAAGCGGAACTGCACCCTTACCTGACCGACGCGAGTGGTAATATAGTAGATGCCAGCGGGAAAGCACTGGACTATACGCAGTACGGTGCAATCACTGGTATTTCGTATAAGTATGGTGGCGCAACGCGTTACGCCATTCAGGATATCCGTAATGACGCCAATACGCCTTATAGTGGAAATCTGAAATACTACGATCACTTTAAGCAGGTATTTCAAACTGGTAGCACATTCAACAATAATATCAGCATTTCGGGTGCTTCAGAAAAAAGCGACTTCAATATAGCTGCGTCTAATAACCACACAACTTCGCCTATTTTAACGAACCAGAACGGTTATGTCGATCGTAGTAACTTGTCGGCCAACGTAGGTACGGAAATCTTCAAGGGATTTACGCTTCGATCCTCTACCCAGTTGGTATATACAAAAAATACGCTGAAGCCGGGACTAGGTTCTACGTTTGGAACCCTGAATGCCAATGGGGGTAATGTGGGACAGGTATATGGGTTCTTGAACACTTCTCCTTTTATGGACCTGACCCGGAAATTGGCTGATGGAACATATCCGGTTTATCCAACGGCTGACTTTTTGAGCGTAAATGCTGGTAACCCATACTATCAGGCTGAGTATACCGATGCTGTTGATAACAAGTTAGATATCGTTCAAAATTTTCAGGCCGATTACAAGATCAACAAATTTGTGGAACTGGATGCTAAATATGGTATCAACTATCGGAATGAAACTGCCCGGCAAACCTACTTCAATCAGTCTCAGAATATAAGTTCTGAATACTATGGTTCTTATGCCAGCAATAACGCGCCAGATAACAAAGGGGAAATAGATAACTATCAGTATAATAGTACATTCCAGAACTTCCTGGGTACGGCTTATATCCGGACTGATTTTGAGAATGATTTTCATATTAAACTGCCTATTCAGACCAGTACCCAAATCTCGTTTGATTATCGGAAGAATAAGGCTACCCAATATGATACCTATGGTGTAGGATTGAGTACAGCCCCACCGTTCAACGTTGCGGCCACTTCATCGCAGGCAGTTGCTACGGATATTGTAACGCCCTTTATAACATACGGTTACTTGGTCAATCAGAAGGTTGATTTCGGTGATTATGGTGGTATTACGGCTGGTTTCCGGACTGACTGGTCATCTGCCTTCGGTGCAGGGTCTACCCCGTTTACCTTCCCGCACTTTGATGGTCATATTTCTCCACTGACGTTCTTTAAGAATAGCAGCCTTGCCAACGCCTTGCCTTATTTCAAGTTACGGGCGGCCTATGGCGAAGCGGGTATCCAGCCGGGTGCATTTGATCGCTACCCAGTATTGAGCCAGCGGAACCTAGGTTCAGGCTTAGTCTACACGATTCCAACAACTACCCAAAATCCAAATCTACAGGTAGAGGTATCTAAAGAATTGGAAATCGGGACAGACTTCACCATCGGAGGAAATTCGAACCGCACTTGGTTTAGTTCGCTTTCGGGCTCGTTTACGTACTGGAAACGCTCGAGTGAAAACGTAATTTATACGGTGAGCGTACCACCGTCGCTGGGTTCTACAGGTCAGTTGACCAACGCGATTAACATGTCGTCGAATGGGGTTCAATTCTCGTTAAGCCTACCTGTTTTTCGTTCAAAAGACATACGCTGGGACTTTACAACGAATTTTGGCCATCAAATTTCCAAAATTGATGCCATCTCGGGTGGTGCCGACATTATCTTAACCTCAAATGCAGGTAGTACCGCTCTGGTTTTAACACCCGGTCAGCCTATTGGTCAGGTGTATGGCTACAAGGCATTAACGAGTCTGGATTTTACCCGTCAGGATGGCAAAACGAAGTATATTCAGGAAGCTGATCGGGCCAATTACACCATTGTTGATGGCCGCGTCGTAAAAAAATCTGATTACCAGATTCAGTTTACGGATGAAACGTACCCGCTGATGAATCCGAACCCGAAATTTAACGCGTCGTTCATCAATGGTGTCAGTTTCAAAAACTTCCTGACGTTAAACTTCCAGTTCGATTGGGTGTATGGCAGTCACCTGTATAACCAGACAAAAGAATGGATGTACCGGGATGGTATCAGCGGTGACTTTAGCAAGCAGGTAACCATCGATGGCAAAACCGGTGCCTTCCCCGCTTACTGGTCCAGTGCTTATTACAATCTGTGGGGTAGCACACGAGGAGCTGGTAACAACGCCACCAAAGACTTCTTCGTAGAAGATGCTTCGTTCGTACGCTTACGGAACATTTCGCTGGCTTTTGATCTGGCTAAAGTTGTCAAATTACCTTACCTCAATAAAGCACAGATCGTCTTTACGGGCCGGAATCTCGTGACCTTCACGAAGTATACGGGTTATGATCCTGAAATTAGCTCGGGTTCCTCGAACTCATCGTTCGACAGAGGGGTGGATCACAGTACGCTGCCGAACATCAAGTCGTACCAGGTTGGTCTGAACATCGGATTCTAATCACTTAAGTTATAAGGAGCCGTAAGCGATTTTACTTACCTATAGTCGCTTACGACTTGGATACTTAGTACTTACAACTTAATTTCTTCCAAGATGAAACTCATTAATAAAAATAGATTTTTCTCCACGGTTTGTTTTACGGCCCTTATGCTCGCTGGGGTGTCCTGTAAAGAACAACTCGACGTAGGTAATCCAAATGCACCGACTACCGCAGCCAACGTAAATACCGAGACCGGTCTTATTGCGTTTGCACAAGGTGGTGTATACGTCAACGGTTTCTTAAACGGCGATGGCTGGCTGGGAAATAGTTATTTTTCATTGCCCTGGGGCTATAGTGAACTGATGGCGGATAATGTTGGGGCCGATGCATCGAACAACCAGGTTACAACCATTGGTGTACCTGACTATATTATTTTGGATGATGGCACTAAAGTGACCAATCCGGCACCACAAGTGGGCATTATTCGGTCTTATAATAGTCGTGCAGCAACCGGGGCGGGTAACAATGCTATTTACTACCAGTGGCTGAATATGTATGCGCTGAATAACGTTTGCAATCAGATATTGGATCTCGTAGGTACTATTCCTTTCACTGGTGATAAGGCTAGTAAAGCCAATACAATCAAAGCCTGGGCCTATTGGTGGAAGGGGTACGCGTATGCTTCTATCGGGTCGATGTATTATGCGGGTCTGATTGATGATAAGTCAGGAGTAACGGATGGCAACTATGTGTTGCATGACGCGATCATTGCTAAGTCGAATGAGTATTTTAACCTGACGGCTACTACGTTAGGGGCCATTACCAGCACGGCTGATTATCAGACGGTTTTAGGTCAGTTGATTCCTTCGTTCACACAGGTAGGCAATGGGGGTGTTCTTACCATTGATATGTGGAAACGGAACATCAATACCATGCTAGCCCGTAATATCCTGGTGAATAAACTGGCTCCTTTTGTAAAAGGGAATCCGGCTGCCACGATCTCCAAGTCATCGACATCGGCAATGACAGCTGCTGACTGGAACAGTGTATTAACATTGGCTACGAATGGGATTAAGAAAGACGATAAGGTTTTCACCGAACGTAGCACAGCGTCGAACTCTCCATTCTCTCCTACGGGTGGTACGGTTGCTGCGTTAACGTCAAACGTGAATACCAGCTCGACCTTTAAAATCAGTGAGCGATTCATGCAGTCTTTTAATGCGGGCGATAAGCGAGTTGCAAACAATTTCAATACCGCTACTACCTACAAAAACAACTATACGTTTACAACGCGGTATAGTATGGTGCCAAACGGTACTGGATTAGCTGGTGTATATGTTTACGGATCGAAGGATGTAGGTGCACACGAAGTGTTTATGGCAGGTAGCTATGAGGAGAATACGCTCATGCTGGCTGAGGCCAATATGCGTCTGGGCAATATAGAAACAGGTTTAGGCTTTCTGGATGCGGTACGGGCCTATCAGGGAGCCGGTGTAGCTGCTACAGCAGGTACTGGACTTACGCTGGCTGGCGCACTAACGGAGCTGACGAAAGAAAGAAGAGTAGCTCTATTTAACCGCGGCTTAGCGTTCTATGATAACAGACGTTGGGGATGGACCTACGATATCTCAGTTGGTGGTGGAAGCTATGGTAACACCGTTATCACATCTGCTGGTGCTGTCATCAATAAAAACGTGACGATCAACTATAACTTCATGGATTATTGGGATGTTCCAGCCGATGAATCGGTATTGAATCCTACAGCTAATAGTGTTGTCACAAAAAATCCTAACTATTAGTAGACGAATCAGTTACGTCTAGTTGAAGCGGCTTGCCTTACTAAGGTAAGCCGCTTTTTTTATTCTTTAGTCAATAGGTAGGCAAGAGACCCGTTTAGCAAGAAAAAGTAAGCTAATCTACTTGCGAAGCAATAGCCTTTAATTAGATTTGTGGTAAATACATTCTTAACTTAACTAGAGCTATGACGAAAATTTCACCGGTAAGTGCGCTTACCTCATACTGAGTCCCACTCAGGAGCAGATCATCAGTACAATGGTATCTGATGGTCCGATGATAATGAACCACCTTTTTAGGTGTGTCCGATCAATGCAGGGTACTCTCAGCAGTACCAACTCCAATCTGTTCGTTTCTATTGGATTACTACATACGAGGTAGCCGATTGGCCTTCAATTTTCCTATTGATGTCAATTCGTTCATGCGATCTCTATAATTCGTAGTAAGATGAGACAGCCACATTGTAAGGTGGATTAGGTCTTCTTCAGGCAGCCGTTTCTGATAACTAACGAACGGATCTGCGAATTACTTCTACAAGTTTTCTCCGTTAAAAAACAGCTTTCCTAGGTAATTTCTGAAAGAATTTTTCGGAACTGACGCCTGAGATGCAACATAGCTATGCCAAAATCTGTCTTTATTGGTTTGGGGTGTTAATTGTACTATTCCAATTTAATTAGAAATTAGACTTTAAGTGTCTTAAAGGCAATGTATAGTATACTGAAATCTAGAAAAAAGTAAAAATCCTCCTTATTGTTGACTTATATTTATAGTTTTCCCAAAATATTGTTCTGCATTTATCGAGATTAATAGAATTTTGTTTACTCATCTGTTTTTATAGGGAAAGCTTGTATTGTATTTTTCCGTTATATAGCTTTGCTTGTAGGAAGTATATTTTTCACCCTAACAAAAAAACGTATATGAGTAGAATTCTATTAGTGAGTATCCTCCTGGTATCCTCACTCTGGTCCACGGCGTGGGCGCAGGAACGGCGAATTACGGGTAAGGTAACATCTGCCGAAGATGGTTTACCGTTACCAGGCGTATCGGTTGT
Organism: Spirosoma migulaei; assembly: GCF_054776855.1. Lineage (NCBI taxonomy): Bacteria > Pseudomonadati > Bacteroidota > Cytophagia > Cytophagales > Cytophagaceae > Spirosoma > Spirosoma migulaei. The sequence goes on along the minus strand of NZ_BAAHBG010000010.1, from coordinate 579,832 downwards.
CATAAAAGGGACAACAAAAGGAGCCAATACAAATGCTACTGGTGATTACGACATAACGGCACCCGGTAGTGGCAACCTCACCCTGGTGTTCAGCTTTGTCGGCGTGACCAGCCAGGAGGTTGCTGTGGGTAACCAGTCTGAAGTAAATGTGAAACTGGTTGCGGATAACCGTCAGCTTTCTGAAGTGGTTGTAACAGGGGTTGGCGTAGCCACCGATAAGCGAAAGTTGGGTATTTCGGTTGAAGCGATCTCGTCAAAGAACCTGCCGCAAACCCCAACTGCTTCTATTGATCAGGCTCTGGTTGGAAAAATTGCCGGTGCGCAAATATCCAGTGGTAACGGTACACCCGGTGCACCCGTAAATATTGTACTACGCGGTATCAACACCATTAATCGGGGAACAGCCCCAATTCTGCTGATTGATGGCGTTCAGGTCGACGCAACCAACTACGATTCAAACGGGAATATCAATAATAACCCGACGGCTTTGCTTAGTAGTATTGACCCGAACACCATTGAGCGCGTTGAAGTTGTGCAAGGGGCGGCTGCAGCTACCTTGTATGGTGCTCAGGGTGCCAATGGCGTTATTCAGGTATTTACCAAAAAAGGCAAGTCGGGTAAATTGAACATTGATGTGTCATCGAGCATCACCCGTAATGAATATCTGAATGTAGGTGGAGTGGCTAAATCGCAGTTCAATGGGTTCATTGTCGATGCCAGCAATAACGTTATCGGTACGTCGGGTAAGCCGCTTGAACTGAACCCAAATACACTGACCTATAGCGAAAATGTTCAGTATAATCCGCTGGATGTGAACAACAAGGCTGATAAACCCTATACGGCTAATCTGAAGTACTATGATCATTATGCGTACTTCTTCCGGCCATCCAATACTTACAATAACAGTATTGCACTGTCGGGGGGGAATGATAAAATTGATTTTGCGCTATCGGCTTCCAACAACAAACAGGAAAGTAACGTCATCAACAATGGGGGCTATCAACGTAGCAACCTGATGTCTAACCTGGGCCTTCAATTAGCTAAAGGCCTGACGTTCCGAACCACAACGCAGTTAGTCTATACCAACAGTACTATTAAGACGAATGACCGGCTTATCCTATATGCCATCAACAATGCGCGCCCATTTGCTGACTTCTCGGCGGTTGATCCAGACGGTAATCCAGGCATTTATTATGGAGACGCTGTTGGCGTAAACCATTCGAACCCAAGCTTCTGGCAGAAATACACGGATAACAAAGACAACAAGGTAGATGTAATTCAGAACTTCAACCTCAATTATAAGGTCAATAAATTCCTGGATTTAGATGCCAAGTATGGTATTAACTATTCAAAACAGGAAATCAGGACCACCTATGCCAACCAGTCGAAGAATCGGAATGTAATTGCCCTCAACAACAATTATTATCAAAACTATTTCGGTACGGATCCTACCGGGGAGATTGATAATAATAGCTTGACAACTACCTATCAGAACTTCCTGGCCAGTGCTTTTATCAATACCGATTTCCAGAATGATTTCAAGTCAAAACTGCCCATTCGGACCTCTACACAGCTCTCGTTTGATTACCGAAACCGGAACTTCAAGCAGTTTTATACGTACACCTTAGGTTTGCCGACATACGAACCATTTACGGCCTCTCAGTCGTCTACATTCCGAGTTCCGGGTGTCAAAGCGCCGTCAGCTGGACGTGCTGGCTTACCCGCCGGTGGCGATTATACAGAGCCATTTATTACCTATGGTTATGTTGTCAATCAGCGTATCGACTATGGTGATCTGGCTGGTATATCGGGGGGCTTCCGTACCGACTACTCATCGGCCTTTGGCAGTGGTTCCAAGCCGTTTACCTTCCCCCGTGGCGATGCTTATTTCCGGGTGTCGGCGCTGAAATTCTGGGAAAATAGTGCAATGGCCGGGTTTTTCCCAGAGTTGAAAGTACGGGCCGCGTATGGTCAGGCAGGTATCCAGCCGAAACCATTTGACCGGTATCAGGTGCTAAGTACGGCCACATTGGGCAGTACGAACTCATTTTATACCCCAGCCAGCCAGCCTAACCCAGCACTGGATGTAGAGGTATCCTCAGAACTTGAAATTGGAACCGATCTGGCCCTGACGCCCTCAAAAACCTCCAACTGGTTGAGCAGTGTGCGCCTGTCCGCTACCTATTGGAAACGCTCCACAGATAACGCCATCTTCGACGTTAGTGCGGCTCCATCAGCGGGAATTAACTCCATTAAAGACAATGCCTTTTCGCTGGCATCGAATGGTTTTCAGGCATCGTTGAATGCAACGATCGTGCGTACGAAAGATTTCTCCTGGAACCTGACAACTAATTTTGGTCGACAGACATCGAAGATTTCGGCCGTTAAAAACAATGCAGAAGTGGTGGTTCTATCCAGTGCAGGTAGTTCAAACTATGTACTGAAAGCAGGTGAAAAAATTGGTCAGTTGTATGGCTACATAACGGTTCATTCGCTGGATCAGAAAGATCCCAGTGGTAATTACTACATTTCGCCCGACCAGCAATCGCAGTACACCGTAGCAAGCAACGGTATTGTTGTGAGCAAAGCAACCAAACAGCCGTTCTTCTCGGCCAACAAATACAGCTTTGGTGATCCGAACCCGACCTTCAACATGTCGTTCATTAACGAATTTACAGTCAAGAACTTCCTGTCGTTTGGTTTCCAGTTCGATTGGGTACAGGGGAGCCACATCTACAACCAGACCAAAGAATGGATGTATCGTGACGGTATTCATGCCGATTACGCCAACCCGATTACCATTGATGGGCAAACAGGTGCCTGGACGGCATTTTATCGGGGCGTATATGCACAACGGCAGGCAAATGGTACAAAGGATTACTTCTACGAAGACGCATCTTTTGTTCGGTTACGGAATGTGCAGATTGGCTTTGACCTGAGTAAAGTGGTGAATATACCGGTACTGCGCCGGGCGCAACTGGTGTTATCGGGCCGGAACCTGCTGACGTTCACGAAGTATACAGGCTTCGATCCTGAAATTAGCTCAGGTACGGGTAGCTCTGCCTGGGATCGGGGGACTGATCATAACACCATGCCAAACCTGCGTTCCTATCAGGCTACGCTTAACATTGGCCTTTAATTTCCTACTGTCTACTCTTCACGACTTATCGATGAAAAAGATACATATTTTAGTAACGACACTACTCCTGGGTTTTGCAACGTCCTGTAAGGAACAATTGGACGTAAAAAACCCCAATCAGCCAACCGTGAGCAGCGCTAATACCGAAACCGGTATTATTAACTTAGCTCAGGGAGCGGCCTACATTAACGGATCTAAAGAGATTAAGACCGATTTATACGACGGTGTGCCAGGCTATTTCTGGTCGGGGGCCATGGGTTTCCACGAACTAATGGGCGATGTGATTGGTGAAGAAGCAGCCAACCAGTTTGGGAATCAGATTGGGGCACCTGATTACGTGCTTCTGGACGATGGTACCAAAGTAGTGAATCCGAATGCACCGAATACGCAGTATGCCCTCATTCGCCAGATCAACGTTAATTCCAATCAAGGCTCAAATCCACTATTTCATGAATGGTGGTATATGTATTCACTCAATAGCCAGATGAATAAAGTATTGACGCTGGCCGATCAGGTTGCCTTCACGGGTGATGCTAAGGTTAAAAAAGCCACCATTCAGGCCTGGGCTTATTGGTGGAAAGGGTTTGCCTACTCGCGTCTGGGATCAATTTATTACGCGGGCGTTATCAACAATGCGGATAATGGCACCAATGGCAACTTCGTCGCCAAAGAAAAGTTGATTGAGGAAGCCAACGCTAATTTAGATAAAGCGGCTGCTTTGCTAACGAATACGTCAACTGATTATACGGCTGTAATGACCTTACTGATTCCAACCTTCAATCAGGTAGGGAAAGGGGGTGTACCCACCCCGGATATGTGGAAGCGGACTATTAATACCCTGAAAGCCCGCAACCTGCTGGTCAACACATTAACTAAGACGATGACAGCCGCTCAATGGGATCAGGTGCTCACCCTGACCAATGACGGCGTTAAGGCGACTGACAATGTATTCACCGGGCGTTCCAATCAAAACGGGGATTTCCTGGCTCCGCAAACCGGAACCGTTGCTGCCAAAGCAACCGGTGACCCATCGGGTGGTGCCACCTATAAAATTAGCGAACGACTCATTCAGGATTTCAAAACAGGCGATCAACGGTTAGCCAATAACTTCACGCAACGGGCTACACCCTGGATTGGCGAAAGCAGCCGGGGCAACGCATTTAATACCCGCTGGGCCTTAGTAGATGGTGGCAAGAAACTAGCCGGGGTAATCACGCTAAGCGACCGGAATCCAGGGGCTACCGAGCTGTATTTGGCGGGTAGCTATGAAGAAAACGAGCTCATGAAAGCCGAAGCGCTGATCAATACGGGTAAACTGGAGGATGGTCTGAAATTGATTGATGCTGTTCGGCAAGTGCAGGGGGCTGGTCTGGCTGCGGTGGCTGGTACAGGCCTAACCGCCGATCAGGCCAAAGAAGAACTGCGCCGGGAGCGCCGGGTAGGGCTGGCATTTCGGGGCTTATCTTTCTACGACGCTCGCCGTTGGGGTGTTATTGACGACGTCGCAAAAGGAGGTGGCCGTAAAGGTGCCGTTATTGTGGATAAAACCGGGAAGGTGACTACCAATGGCACTATCAATTACAACTTCCTCGATTACTGGGATGTGCCCGACAATGAACTAGTGTATAATGCACCCGCTTCGGGGAGCGCGCCCGTAAAAAATCCAAAGTGATCAAGAAATAAAATTCAGTAGTAAAGCTCTCTGTTACCAGCAGGGGGCTTTTTTTGTTAAAATCGAATAGAAATTGCCTGGTTTAACGCGAACTACAGGAAAAAGCTCAACGGGAAGCTCGTCAATAAACCGTGGATTTCTTCGAGGCCAGACTAGCTCCTAGTTTCTATTAATTTAGCCAATGTGTTCTGAGTAATTGCATCAGATAAGGCTAATTTGGCGTATAGATACTGAACGAGTTATTGGAAACGCCAGCAGCGAAATTGGAATTGATAGTCTACCGTTGTGGGTTTATTAGTAGATAATTATACTAGAGTAATTTCGTCAGCTGTTGAATGTATACGATGAGGGCTAATTTTTCGTTTGAAAAAATAGTAGTTTGCGCAAGCGTTCAGTATCTTGTTTTCCCGTTAAGATTATCTCAATCCTAAAAGCTTTTACTTGGAGTATAACCTATACATGAGAAAATTTTACAGTGTTATTATTTGGTCAGTCCTCCTGACTGTACTGCCTGGCTATCTGCTGGCCCAGGGTATACGTATAACGGGTAGAGTGATATCCGTTCAGGATGGCCAACCTTTGCCTGGTGTAAATATTCAGGTTAAGGGTACTACAAATGGTGTTAGTTCCGATGCCAATGGTAATTATAGTATCACCGTTCCCGGAAGCACGGCTGTACTCCTTATGACGTCTATTGGCCTGGTAGCCCAGGAAATAACTGTTGGCAATCGCACGGTTATTAATATACAGATGCAGGAGTCAATCAACGAATTGACCCAGGTAGTTGTAACAGGCTATAATACCCTGCAACGAAAGGATATCTCCAGTTCTATCTCGTCGGTATCTCCTGATAAATTCAAGGATATTCCGGTTGCCAGCTTTGACCAGGCTCTACAGGGTCAGGCGGCTGGGGTGCAGGTTTCGCAATCGTCGGGTACGCCGGGTGGCGGGCTTATGGTTCGGATTCGGGGTAATACGTCGATCTCGGCCAATAACCGACCCTTGTTTATTGTTGATGGTGTACCGGTTGAAAATGGTGCGCTGACCGGTCGGGATTTTGGCGGCCAGTCCGATAACGCCCTCGCACTCTTCAACCCCAATGATATTGAGTCGATTGATGTACTTAAAGATGCGTCGGCAAAGGCTATCTATGGATCACGGGCGGCTAATGGTGTGGTGCTGATTACGACAAAACGGGGAAAAGCCAATCAGAAAACAAAATTTACGGCTGATGTACAGCAGGGATTAATCGATATTGTTCGCCGACCTGATTTGCTGAATGCCACTGAATTGCTGGATCTGCAACGGGAGGCTGTTACCAACGCCGGGCTGGATCCCGATAAACTGGGCTTAATTAAGGGCGTTACCGATGGACAGAACACCGACTGGATCGATGCCATTCTCCGAAAAGGCGTTTATAAACAGTATCAGCTTTCAACGCAGGGCGGCAATGACCGGACCCAGTTTTATTTGAGTGGCAGCTATCGGAATGAAGAAGGCATACAGCTAAACAGCCAGTTTATTCGCTATACGGGTCAGTTTAAATTCGACCATAAAGTAAACTCTAAGCTTTCGTTTGGCATGAATCTGACCCTGTCGCGGGTGAAGAATAAGCGCGTGAAAGGCGACAATTTCTTAGATGGCGTTTATTCGGGTGCGCTTAAAAGCTTACCGTATTACTCTCCATATAATGAGCAGGGTAGACTATATGGCCCTAGTGATACGGAGTACCAGGGTTTTCCAAATTTCAACCCGGTAGGACAGGCGGTTTTGCCTCGTTTTGAAACTTATACGTTTAAGATGCTGGCGGGCCTGTATGTTGACTATGAAATTTTGCAAAATCTGCGCTTTCGGTCAAAAATTAGTGTTGATTATAATAACGTAACCGAAGACCAGTTTGAACCGTCTTCAACGGCAATTGGGGGCTACCTGTCCAGCGTTGGTTTCCATGGATACGGAGTTTATAGTAGCGCAAACGTGTCCAAGCTGATCAATACCAATACCTTGAACTACAATTTCCAACTCGCCGAAAAACACCATTTTAATACTACGGCAGGATTTGAAGTGCTACAACAATTTGAACGAAATGGAAGTGTTCAGGGACGCTTATTCCCTAGTGATGACTTTACGTATATTACATCAGCCGGGGTTGTTGACCAGGGGAGTTCCTATCGAAATAACAGCGGCTTAGTATCGACATTTGGCGAGGTACGCTACGACTATGATCAGAAATACCTGGCTACCATAACGGCTCGTTATGATGGGTCGTCACGATTTGGACAGAATCGGCGGTTTGGCGCGTTTCCATCAGCATCGGTTGCCTGGCGCATATCCGCTGAGCCATTTATGGAACAGTTTCATTTTCTAAACGATTTAAAGCTCAGAACAAGCTATGGGTTTACGGGGAATGAGCAAATTGGTGATTATCAGTTCCTGGGTACCTGGGCTTCCACAACCTATAGTGGCTCAACGGGTGTTGGACCCGCAGCCTTAGCCAATCCAAACCTGCAATGGGAGCGCACCCGCGAAGCCAACGTTGGGTTGGATGCCTCGTTTTATAATGGTCGGTTGAATGTAACCATTGATGCCTACGATAACCTGACGACTAAACTATTATTTGCCCAGCCAATCCCACAAACAACGGGTTTCAGTACGGTTCAGGGTAACATTGGATCGGTTTCAAACCGAGGACTGGAGCTAACGATTTCGACGGTTAATGTCAATAAGGCGGTTCGCTGGAGTACCGACCTGAACCTGTCGCATAATGAAAATAAGGTCGTATCTCTAGCGACCGATCAGCCCGTTTTCCGGGGCTACTCAGGTAATGGAGTTACGGCAACAAACGTCATTCTGCCCGGTCAGCCGTTGGGCACATTCTGGGGGCTGAAATTTCTGGGTGTTGACCCCGCCACCGGCGATGCTATCTACGACGATAAGAATGGCGATGGCCGCATTACGTCCGACGATGGGCAGGTGATTGGCAACGCCCAGCCAAAGTTGTATGGCGGATTCACCAACAAGGTTTCCTGGAAGGGATTCGATGTGAGCGTGTTCTTTCAGTTTTCGTATGGCAATAGCATCCTGAATTTTACGAACGCCAGCAACCTGGTCAATACGGGGGCAGATATACAGAGTAATCAGTCGCGAGTAGCCCTGAAACGCTGGCGAAAAGAAGGCGACATTACGAATGTTCCCCGATATGTATACCAAAATACCTACAACAATTACCTCAGTAGCCGGTTTCTGGAAGATGGCTCATTTGTGCGCTTGAAGAACGTTTCGATTGGTTATAACCTGCCTAAGAAATGGATTGATCGGTTCAAACTAACCAATACCCGTATCTACGCGTCGGCCACTAATCTCTGGACATTAACGCGCTACTCCGGGCCCGATCCTGAAGTAAGTACGCTCGACGGCTCAACAGCGGCCCAGGGTATTGATTTCTTTACACTTCCACAAGTCAAAACGGTGTTTGTGGGTTTGACCATTGGTTTTTAACGTATTTCTCTGAGGAAAAGATAGCAACTATGATCCGCTTACTACGATATAGTCTGGTTTTGGTGATGCTGGTTCTGGCCTCCTGTCAGAATGTACTGGAACCCAAACCAGTAGACCTGCTGGTCGATGATTTGGTTCTGAACGAACCGAATGATGTGCAACCTGTTCGGATTGGCCTTTACAGTGCCTTTCGGGGTATGGCCTCTGCCAATATAATTGCGGGCGACTTTACGGCTGATTACATTCAGGCAAATGGTACCTTCACTGATTATATACAGTTCGGAACCAAGCAAATTACGGCATCGAATGGGACGGTTGATGCTTTGTGGGCCAGTATCTATAATACCATTTACGTCGCTAACTTTATCATTGAGCGACTGCCGCTGGTCAGTGGTGTACCTGATGCGACAAAAAAGTCAGTGCTCGCCGAAGCTCGATTTTTGCGTGGATGGGCTAATTTTATTGGCGCTTATACTTTCGGCGATATTCCCAAAGTAACGTCGACTGACGAAACTGCCAACACCACAATTGCCCGAACAGCCAAAGCCGATATACTGGCCACTGTTCTGGTCGATTATCAGGCCGCTTTGGCCGATTTGCCAGATGTGGCCTCATCAGGCACTTCCACGACCAATGCAGCTTATCTGAATAAAACCAACTGCCGGGCAGCCATGGCCCGCTATTACCTCTATCAGAAAAACTGGGCGCAGGCTGAGGCATTGGCTACGTTGGTGATCAACTCAGGGGTTTACGTGTTGCAAACTAATTTTGCCGATATCGTCACAAAAGATTTTACGCCTGAATCGGTTCTTGAAGTTGGCTACAATCTGACCGATGACCCTGGAACGAGCAGCACAGGCCTCAATAACTTACTAGTTGGTCGCCGGGAAGTCATTCCATCGAATCAGCTCATTACTGCCTTGATTTCGACCGAAGCTGGTACGCGCAGTGCAACGATTACCTTTAACCCATCGCAGCAACGGGGCAATGATAACGGCTGGACGGTACGTAAGTATGGAACGGCTTCTGAAGACAACAACAACATTGTGTTGATGCGCCTGGCCGAGCTGTATTTGATTCGGGCCGAAGCCCGGGCGCAGCAAGGTAAACTGACGGGCACGACTGGTGCCGTTGCCGATCTGAACGTGCTGCGGACACGAGCGAAAGCACCCGCTATAACGCTTACGGCGCAAGCCGATATTTTGCTGGCTGTTGAGCGGGAACGTGTATACGAGCTAGCGTTTGAAGGCCAACGCTGGTACGATTTAGTCAGAACGGGCCGGGCGCAGGCTGTTATGTCGGCGTTTTCGCCCAACTGGAACAGCCACTTAGAGCTCTGGCCAATACCGCAACGCGAGATCCAGCAGAATTCGGCTCTGACACAAAATCCTGGCTATTAACAGAGCGGGTTTCCCGACTATCTGATTATGAAGAACCTAACGAAACCAAACTATCTACATACCATTGGCCATTGGGGGCTGATGGTATTATCGGTTGCTCTTGTTGGCTGGAGTACGGTTGCCTGTGATAAACAGGATATAGACCGCACCTTTGAAGGCCCCTATTTTGTGCGCTTTACAGATACAACGCTGACCTATAAAGAGAGTTATAGCAAGCCCATTTCTATTCAGGTTCACAATGTAGGCCCTCAGCTAGATCAGCCCATTACGATTACGTACACGGTTACCGGAACGGCGCGGTCGGGGAAAGACTATACCATTCAGGGAAAGGAGGGTACCGTTACTATTCCAGCCAAGGCGAGTACGGGCAACATTGTTGTGCAACTGATTAACAATGCCAACAATATTCTGGAATCATCATCGCTTACGTTTACGCTGACCAGCGTTCAGCCCAGTACCTTACAGGTTGGGTTTGGTAAGGATAATATTGTGGGAAAACAATTTAAACTCACGATTCAGGACGATTGCCTGTTTGGTGGTTTCTATACGGGTACGCAGAAATACGGTACACAAACCGTAACGGTTCCAGATATTGAAATTACCAGCGCCGATTGCAAAACATACAACCTGAGTAACTGGAACATTGGCCTTCTTAACTTCAATGCTACTCACCCGACACTAACGTTTGTTGACAATGGTGATAACTCGCTGACGGTGCCGTCGCAGACCAATCCTGAACTGGGTACAACGGATACCATTGAGGGCAGTGGCGCCTGGAACCCGCGCAATCGGGTAATTACACTGAATCTTCAGTTTAAACTGGCTATCAGCAGTACTAAAGACACAACTTATTACTTCACGCAGACCTATACGCCCCAATAAGGCAACTGATCAATCATGCGACATCTTATACGTTTATTGTTGATTCCGGGTATAATCGGATGGCTTTTTGGGGGCTGCTCGGAGAAGCTTGAACCGAAACCCGCTACTTATTCGCAGTTATTAACCGGCACGGAAAAGAAATCCTGGAAGATGGTATCCTTGGAGATTATTGATGATGGTACGTCAAGTGGGGTAATTTCAGTTGCTCAGGCTGTTTCTCAACAGGTGATAGATGCCTGTATTGCTGATGACCTATTGACCTTTTATGCCGATGCAGACCATAAGTTTGAAGCCAGCCAAGGTACAAGTATATGCTATCCTCAAGAGCCAGACATTTACGTGACCGATACCTGGAGACTTGTCAATGGTAATGCAACTGTGCAATTTTATCTGCCTATATTAAATGGAATATACCCTTGGACAATAAAGAACCTGACGACTCAATCTATGACGATTGAATATTATTTCGGTGATATTGATGCCAGCTATCGGTTTACTTTCAACTCTGTTACTACCAAATAGGCGTATGTTTCGACTAGTACTCAGCCTGTTATTACTTGTTTCGCTGAAGCCGATGGTACAGGCCCAGCCAATCCCTGTGGCAAAGCCGTGTGGAACTATGGAGATGGATAGTCTACGACGGGCGCGCTATCCGCAGTTAGGTTCCCTCAATGATTTTGAGCGGGAATTGCAGCTAAAAATGATTGACATCAAAAAGAAGATGGCATCAGGCAGGCTGGCCGCTACTGTGATTACGATTCCCATTATTGTACACATTGTACACAATGGCGAAGCGGTGGGTAATGCGCATAATATGACCCAGGCACAGGTGCAGTCGCAGATTGTAACGCTGAATGAAGATTACCGCCGGACACCGGGTACCCGTGGCTTCAACTCGAATCCAGTCGGGGCCGATATTGAAATTGAATTTTGCCTGGCTGCTCTTGATCGGCAGGGAAAACCTATGGCCGAGCCCGGTATCGAACGAATCAACGGTGGCCGTGTCAGCTGGACGGAGAGCGACGTTGAAGGCGTGTTGAAACCAAGCACTATTTGGGATCCCGACAAATATTACAATATCTGGGTACTTGATCTGAGAGAATCAACGGGTGGTAGTGGGAGCGTAGTGGCCTATGCACAGTTTCCAAGCCAGTCTAATTTGCCCGGTATTCCATCAGCAAGCCCGGCCAGTACAGACGGTGTTGTTTGTAACTACTATGCATTCGGTAATGCCGAAAAAGGCAACTTTGCCGGCTTAACAGCACCCTATAACCTGGGTCGTACCATGTCTCATGAAACCGGCCACTGGCTGGGACTGCGGCACATTTGGGGTGATGCCGCCTGTGGCGATGATTTCTGCGCCGACACGCCCCCCCAGGCGTCAGAAAGCCGGGGTTGTCCATCGGGGCGGGTTAGCTGCGGAAGTACAAATATGGTACAGAACCACATGGACTACTCCGATGATGCTTGTAAAAATATCTTTACCCTTGATCAGAAAGCCCGAATTCGGGCTGTTATGGAGATTAGTCCCCGCCGGAATAGCCTGCTCACCTCCAATGTGTGTGGTACCTCAGTTGCTGTACGTCCTCAGCCAAACTTCCGGGCCGAAGCACAGCAGGTTTTATTAGGTGGGTCGGTAAAGTTTAGTGACCTTTCCGGTGGATTTCCTACCAGCTGGCAATGGACGTTTGAAGGCGGTACACCAGCCACATCAGCTGAACAGAATCCTACTGTTACCTACAACCAGCCAGGCAAGTTTAAGGTAACGTTGGTCACATCGAACGCAGTAGGACAGTCAGAACCCTTGGTTCGTACAGAATATATCGAAGTGCTCAATCAGGGACTTTGTACGGACGTAACGAATTTTAGTGGTACGCCTACGATCCTGCGTGAAACGAACGGAACAGGTTATGTGGCTGGCCAAAATAGCCATAAGAGCCAGGCCGTATCCGAGTTTTTTGCCAACAAACTAGGCTATCTCAACTTAGCCAGTGCATCCCTGAAATTTGGCGTTGCCAAAGCCGCCAAAGGCGCATCTACTGAGTCGGTTGTGACTGTAACGGTCTGGAACGGGCGAGGTTTCCAGAACGGCCCTGGCGCTATTCTGGGGCAAAAAGATGTACCCCTCCGGGATATTCTGGCCGATGTTGCCAACAACCGGGCCACTACCGTTACGTTTGATAAGAATGTACCGGTAAGCGGTTTATCCTTCCATGTCGGCATTACATTGCCATACGCATCGGGCGACACCGTGGCACTGGTCACGACCAAAAATGGAGAGTCATTGTTTGCAACCTCCTGGCGGCAGAATAGCCAGGGTAACTGGCTACGTTACGCCGATAGCCTGGGACTGAATGTGGCGCATAACATTACCGCGAAAGTTGGTCAGAAAGCGTCTGTACAGGTTGCGGCCTCGGCCATCTTCATCAACCCCGGCGAAACCGTAACCCTGAATGCACGCGGGGCGGGTGTATATACCTGGTCTGGAACAGGGCTGAATAGTACGTTGGGGCCACAGGTAGTGGCTCAGCCAACTCAAACCACCTCCTATACCGTATCGGGTTCGGGAACGGATTTGTGCAGTACATCAGCGGTCGTAACAGTAAACGTCCGTTTGGGAACTGTAACGGCTACCACACCGCTAGCCGAACAGGCCTTGCAGGTAAACCCGAACCCCAGCGACGGGCAGATGAACGTATCGTTTAGTAGCCCGCTACGAGGAGCACTCCTATTAGGCATCCGTAACGTAAACGGAGCTGAATTGCTACGGCAAAATCATCAGAAAACAACCGACACCTTCCAGCAAGCTATCGACCTTAAAACCGCCCCGCCCGGCGTGTATTTTGTGGAGGTCAGTATAGGGGAGCAGGTATTTAGGAAACGAGTTGTGAAACAATAAAAAGTAAGGGTCGGATTTATTAAATCCGACCCTTACTTTTTATTGTTGGAGACAAAAAATACGTTGAAGTCAATCTTGGGTCTTGCTAGTAGCTAGTTCTTTTAGAAGGCTATTTAACACATTATCAGAAATATCAGACTGTTCAGATTTGTCATAAATAGAAACCAGATAAACTGTCTCTGCAATTATTTTGACGCACGTAATAACTCTTGCTCAACCTTTTTTGTCTTTTCCCTTCGATTTTATGCCTAATCTGATTTTATAGAACCCATCCCGCATTGATGTTCCCAGAAAAGGGTTCTCTTCCAGTTCATCAATCAACTGATGGATTTCGTCTTTAAGCGAATGGAACTTCTTCAGTCGTTTGGCTTCTTGTTCAAAATGATCAATCGTCCGGACCTGATAACTCATAATTCAGTCAAAAAGTCGCGGGCTGGGCGGCTTGGCTGTTTCCCTTTTTCAACCTGCCTCATTTCCTTCACTCCCCTACGAATATTGGTAATAACCTCTTCATCTGTGTCTTCGTTCAGTTCTGTTTCCTGAACTCTGACAAATGAAAAATGCTTGATAAGGTCTTTGAAGAACTTGAGTTTTTTATTGTCTATTTCTAACGTTATCGTTGCCATTGTAGAGGTTTTATAAAATAACGTAAAAGCATATTACCTACAAACAAACCTTATACTCAGAGAGCGTCACCAAAGCCCTCCGCATGACTTGCTACCTGACATTTATAATCTGACGCTGAACTACTGCCACAAAGCCGTTAGAAAACGACCGACACCTTTTACCAATCACTTGATCTCAGAACTGCTGCATCCGGCGTGTATTTTGTCGAAATAAGTATAGGGGGAGCAGGTGTTTAGGATGCGGGTGGTGAAGAATTGAAAAAAACTGGACGAAGCATTAATGTTAAATGCTTCGTCCATAAATCTATTGCTTCAAGTATAAATTCATAAATGAAAGGATTGATCTCAGTTGTTGACTATATCAATAGACTAGTCTAGGGTTGGCTAGTCAACCTCTTTCCATATTTGGTAAAGGTGATGAAAGCCCTTTTGGGAAATCGAGTTAAAGGCCTCCATTTCGGCTACTGTGCTGACGAAGAACAAGCACAAATAGTAGAGCCGAAATAAACAGAAATGAAAAACTTGAGCCAATGAACCAGTGATTTCGGGCAATAGCTTCAGTATTGCTACCTATTAAGAGACTATACACTTGATAACTAACCAGCATCCATAGGACCCCAATAGCTATTAGGGATATTAGGCGTTTGTATAGATCCTTCCAAAAGATTAAAATTCCAAGATATAGCCAACTGATGAGGATAAGTAAGTAGACTAGCTTCTCAAGAGGCTGCCCAAACAATACGGCTGCTGTAGCTAGCAGTATTGTAGGCAAGTTAAGCTTGGTGTCATCGTAAGTGATAAAAGCGAAGGATAAAACCGTTAATATATCCAATACTTTAACCAGTCTATCAGGCCATATAGAGGTGGGGTTTGTTACTATCTGTTTCATGAAGTTGATTAATTGCAGTTAGTAGTTGGTGGGGATATCGAATTGTCAGCGATAGTGATTTTACCATTATAGGTATTAGAGTTTTCACGTAAGTCTTGCCCCAAATCAGCGGGATTAATTCCTACACCGAGAATTCCAATTGCACCGCTTCCGGCAGGAAGGTTAATGTAGGGTGAAATTAAATTATAGGTGAATGAACTACAATTATTTTGAACTAAACTATAGTTTGGGACTCCTGATGCTTCAATCTTGTACTTAATTTCTTTAAATTGAGACGCTGTCAGAGGCACTTTTAATGAAACATCATATTCAGTACTTCCATCATCACCCCATGCACCTTTTGTAACCATTCCCATAGCAGCTTTCCATTCTGTTTCCACGTAAAAGCCTGCAACCAGTCGTACTGTTTGCCGTGTATTAGAGTCATACCTTTCTAATCCAAAATAGGTATGACCGGGCCTTCTCTCAGTCGGCGAGACAGAGAATTTTGCAATTTCTCTTGTATTATTGACAGGCTGGTCAACGTACATGGTTATACTGTATTGGTATTTTGAATCGCTGGGAACTGTGCCAAAGCAGTTAAGTCTCTCAGCGATATTTATTGGACGTTTAGGCCCTACTAGGACATAATTATCTAAAAAATACTGATTACTTAAGCCTTTTAAATCGGGGAAATCATTCCAGGAAAGTGGATATCCTGTTCCGCTTGGCGTAGTAGTGACCGGCTTGGAACAACTGCCAGATGTGGTTAGGGGAGAGTTGGCAATAGAGGCATTATCATTGACCGGCACGACCTTGATAGTTAGTTTTTGGTTGTGTTTGTAGGCGTCGGGGATGGCCCAAACAAACCCACAATCTAGTGGGATATTAGGATTGTTGCCATAAGCAGCTCTCACATCGGAGCGGCTTGCGTTGTTAGCTTTAATAGTAGCAGCTTTCGATACGAGCCCTAATTCGTCGATGATATAAACATCCAAATTCGCATAGCCTCCTGAGTTAGCAAAGGCCCAGCCACTGACTTTGTCGCAATCGACACCATCCAAATGGGCTGTTGTTGGAACACGAGAACCAGTAATGGTGGGGTTGTTGGGGTCTGTAGGGTTGCCACTGCCACCCGTAATGGGAGTCGAAGTGGGTGGTTCGTTTCCTACGGTAACCGGCCCTGGATTATAGTCAATTACAATGATTGGGCCATTAGGTGATCCAGTTGAACCACCGGCATTACAAGCATAGACTACCTCTCTTTTTCCGCTTTGTCTGAAAAGTATTACTGGCGTGCAAGGAGGTTTGGGCTTCGTTGGATCATCCCCCCCATCAACGGTCGCGGTGCGTTGACTAAAGTAAACTTGCTCTTCCCGAAGTATATTATTTGTTCCACAGATTTTAACGGTTAGACGATAACCCTGTGGGGCATCTTGCAGGTAAAATAAATCTATATTGAAGCCATGATAACGAGCAGCTACGTTATTGCCAAATGCACTGACTAAATCAGACCTGTCTTGGTCTGCCGGAACTGAAGCGACCTTCGTATCATTGATATAAATGTCGACCATCACTGTTTTGCCAAGGTCGCTCGCATCTAGTGCCCAGCCAGCAACACTTTGTGCGTTAATTATGTCAATATTTGCTCGTGGACTATTGACTGAACATGTACCGTTTGTTGGATTAGCGGTATCACCTCCTACACTCCCTGGCCCTGAGGTAACGGTAACATCTGGATATAATCTTGCCTGCGGAATAACCTGTTGCCCCTGATTTGGATACGACCAAAGCAACTGAGCCTGCGCTCCACCACCTCCTTGATTGAATTCTAGCTTAATTGAGTACTTCTGACCGGCCTGTAAGTTAATCGTGCCCGTCCTGAGCACCGGAGCATGCCCACCCGGCCAATCCGAAATGAGTTTTTGTCCGTTGACCCACAACTGAGTCGCATCATCATTGTTGGTCGAAAAGGTGTAGCTTCCAGTCACGGGTGCTTCCACTTGCCCTGACCAGCGTACTGACATATTGGTGGAGGATACACCTGGGAAAGGGCTGTTGCCTTCGTTCCAGGTGAAGTTGACCGTAGCATCTGTACGGGACAGGACGGGAGAACCTGATAAGGTCAGATTATTGAAGTATTTCCCTGATAAACCAGTGCCAGTGCCGCCACTAGTGGGTGGATTAGTAGGTGTAGTTGTGGTTGTATGTGGGTCATTTTCGGCAAAACAACTGGCAATGGCAGTCGTCATCAAACCTGTGGCCACCAGCCAGTGTCGGGGCCTGAAATTGCTTCCATCCTGAAATGCGGCAAACAAAACGTTATTGTAATAATGGGCATACACGGATTCGCCCCAACTGGTTGTGAATAAAAACTGACCCTCTGAGTAGTTGCAATTTCCTGTTGGTGGACTGGTCGTTGTGGTTCCGCTGCATGAAAAGGTTTTTGCGCCACTATTGAGACCCTGCGAGGTGCCCCCAAAGCGGGCTTCGATTGTATGATTTCCGCCTGACTTAAATTGTTGGGGAATGGTAAATGCAAACCCATGATTGCCATTATCTCCTAAATAGGCACCTACATCAGGACGACTTTGCCCAGCCTGTATGGAGCCTGCATACTGGCCATCAATATAAAAATCTACCGAAATGGGCGTGTTTAGTTGAGCCCGATCCGCTGCCCAACCACCTGCTGTGTTACAGTCTGCCCCATCAATAAACCCAACTCCATTGCTAACGGCAGCTAGACGGGCACTCTTTTGAAGCTGTTGTGTACTCAGGTCTGTAGCATTTAACCGGATGGATAAGCGTGCTTTTTCCACAAATAAACTGTTAGCGTCAGCAAGGGCATGACTACGAAGTAATCGAAATTCACTTTTACTGCCAAACTTATCAAAATGCCCTTTCAGCGTGTAGGTAGCAGTAGGTTTTGTGCCCGATAATTCTGTGCCGATATAGTCGGTGTAATCGCCACCGGTTTGGACAAAGCCGTCGGGTAAGAGCACTTTTAGCTGGAACGCAGTTGAACCAGCGGCCGTGAATAGTAGAGCCGAAGAAATATTGAGGTAATGGGCCGTTATGGTAAGGGTTACCTCCTCACCAACTGAAGCAGTGAGTTTATCCACCTGCATCGTAAACTTGATCGGATCGGCATCAAAGGGGCGGGATACGGATTTCGGAAATAGAGCAACCGTGGACTTGTGTATCTGTTTTCCTGGATCATGCTTATCATCTATGAACGAAGAAAGGATAGAGGAAAAAAGAAGCAGTGCAGTTGGCAGTAGCCAATGTACGATGCGAAGCGGCTTTAAGCTGGAAAGTAGGTGTTTTGCCATGAGAAGTATAGTTAATGTCTGGTGGCAATAGTAATAAGTTAAATTTTAATTATCCAAAAAATATTATAGTTTATACTTAAAAATATTTTTGTATTTATTAAACGTATACTAAATGATAAACTGGTGCAAGATGAAGTTGCAATTTTGGGTGAGAGTAGCTGGAACAGGTGAAAGAACCTTTAGAGAGATTAGAAATATAGAATAGACCTTATTGTACTTACAGTCCAGTAGAAGTTGGTAGCTGAGGATCAATAGGATAGGGTGAAATTTGATCAATCTGACATTGATCCCGCAATGAATCTAGGGGGTTGAGCAGTGCGATACGCAATGGTGATAAGGGTACAACCGCCGAGGATAAACCCAGGCATAATGTGCTGTGTTTGGCAAAAGCTACCGGGTTTTTAGGATTGTCTACGGGTTTAGAGTCGATGGGGCACAACTATTTTTTAATTGAACGACTTCTTAGTATCGTGAGGAGGATGAGGTGTTAAATAGGACAAAGCACGGTTTAACTCCCGATGGATTCGTATTTTTAGGCACTGCCACAGTGTGCCATCTCGTAGCAACGTGCGGGGAGCTGTCCAGACCCGTGCGGAGCGAGTTCTCATTTGTACGACCCTACCGTATTGCATCATATCAAAACACAACCGGCCTTCGTCTCCTCGAAGGTTTGTCTGAATATAGCCGGCTCTCAAACCTGCTTCTCGTATATACCCCATACTGATACCATACGAATTAAGATACGGACGTTTATAGTGCCGAAACTCAGCAATAACATCTTTCAGTGTTTCATATACTAAGAATTGCCACCTTGGTATTTCGGGTAAAGCAATAAAGGAATAACGTCCGTAAACACAGACTACATCGGGTTGCTGAAGTTTTTTCATCATTTCATCCAGCCAATTTGGTGGATAAAGGCAGTCCGCGTCTGCTAGCAAGATATACTTGCCGATTGCCATTTCCTGGCCTAATTGACGAGCTGGACCCCAACCCTGGATAGGTTGAAAAAAACGCTTAACATGCAGTTTCTCGATAGTCTCCTGTGTTTTGTCAGTTGAGTTATTATTGATGGCAACAATTTCAAATGGAATATCTGTAGTCAGGCTTGAAAGTGTACTTATAGCACGAAGAATATTAATTTCTTCATTGTAGGCTATGACAATGATAGACACGAGTGGTTTCGTACTAATTCGTTCATCAAGACGCGAATTTATGGAATCGAACAGGTGTAGTGGAACTTGATCAAGGTTACGAAATGGATATTCATATTGTTTTATCCATTCAGGATTTGAGAGAATTTTCATAAAAATATGGGTAGGGTTTGCTCGCGCTATTCAATCAACTTGAGCAGGTATTTATCTAAAAATATATATTAGACTACTAAGTGAGCTGAACGTAACTTATCTTTTACAGTAGCCTTGCATGATAGGTAAATTATGTCTAAAATTTCTGTAAATAGCTAGTTATATAATTTATAAAATATGAGCAATAGAAAGTGTTTTATAGGTTAGATAGTGCTATAATTTATAGATATAGGTGATGTTTTGTTTATAAATAGAATGTTTTGGATCTTATATTTTTACATTATATTGTTTTGAAAATATGTTACTTAATTGATTTATATTCAGTAAATTGTAAATTTTACTGACTGATTTATAAATAAGTTAATTTGTAGATTTGTTGACTTTTATTATACCTGCATATATGGTTGCTATAGTTTTAATATTATGTATTAATAACTATAGACGATACCTAAATTGTAAGTATTTAAATTTACATGTATTTGAATTTTTACTTTGGTACTTGTGAAAATAAATTGTTATTATATATTGAAATTTATAGCTGCCTGATTTTAATGTAGACTTATTTCTGCTACTATTTTTTGTGATAATATAGTTTTAGTATTATTGTTGTTGTGCTATTTTGATTAACCTATTATTTGTAAAACTATTCAATTAGTATTAATTTATAGTTGTAAGTAAACGGAGACATTGAATGGGATGCGACGGGAAAATTACTATGTCCAGGCTCTATAGCGCAGTGGCTTATCCATGAAGATAAGTACTTTTGATAATGGGCTAGTATTCACCCATCATTCAGTCATTGCGTATCAACAAATGGTTCTGAGTCAGGTAAAAACAGCACAGCTGTTAGTTTGACTGACCTTACTTTTATATATATGCTCAATAAGTCAATTAGCACACTGTTTGGTTTTTTCGCCTGTGTCCTAGTCAGTCCTAATCAACCAAATTTGGCTGTTGCCCCTAAACGCTCGTATACATCCTGGATTGTAGGTGATACGTCTGATGCAAAACGACAGCCGCTTGGTGGGGTGGTATTAGCGGGTGGAAGTACAGATGTTGATGCGGCAATGCGCTGGTTTCTGAAGCAGTCGGGTGGGGGCGATGTGCTGATTCTTCGGGCATCGGGGAGTGATGGGTATAATGAGTACCTGTACCGGAAGTTAGGCGAGGCTGTTAATTCAGTTGAGACAATTTTGTTGAGAGATCGGGCCTCGTCAAATGATTCAGTCCTTATTCGTAAAATTCGTCAGGCCGAAGCTATCTTCTTTGCCGGTGGTGATCAGGCTAATTACGTTAACTTTTGGCAGGGTACACCCGTCGCCGATGCCGTGAACGAGCGTATTAAGGCGGGCGCTGTTGTAGGAGGGACGAGTGCGGGTTGCGGTATTCTGGGGCAAACCTACTTTTCGGCCATCGAAGGAAGAGTGACCTCCGAAGAAGCCCTGGCGAATCCTTACGACAAACGCGTGGATATTCGTCGGGATGATTTTTTGAAACAACCGCTGCTGGCTAATACTCTAACCGATATGCATTACAGTGCCCGTAACCGGCAAGGCCGCCATCTGGCATTTATGGCCCGTGCCGCAACAGATTGGGCTATCCGACCGCGCGGTATTGGCATCGATGAAAAAACGGCCGTTTGTGTTACACCCGATGGAAACGTTATGGTGTTTGGACTGGGGAATGCCTACTTTCTACAAATGACTAGGAAGAAACCTGAGGTATGTACGCAAAATCAATCGTTATCCTGGAACCGGAACCGGAAAGCGGTACAAGTAGTAACTATTGCTGGGTCGATTGATGGTGCCAAAGGGTTTAATTTGACGTCGTTTCAGCCGACCACGAAAGCAAAAAAAGAGTACTGGTATGTTCATTCGGGCACGCTGGCGCGGGTATTTACCCGTGCCAGCGTACGCACAAAAAACGGGCGAATCCAATAGGTGGATTCGCCCGTTTTTTAATTGAGAACCAAGTCTGACGATTAATATCCTGGATTCTGAACCAGCTTTTTGTTGGTATCGATCTCCCGTTGTGGGATAGGCAGAACCAGGTTGTTAGCGTTGTAAGCCACTGTGCCTACGGTACCCGCTGTGCGTTTGATATCAGGAAGTTGCTGACCTTCGAAGGCTAACTCAAGTCGACGCTCCAGCAGAATGGCTGCCAGATCGACCGTTGTTAAGGGAGCGGCCTTGGCGCGCGCGCGAATCAGGTTTACATCGGCAAGTGGCGTTGCGCCCGTAGTAGTACCCAAACGGAGGTTAGCTTCCGCACGAACCAGGTACATTTCAGCCAGTCGAACGACAGGTACATCGCCGTACTGATCGTTGAACTTACTGGTAAAGGTGTTCTGTCCAGCCGTGTTAAAGAAGGTACCCCGCACATCGCCAGTAGCGTACAACTGCCGGAATTTCGTTTGTACCCGTACATCGCCACGGCCCTGATTCAATGACGATGCATAGAACGTATTCAGGTCGTTAGCGCCATCCTGGTCTGTAACAATAACCTTGAAAATAATCTCCGACTCGTTGGTGGCGTCGTTAAATACATCGGCAAAGTTATCTTCCAGTGCATAGGTGCCTGAGGTAATAACCCGATTGGCGGCATCACGAGCCGCTGTGTAGTTCTGCTGCTGTAGATAAACGCGGGCCAATATAGCTGCGGCAGCACCTTTTGTGGCAAAACCACTTCCGCCCGATTGTTCGGCTGGTAGCAAGCTTTCTGCTTTTGTAAGATCGTCTAACACCTGTGCATATACTTCAGCAACTGTATTGCGGGCACGATAGTCAACATCTGTTACTGAGGTTGTTGGGGTCAGCACCAGTGGTACACCCGGATTGGCCGTTGCTGTACCGTCATTCCAGCTTTTGCCGAAAGCCTTTACCAGCTCAAAATACAGGGCTCCCCTGATAAAACGGGCTTGTCCTTCCGTATTGCCCCGGTTGGTTTCTCCCACTTTAGCCAGAGCCGATAGGACGCTGTTCGCGCGGTTGATGGCATTGTAGCCATCCAGCCAGAAATCGCGGGTAACCGTGTTCGATGTCGTGACAGTCTTGCGCCAGATTTCGTCGATCGTAGCGTAAGTACCCCCAAAAAGGACATCTCGGTTATCGCCCATTAAATCGCCAATGTATTGAATGCCACCACCGTATAGGTTAACATCACTAAGTCCATCGTAAGCGCCAATGAGGGTAATTTGTACGTCCTGTTCTGTATTTAACGCCTGACTCTGCTCAATACTCTGAGTCGGTACAACGTTCAGGCGGTTGTCGCAGGCCGTAATCAGCAAACTGACGGCTCCGGCGTATAACCAATATTTTATGGATGAATTCATAGCAAAAAATGCGTTGAAAAGTCGTTGATAATTTGTTCCGAAGTGCTGATTAAAAACCAATATTAATACCACCCGTGATCGTACGTGCCTGAGGAGCGGTATAAAAATCATAGCCCTGAGCA
This sequence comes from Spirosoma migulaei, assembly GCF_054776855.1. NCBI lineage: Bacteria > Pseudomonadati > Bacteroidota > Cytophagia > Cytophagales > Cytophagaceae > Spirosoma > Spirosoma migulaei. The sequence continues at coordinate 556,759 of NZ_BAAHBG010000010.1, read as the reverse complement.
ATGTTCGATACAATGTAATCGGCGTTTACTTCGGGGTCCCAACCGGCATAATTTGTGAACGTGAGCAGGTTCTGACCCGTTACAAACAAACGAACGTTCGTCAACTTCGCTTTATTGATAAGTGCTTTGGGCAGGCTGTACGATAGCGTAACGGTACGCAGCCGAACGAATGAACCGTCCAGAATGAACCGGCTGGATGATTGGGCACCGTTGTTATAGAACAAGCGAGCTTCTGGTACATCGGTAATCGTGTTCGCTGATGTCCAGGCGGCCAACTGGTTAACGGTCTGGTTATCTTCAAAACGTCCGTTAGCCGACGAGTAGCGACCAACACCATAGAAGTTGATCTTATTGCCAAATACGCCATTAAACAACACACTCAGGCTAATGCCTTTGTAGGTGAAGGTGTTCGTGATACCTCCCGTCCATTTCGGTAGTGGGCTACCTACAACCACCCGCTGTGCCTGACTATAGGTGTTGGTTGTTGTGCGATCCAGGGTGCCATCGGCATTCGTCGTGTTTTTGTACCATAGCGCGTCCCCATTGGCTGGATCAACACCTGCATATTCCTGCGTAAAGAACACACCCAGAGGTTGACCTTCAACAGCACGGCTCATGGCGTTGATACCTCCTTCAATAATCTGTGACTGTAGATTGGTGATCTTATTCTGGTTGATAGCCGCGTTGAAGCTCGTGGTCCAACGGAAAGCACCCGTCAGGTTCTCACTGTTCAGTACAATCTCGAACCCTTTATTCTCCAGACTACCTACGTTGCGGAATTGTGTAGCAAAGCCCGTTGTACCTGGTACGTTTACGCTCAGCAACAGGCCGGACGTTTGCTTATTGTAGTAGTCGATTTCCCCGTTGATTCGGTTGTTCAGAATACCGAAGTCAAGTCCAATGTCGAACTGGTTGGTTGTTTCCCACTTCAAATCGGGATTAGCCAACTGCGATGGGCGCTGACCGGGCAGCGTACCGTAACTGGCATCGCCGGTGAACAAGCCTAGCTGGGGAAAATTCTGGATTTCAGCGTTACCCGTTTGCCCGTAGCTGGAACGGAGTTTCAGAAAGCTGATCGTGCTGTTATTCTTCAGGAAATCTTCTTCCGATAGTACCCAACCTGCTGAAACGGCTGGAAAGAAACCATACCGGCTGTTTTTACCAAAGCGTGACGAACCATCGACACGGGCACTCAATCCCACCAGGTACCGGTCCGAGAATTTATAGTTGGCCCGCGCAAAGTACGACAGAAAGCGATAATCGGTCTGGGTAGAACTACCATCCGTTTTACGGGCAGCACTGGCAATCTGGCGATACGCATCCGATGGGAAATCCCGCCCCTCCGTAAAGTTGGTTTTCTGCTGCGATTGCTGATACGACATACCCGCCGTCAGATCGAGTTGACTGCGGCCGAATAGCGTATTGTAGGTGAAGAAATTGTTGGTCGTGTAATTCTCTACCCGAACGTAACGGTTTTGCCCAATACCCTGTGGTGCACTGAAATTGCGTTGCGTTTTGCTGTTGTAATACAGCTCTTCCTGTTGGTTAAGCACGTCCAGGCCAAACTCAGTACGGAAGGACAACCCTTTGATAATCTGTAACTGGCCGTATACGTTACTGATGCTGCGGTACACCGTTGTGTTAAAATAGGCATTGCCGATGTTAATTAACGGGTTGTAATAGACCGGTATGCTCAGATCGCCGGGAGGGGTACCAACGGGTAGACCCGTGGTTGGATCCGTGGCGGGTGTCATTGGCGGCAACGCCACCATTTGCATTGGGTTATCAAACTGATTATCAGCCGAAATGCGCTGATTGAACGTGCGGGTCTGCCCAGTGTTAAAACCTACCCGAAGCCGATCCGATACTTTATGATCCAGGTTAAGCCGACCCGAATACCGTTGCAACGCATTGCCAACCAGAATACCCTTTTGGTCTAACAACTGGCCCGATAGGTAGAAAGTAGTTTTTTCATTCCCGCCATTTAGGTTAATGTCATATTGCTGATAAGGGGCATCCTGATAGGCCAGATCACCCCAGTTTGTGCTCGCCTGCGTTGGTGTGCCATAGGTGCCAAGGCCCTGCGTTTCGTAGAATCCCTTCATATAGGATGTATAAGAGTCTGGATCACTTTGATCAAGACCTTCAATCCGATCCGAGTTTGCTGCTGCCTGGTTGTAAAACTTAACGTACTGATCCGTATTCAGAAATTGCAGTTTGTTCGTGGGTTTACTTGAACCATACTGGGCGCCAAAGGTAATGTTCGTACGACCTGCCTTCCCGCGCTTGGTGGTAATAAGCACGACTCCATTGGCAGCACGCGCACCATAAATAGCACCCGCCGATGCATCTTTTAGAATATCGACCGACTCAATATCCTGTGGGTTAATATCGGCCAGTGGGTTGGTGGAGGCACTGTTAAAACTCAGGTTATCCGTTGTAACGGGCGTGCCGTCAACTACATAAAGCGGTTGGTTCGACGCCGATACCGACGATTGACCCCGCACCCGCACCTGAATCCCCTGCCCCAATTTTCCGGAACCTGAGTTAATCTGAACACCAGCTGCTTTCCCCTGGAGCGCCTGGTCGAAGGTTGTTACCGGTTGATCCTGAATATCGGCAGCCCGCACTTTGGCGATGTTACCGGTCAAATCCCGCTTAATTTGCTGACCATACCCCGTAACAACAACTTCATTCAAATTGCGTACGTCAGTCTTCAATTGTACATCAATTACCGACCGGTTGCTGACAACTTCTTCGACAGTTGAGAAACCAATAAAGCTGAAAACGAGTGTAGCGTTGCTGCCTGCCGATAGCCGATAATTACCCGTTGCATCGGTGAGCGTTCCCTGTGTGCTACCTTTTATAGTGACGGATACCCCTGGTAAGCCAGTGTTATCGTCAGACGACGTGACCCTACCCGAAATCGCCTGATTTTGGGCATACGCTCCCCATGCTGTCAGAAGAAGCAGGAAGCTGATTTGTAAGAGTTTTCCCATAATGTTGTTAATGAAAAAAAGTAGTAATAACTGCAAAAGTACAATATTCAATGTGAATTAAAATGACATTAAACGGAGTGGCTAAGTATGTTATAGGTTATATACTAGAATAATTCATAAACAAATAAGCTGTATATGAAATAAAATACTTAAAAAATGACCTTAAAGCCTGGTTATAGTGATAAAGATTTGGTGAGGCTATTGTTGAAAAAATTATATTAATTATTTACTGAGATACTGCTTAATAATCTGAAAAGTAGCTAATGTTTACAATACTTAAGTAAGATTTGACAAAAATACCTAAGTAGAATTGATTAGGATTAAAGATGAACTAGCCTATATAACTTTTCCTGCGTAGCCCTGTTTTTTAGTAGATTCCTATAATTTTCGATTACGTAGTAGCTGATTCAGGACTTTTTAAAATAGGTATTAAACGGTGAAACAGGAGTTGTTGTCTAATCGTTACTGGTACATCAGTAAACTCAAACAACGATGAAATTTAAGCTGTTCACTCTATTCCTTCTGCTATTCGTAACGGGCTTGCGTGCACAGGTGCAGTACACAACCGAAAGCCCACGGATTGACGACATTAACGATGCCGATGTTAGCATCAAGCGCGTTGAGCTGACGGATCAATACACGGTCATTTACATGAAATTCGAAGCTCCCCAGTTACCACGTTCGCTGGGAAAATCATGGCTGTTTCCAATTCCCGCGCCAAATGGAGGAGGTCAGGGCGGGTCAATCGAATCAACAAACAACATTGGTTTTCAACCCACATCACGTTTGTACGTAAATCAGGGCGAACGTTCCTACAAATTCATTCGGGCAGAAAATATTCCCGGCGAAACGCGCCGACGGGTTAAACCTGGTGAACGCGTTGATTTTGTGGCTTATTTTGAGCGAATAGACCCCGGCTATACAACGTTCGATTTGTTTGAATGCCGGGACAGTAAAGGGTATATCTGTTTCAATTTCTGGGGCGTACACATCATTAATCCACCCCGGAAAGACAAGTACTCGCAACGTACACCGAAAGCACCAACACCTGTTCCTCCTAAACCGCAGCAGCCCCGCTACAAGCCCCGTACTACACCGGGCCTGGGGGCACCGGAGGAGGCACCGAAACCAACGGAGCCTGTCCAACCACAGGATGCACCGGCTCCAGTGGCTGTTGCGATTAACGGTACTACGCGCGATGCTAAAACGAAACAGCCAATTGTAGCTACTGTCACGTATCGGTTGTTATCCGGTGCCGAAGCATCGGGCGATGAACCGGCTGATTCCATACGGAGTAGTAACCCAACCGGAAACTACAAGATTGCCATTGAGCGACGGGGTGTTTATGCGGTAACGGCATCGGCCAAAGGTTACTTTAGCCAGAGCGATACGCTGGCGACCAATCGCATTGATGTGAACCGTGATTTTAATCTGGTGCCCATAGAAGCCGGTGCTAAAATCACCCTGAAGAATATTTATTTCAATATATCCCAATATAACCTAAAGCCCGAATCGTTCCCTGAACTGGACCGCCTGGTAACGGTGATGCAATCGAATCCGGCCATGCAAATCCGGCTGGAAGGACATACGGATACTGTTGGTGAGTTTGATGCGAACGTTGAACTGTCGCGTAATCGGGTCAATGAGGTGAAGCGATATCTGGTTAGTAAAGGCATCAGTGCAGGCCGGATCGAAACCGTTGGGTATGGCCCTTCACGACCCATCAATACCAACAAAAGCCTGAAGGAACGAGCCGAAAACCGACGCGTGGAAATGGTGATTGTGAAAATATAAAGGGGGGTAAACACAGAGAAAACGGAGATTAAACAGAGTTCATGGAGATTTTCTCTGTGTTCTCCGTGACATCTCCGTTTTCTCCGTGTTTAGATACCATGAAACCTACCTTCGACCTCAACGTTGTTTTGGCGCATATTGACGAAGCCATCCGGCCGTATCCAAAAGCGGCTATGTTCGATCTGTTTGAACGGGGCTACAACACCCTGTTCGAGCAACTAATCTCCTGTATCGTGTCTATACGAACGCTCGATGAAACCACGATTCCTGTCTCCTTACGTTTGTTCGAGCAGGCTCGAACGCCCGAACAACTTCTTGCCATCGACATCCCAACCTTAACGCAATTACTGTACGGTACTACCTACCCCGACCAGAAAGCCTATACCCTGCATGGCATTGCCGACCGCATCATGAATGAATTTGGGGGAAGTCTCCCTGCTGATTTCGCTACGTTAATTTCCCTGAAAGGCGTTGGGCCAAAGTGTGCTAATCTGGCATTGGGTGTTGCCACAGGACAGGCGGCTATCAGCGTCGATATTCACGTTCATCGAGTTGTAAACCGTTGGGGCTATGTGCATACCAAACAACCCGAACAAACGCTGAAGGTATTGGAAGAGCGGGTTCCGCGTGAACAGTGGATAAACATCAACCGACTGTTGATGCCATTTGGTAAGCATATCTGCACAGGTACATTGCCTCATTGTTCAACCTGCCCCGTACTGCCCTGGTGTGAGCAGGTAGGTGTGGAGCGCCATCGGTAGGTTAGCCAAAAACCTATTTCTGCAAGGTTGTTAAAAACTGTTTCAGATTGGCTAAGGTATCGCGGCAGGATTTGTCAATTTTTTGATATAATTCGGCTTGTTGGCGAGCGGCCTGCTCAATTAATTTCCGGTTCGTGATTTTGCCACCAGCTGCCCGTTCCAGTTCATCGGCTGTGCTGCTGGTTGTTCTGACCGGCACACTGATGCCTTTGCTTTCGGCAATCAAGTCGGTAATGGTAGCACGGTAGCGACCAAACTTAGCTTCAACTGTAAGGGTGTAGCGAACAGCCTGATCATCAATCCGGTAGGTTGCCTTGATAAACTGGATATTATGTTCCGGATCGTATTGCTGTTCGGCAGTTGGTTCTGCCGCATAATAGTATTCGGCCCAATCATGAAGCTGCCTCATCAGTTGCCGGGCTGGCAATTTAGCGTCTGGTACACGTACGATTTCCTGATATTGAACCTGGCCTGTTTCATTGGTTGGCAATCGGAGCTGCGCGAATGCACTACGTGATAAAAACAAGGTGAGGATGATCAAATACTTCATAGAAAATTGACTTCGAGTTTATGAACAGGTCTATTGCGCAGCCTGCCAAAAGCGAATGCGAAGATAAGACCGATAGGGATTTGATAATAGTGAAAATCCGCCAGTTGAGAGGAAATTAGTAACTATAGGTTTGGTATTTGCTCTTTATAATGGCTTCTATACAGATGGTGTTTTTGTCGTGCCGATCGTCCCGGTTGTAGAGAAATGCAGCATTACACGACCAACCGGGACGGTCGGCACGACAGCTTTATTCGTCAACAGGCAACGGGCGTTGCTGGCTCAATTTCAAATAATTAGCGCGGTATTTTTTATTTCCCTTCACACCAATACTAGTCAATATTCCACTCGTCATCGTTTTAATCCAGTAGCCGAAAATAAAGGTCTGCGGATCACGATCATAGAAAATACGCGAATCGGCTTCGTTTTTCTTACGTAAAACCTTGCCGATAACGAAGTTCTTTAATTTGATTAACAGCGTTTTTTTTGTTGTATCAGCAGGAGCGAGCAGGCTGATTTTTAAATCTTTATAATAAAAGTGCATGTTACCTACCGATGCATATCGGTTGCCCACAACCCGGGCCGTGATGGGCTGCACGTACCCCCCGTCCAGATTTGCGGCTATCATCGGGTTTGTTATTGAGCTCATTTCAGAAAGGTGTACATCCGATGTGTTGAGCAGCATATGAAAACCCGCCAGCGAATCGCCGTAGGATTCCCGGTAAGTCAGCCGATTGATGTTTAGTCCCAGTAGTTTAGTACTGGCCCTGAGCACTAAGCTGTCGGTCGTTTTTCTTGGGCGATTGGTAATGTTTTTCAGCACCCCATTGATGTTCATCAACGGTACGTTACTCACTCGGTTCGTCAATTTGGAGGTCTCGTGGTAAATAACATTACTGTTGATGACTGAAATCGAATCAATCTGAAAGGGTATGTTAACCCGACTCATTAATCGGGTAGGCATTAACTTTTCTGGCATAAAGTCTGGATCGGGCAATCGTTTATCCCGCGATACATCCGTCGTCACGTTTTTAACAACAATATGCTGAATGGCGATAGTCGAATCGCGACGCCATTGGGCCATATTCAGCCCGTTCAATTGAGCTTCATCCCCTTTTACGGTAATATAATCGGCCTGAAAATGGGTTGGTGCCATAAACTCCTCCTGAGGCATTGTCGGAGTTATCTGGAAATTATTGAGTTGCAGACGGGCGTTTTTAGGTGTCCAGTTTACATTTCCGGCCTGAAATGTGGTGGAAGGTCTTTGCAGTAAAGCGTCTGTAATGGCCAGATTTGTATGGTTCATCCAGGTTGACCAGGCTATTTTTTTGCCTGCTGTCCAGCTAAAATCCGGAAAATCGACCGTCGCTTTAACGTGACCAACGGTAAGCTCACTGGGAGGGGCCGCTTTTTTTGATTTGAGCACCGGATGCAAGTCGGTAGCGGCAAGGCTTGCGTGCAAATCGCCGACCAGAATGGGTTTCCCCGCCTTTGTAGCCGATAATCTGCCGTTCGTTAGCTGTACGGAGGCAGATGGGACTACCGTCCTTAATTGGGGGCTGGCAAGCGTTATAGCACTTGGCGTTACTTGTAAAGACGCAAACGTAAGGGCTTCCTGTTTAGCCCCATATAGCCCTTTTGCATCTATATCAACCACCGTTCGGACGCTCACTGAATCCCCCTCTTTTTTGTTGAGGTAATTAACCTTAGCCGCATTAACGTCCAATTCGTGCAGCGTAAATGTGAATGGAATAGAAAACGCACTGACTGGACGTTCGGGTTTCGATATGCCTTCTGTAATCAGGGTTAGTTCCGGGCGCTCAAGGTATACTGATTGCAGACGAATTGTTGAAAAATCAGTCGACTTAAATGGGGCCACCACCCGGAGCTGAGGCAGAGCAAGTTCGAGTTTTTTGCCCGGACTATTGTCTGTGTAACGCACGTTGGTCAGCGTAGTGATTTGCTGGCTATTTAGCTCTGCCTGGGCAATTGAAACCTGTTTAGTACTTGGCTGATTAAGATAGAGATCAGTCAATTTGCCGCTGATCTGATTCCAGCTAAAGTAGTCCGTTTCCGTTGTCAGACTATCGATACGTATTGCCGACCCCTGAAAACCCGCCCGCATTTGTTGGGGTAAAGCAGCATTCAGCGTTAGGTGGTCGGCCATTAACCGGGCAATATGGAGTAGCGGTAAGGACTCATGAGTGTGTGCCGATGTATGGGTAGGGATCGGACTTAGGCTTTTTTTTGCGGTAGTTTTCATGTCAACCACTAAGTCATGAACGCGGAGTAACTCAATCTGGATGTCTTTCGATTGCTGAAGTGCATCCCAGCCGAAAGCTTCCCAATACACGTTATTGGCGGTCAATGCGGTTCCGTTGGGGAAGCTCATCTGTACCTTATCAACGCCGTTGTACCGTTGTTTTCCGTAGAGGGTATAATTCGTCAGGGCAACGTTTAGCTTCTTCGTTCGCAACTGGGCACTGGCCACGGTCAGGTTCGGAATGGCGTGCTTCATGTCAATCAACGAATCGCTCACTAAAAAGTCGTTCAGCAAAACGGTAGCATTCATATTTTTCATGCTTACTTCCATCGGCTTCTCGCCCGATAGTTTGTACTGCGCATTGGCATTGATAATCCGGAAGTTGTCTACCTGGAGAAGCTCGCCCAGACCGTGTAACGTCTTGAATAAATCAACTTTTTTGGGTGGTGCGGTTGCCACAACAAATGGCTTTGGGTGTACTGCTGCTTTGGGGGTAGCCAGGATCGCAATGCTTGGTTGAACCAGTTCGGCAGCAGTAGCCACAAGTCGCTTCTGCATCAAATCTTCAAAGCTAATATTGTGTAGATGCAGCAACGGGGCTTTAAAAGTCAAGCCTTTGCCGGTTAGTTTTCGGGACGTAGTGCCATAGAGTACATTCCTGAAAATGAGGTCTTTCTTGAGCACCTGAAACGATTCAACCCCGATTTTGAACAGGCTATCGGGCGAAAAAAAAGCAATATTACGTAAGCTCAGGTTAACGCTATCCGTGGTAAGCGAGTGGTCACTTTGTTGATTGAGCGTCAGATTATAAATGGTCAGGTTCGCTTTCTGCGTGCCACTCCTGGAGGCCGGGTTCGACTTACTCGCCAGTAAGATTTCGCCATCCTGTACCCGTGTGTAGCCAATCGTTACGGTTTTGAACAGGGTTTTGATGTTCGCGTGAATTGTGCCACTCGTATCGGTTATCTGCTCTTTCCGACTTTCAATCGGCAAGGTGAGTACGGGTCTGACGCAAATGAGGGTATCGAGCCACAATTCACCTTTCTGGTACACGGCAGGTAAATGCCTTGAGTTGAAGAAGAACTTCTCGGCCCGCAAACTCATCTCCCCTTTTTGGGCAGTAGCGGGTTTGCGGAAATGAACCGAATCTATTTCAAATAGCTGCGTAGCGCTGGCAAAGCGCAATCCCCGAAAGCTTAGCGTATTTTTTCCATCGGATAACACCCACTGTTGCTTGCCCAGCGATACCTCAATGTGATCGGAGCCCAACACCCGTCGGTTATCATTATCAAGCTTAGAAAAATTGTGAACGACCAGGTTGATATCTTTAATGACAAATGGGCCTGACGAATTTCGTTTGATCAATGCGAACGATCCACCCTGAATGTTGAATGATTTCGCATGTAAATGGTCCAGGGTTTTTTGAAGATTCTCGAGAATACTCGATGTATGAAAACGGGTTTGATTGTGGCTTTTTGAATGGATGCGATAATCATGAACGACAACCTCGGGCCTGGAAACAGAAAAACTATCGACTAATAACTTCTTGTTTAGCAGGAGTTCCTGCCAGGATTCAATGGATAAATAAGCATTGGGAATTTTGACTGTGTAATAAGACGGTACGTTCGTGGTGTCTTTCCGGGCAAAGACCAAGCCATTTATTGTAACGGTTCTGCTTAAAATAGACAGGTTTAGGTCCTTACTCTGGAAGGTATAGCCCCCCTTTGTTTCTTTATCAATGGCGTAGGTGATTACGTCTTTTAAATTATTCACCAGCACAAAATACACGACACCTGCCGCTAAAAGGGGGACTGCCGCTACCACAAGAAGTAGTTTTACCCAGCTTTTTGACGACAACTTCATAAGTCTATTCGTGAGTAGGATGGTAGAACTTTGAGGTAGGTAGTTGGTACTGTTAACTAACTATCAATATAATGAGTTTAGCTCATGCTGTTAATTTAAGTGCAGGAATCTATAAATCAAGGACTTGTTAGGTGCTTCCTCGATAGCGTGAACGTTCTTCGTTCGCGCCAGTTGTTCACGCTTGGCTGTGCCGAGTGTGGACTATTTTTTACGGCCTCTGGCCGGTGAATACATCAAAAACGGGCCAGAGACCCTTGAAAAGATAGTCCACACTCGGCAAAGCCAAGCGTGAACAGGAGAGGCCGAAGAATAATCAGCACGAACGTAGAAGTTCGTGCTATTCAGAGCATTTCCCGCTTCCAGACAATAAAGTCCGTTACGGGGGCTTCGGCTACCATGGGTCGGATAAGTTGCACGACCTGCCCTCGGTGATAGGCCGCATGGTGACTCATATGGGTTAACAGATCAAGGAGCGTATTTTGATACGCCACCCCCTGCGAGTTTTTGTAGGCGATCGTTTTTCCTAAATCGGACTCAGCTAATCCATCCAGATAACTCGTTAGCTGACGATGTTGACGCTCGGCGGTTTCGGCCATCCAGCTAACCGGAATATCTTCCCAAATAGACACAAAGACCGATTCGTTGGTGATACGGCCAAGCCAAACGTGCTGTGCCGACAGGATATGGCCCATTACGGCAAGCGCGCGCGCTGGTGGATTTTGGATCGTTTCGAGCGAGCCGATAACGCGGAGGTTGGCCCAAAGCTCGTAATTCAGTAGCTGAATCAGATGATCGTTCATTGCAATCCTCGTTTTGTTGCCTGATACAATGCTTCAACGATGTTGGTGCGGGTATTCAGATTGCCTAGTTTAGGATTGTTTCGGGTTGGGTAAACCCGGTTGCATAAAAACACATAGGTAAGGTTATAGGCCGGATCGGGTTCAACCCAGACAAATGTGCCGGTAAAACCCGAATGCCCAAAACTGGCTTTCGTTGCCGACTTAGGCCCATTGCCCGAATAAGTGAACGACGGTTTATCGAAGCCCAGCCCGCGCCGGTTGCCTAACTCCGGAAACTGATACCGGGTAAACTCCGCCATCGTTTTCTGAGAAATAAACTGCTGGCTACCGTAGCTACCCTTCTGTCGGTACATCTCATACACTTTCATCAGGTCATTGGCGGAACCAAATAAACCCGCATGCCCCGATAGCCCGTTCAGCATAGCCGCGCCTTCATCATGCACACGCCCCCAGATAAGTGTTTTACGGAACAGTGAATCATATTCGGTAGGAACAATGCGATTTAAAGGATAAAATCGGCGTGGTAAAAATGTTAGTGTACTGGCTCCTAATGGTTTATAGAAAGTCGTTTTAATGTAATCCTCAAAATCCACACCCGTAATTCGCTTCACAATTTGCGGATAAAGAATAAACGAAAGATCAGAGTACACGTACTCTTTCTTGGCATTCAGCGGAGAATCCCGGATTTGCTGGAAAATGGTTCTCGGATACTTTCTGAATTCGAACAAGCTATCCGTCACCTCAATCGGGTAACGCCCCGACTGTTCCGCTTTGAAGGTCTTGGGTTTCCAGGTACCGTCCGGATTTTTGGTGTCCATCCAGAAAGGAATCCAGGCTTTCAGCCGGGCCTGGTGGGTGAGCACATCGCGCCAGACCAAATCCGCTTTGTTTGATTTTTTAAAGCCGGGCAGATAATCCGCCATTTTACCGTCGAGGTTAAACTTGCCTTCGTCCACTAAGCGCATTAGCGCGGGTGTTGAGGTGCTCACCTTGGTAACTGAGGCCATGTCGTAAAGATCATCCAATTGCACAGGCAGGGGTTCGGCACCTAAGGAGGCATCGTAGGTGTGCTTGCCGTAGGCTTTTCGGAAAATCACTTTGCCATCTTTAGCCATTTGCACGACACAGCCCGGAAATGCCTTCTGCGTCAGACCTACATTCACCAAGGAATCAACCTGCTGGGTCAGAAACCGGCTATCGATTCCCACTTCTTCAGGAATAGTGTATTTGAGTCGGCCAATGGGCTTTATGGGCATACCATCGCCCACCCGGAAGCGCTGATTGACGGTAACGGGTAGTTTACCTGATGCACCAATGGCCCCAAAAATCAACTGCGCCGATAATTCCTCGGTGTAATTGGTCAATTGGTAGGGCATAACAATGGCACGCGCCTTCTCAATATTACGGCTGGGCTGGGCCGTATCCATCGGAAATGTCAGTTTGTCCAGCGCATATACATTGCCAAACACCGTGACGACTGCCTTTCCCGTTGCAACCAACTCGCCAACCAGGCCGGCGGTTTTAGTTTGCAGACCGTATTTAACCGCTGGCCGGATGTTGTTCAGATGCACATCAACCAAAATCAGGTTGTAGTTTTTGAGCGAATCGCGTACCTGAGCCAGTGTCGAATCGGGAGTTTTTGAGGTAATGTTAAAATGCTTAATTAGCGTATAGTTGCCCGCCATTTGCTGGAATGCGGTGATTTTGTCGCTCTCAATGGCTACCGATGCAATTCGTAACGTATCTAACCGTTGCAGCGGCAGTAAATTCTGATCATTTTTCAAAACGGTCAGGCTGGCTTCGGTGAGTTTCCGGTTAAGCAATTCGTCCTGTACCGGATTGAGGTCGCTTACCAGATTTTCCAGCGCAATGGGTTTGTACTGATCGAGGCCAACCCAGGCTTTAGCTTTCAGTACTTTCAGGCAGCGGGCATCTAGTGAAGCCTGCGTCATGCGCCCATCGGCAATGGCTTGCTTGATCAGATAAAGTGCCGCCGGTACATCTTCCGTAAATTCCAGAACGTCCATGCCAGCCTCCAGCCCCAGTTCATCGGCTCTGCCCGATGGAAAATACTTGGTTACGCCTTTCATATTCATGGCGTCGGAGAAGATCAGACCCTGAAAACCCAGTTCGTTCTTAAGCAGGTTCGTAACAATGGCAGGCGAAAGGGTAGAGGGGCGATTCCGGGTTGTGTCCAGCGCCGGAATACTTAAATGGGCAATCATAACGCCCGCAGCACCTGCGTTGATCAACTGCTTGAAAGGATAGAGTTCGAGCGAGTCGAGTTGCGCGCGACTTTTAGTAATCAGGGGTAAGTCGTAGTGCGAATCGGTGCCGGTATCGCCGTGTCCCGGAAAGTGCTTTAGGCTGGTTAACAGTTGATTATCCTGCATGCCACGCATATAGGCAAGGGCTTTGCGGGCTACATCGTACTTGTTTTCACCGAACGACCGGAAATTGATGACCGGATTATTGGGGTTATTGTTGACATCGACGGAAGGGGCGAAGTTCACGTGCATCCCTAATCGGCGTGCCTGTTTCGCTAAATGAGCGCCCATCTGGTAAATGAGCGAATCAGAACCTGCACCCTGCATGGCACCGAGCGTCATTTGATACGGATAACGTACCGTGCTGTCCAGACGCATGGCAATACCCCACTCGGCATCCATGGCAATGAGCAGAGGCACCTTCGAGTTGGCTTGCAACCGATTGGTTAACCGGGCCTGGCGCGTAGGGCCACCCTGAAACATGACAACACCACCAAGCTTGTTGTTTTTTACGAGTGTGATGAGGGAGTCTTCGTAGCCGGGTTTCCGGTTCGAGTAGCCAGCCACCATAATCAGTTGTGCAATACGGTCGTCGGGAGCCATATTGGTAAACACCGAATCGACCCAGCAACTTTGGCGTGCATTAAGTTTAAGAAAGGTAGGTACGGTTGTTTGCGCCAGAGCCGGAAGGGACAATAAAACGCTGAATAAACCAAAAACAAAAGACCGACAGGATGGCATGAGAACTAAATTGGGGTCGTGAAGTGTCAAAAATACAAAAAAAGGTCCTCGCCACTTCCGTAAAACGTGAAATGGCGAGGACGAAAGTAAAGTATGATGTACGAGTTACGACGTACGAGTTGCGTTTTTTTGCCGACGCAGGCCGACGGAAATCATAACTCGTACATCAATTTAGCGGCTGTAGCGGCTGGGGTGTTCCCGGCCCACTCCGAAGCTATAACCCAGGGCTAACGTAAATGTCGAGTTTTGCAATGAACTGCGTCTAGTCCAATAGTTTGGAAAATCGGTTTGTACATCGCTTAGGCCAAGTGTATAACGGGCGTCAATCAGGAAATGCTGCCGGTTGCCCGTTCCCCAGTTAAGTTGAATACCGCCTGTTGCGCCCAAATCCAGATTGTTAAACGCTAGGCTGTTTTCGCCATTGAGAACTGGCCCCGTACCCTGGAGATAGTCGCCTTTAAGACGATTCGCATTCAGCTTAATACCTAGTGAAGGGCCAACAAAAATGTTCGGTCTGAAATTGCCCGACAAGGTCAGGAAATAACGGGCAACAACCGGAATCTCGAGGTAATTAACCCGCTGAATGAATTTCTTCTGGTTGTCGTTGTAGCTCGTACCGCGTTGGGAATACAAAAAATCGGCTGAAATCCCGAAGTGATTCAGCGAACTGTACATGACGAAAGCACCTGCCGAGAGCCCTGGGGTAAATTTCATATTATCGGCATCACCCCAATAATTAGATAAATTCAAGCCCACACGGGGGCCTACACTAAAGCGTTGTTGAGCAAAAAGGCTTGATACACAGCCAGAAACGAAGATAAATGCTAGGATGGTGGAGCGTAATGAATTTGCGCGAAACATGGACGAATCAATAAGTTGATATGCCCGGTTAACGTCAGACCTCCGGCAAATGTTTTATTTTTCTTAAAAGACTTTTATCATTTTTATGGCACAACTTGCCACATAAGCAGGCTCAGGCCGGTCTGAAAAGAATAGTTTTCTGCTCTAGGGGATTTGCATACTTATAATCATGCATAGCTGTTTTTATTGGCGTGACCGGCTTGGGTTTTACAGGCTGTTTAGGCGCAAAAAAGATAAAATAAATAGCCATTGCCAGCATAAATAGAATGGCTGCCGTGGTCGTTGCGATCCACAGGGGCCATAATCGTTTCTGATTAGCAGATTCATGAATACGTTGGTGCAATGCATCCCGCAGATCGGCCATTTGGTCGGTCATGGAGCTGCTGGTCACGCCAGTTGCGGTTTTCTGCATGGCTTCCAGACCGGCCAGTGCATCGGCATAGAATGGATTCTCCAGCAGCAATCGCTCAACTCGGTGCCGTGCTGCCCCATTCAGTCGTCCAGACTGATAAGCCCGTAACTCCTCGAAACTCAGTTGGTCGTTCATAGATCCTCTTTACTCATGCAAATTTTCAACTTTCGTCGACCATTTTG
Source organism: Spirosoma migulaei (assembly GCF_054776855.1). NCBI lineage: Bacteria > Pseudomonadati > Bacteroidota > Cytophagia > Cytophagales > Cytophagaceae > Spirosoma > Spirosoma migulaei. Next base: position 541,269 of record NZ_BAAHBG010000010.1, on the reverse strand, counting down.
CAAATAACTTTTCACTTGTTTCATGTCATATCCAGTCAGGTCGGCCACTTCCGTATAGCTCTTGCGTTCCAGATAAAACAACGTCAGGCAGGTTTGCTGCTCGGCTGGCAGTGTTTTAAGGCAGGCTTCCATGCGTGTTAGATCTTCCTCTAGTTCCAGCGAATCGGTTTCATCAGTCAGGAACAGCTCATCTACATCGTCGCCAGTGGCATTTGTCACCAGCTCCGTTTTAGGATGCGCCTGATTTTTACGCAGTTGCATCAGGCAATAATTCCGGGCCACACTATGCAGCCAGGGGCCAAATTGTTGTACCTCATGCCGACGCAGGTCAGTTACCAACTGCTCGAACAGATTCATGACGGCATCTTTAGCCTCATCTTCATCGCGCAGGTAATTATAGCAAACGGCATAAATCAGCTCCATGTGTTGTTCATAGAGTTCACCCAAAATTGCCAGATCGCCCGTGGCTCGGTAAGCCGCCACATAGTCGGCGGCATCGCTGCGAGAGCGGTTATGTATGGGTTTAGGCTTACGGAACAGTTTCAGAAACATAGGCTGGAGGCTGCTTACGTAACAGATGCATGATCGGGCTAAATTCCATACAGGGTGATTTGATTTCATATTTTTCGACAGCTGTCGAAAAACAAACTTGTCTTTGCTCAATAGCAGTAACCGAATAGCGCCTTCTGTCGTTATATAGCTATACCAACTCATCGACATTATGAAACGCTTCTTTTTTATCACCAGCCTACTGAGCAGCTTTATTTTTGTAGGTGCATTTGCCCAAAGCGGTCAGTCGCCCGCTGTTCAGCAATCCACGTCAACGACAGATACCCGGCAGGCAAACCCGCCCCGCCCCAAAATGAAGTCTACGAAAGACACTGCATCGCCTAAAAACCGGAAACAACGCAGGTTAGCACCGGATTCGCTACGTCGGGGAGGTGCAACGCGGGTAGATACAATTCGGTAAAATCGGTGGTGTGCAAGTGGTGTCAGGTTCTTCAACCTGACGCTGCGAGGTTTCTCAAAACCGAGTTAGTTACGCTCGGTTTTGAGAAACCTCGCAGCGTCGGTTATAAGTAACCGACGTCACTAAAAGACGCAGCCGCCTATTTCCCCTTTTTTCGTTCGGCCTTTCGCGCTGCTCTCTTCTCTTTCCGTGCCGCCTTTCGCTCGGCCCGTTTTTCTTTCCGTTCCGCTTTTCGCTCAGCCCGTTTGGCTTTATAATCGTCTTTAAGGCCTTTAAAAGCGTCTTTTAAGGTGATATTGTTATCGAACTCGCCTTTAAAAGCCTCAACGTATGCATTGCGCAGGATACCGAAAATGGTTGGCCAGAGCGCCGTTTCAATATTATCGACTGTACCATTCAGGGGAATGCGTGTAGCTACCTGATCGTGTTTTTGATTCTTTAGGATTTCGGTGCCGCCCTGGGCAATGAGCTCGGTAAAAAATCGACCTACAGATCGTCCCTTGTGCTCATTTAACTTAAAAATTTGCATGTCCTTCGTGAGCGGCTTGATGTAGCCATTGAGCTTCTTGTTGAGCATGGCCATCTCACTGTATACACTCACAGTGCCCCGTTCAAAGTCAAGGTTCGCGTATTCGCGGGCAAGGGTATTAAGTTTCACTAGTTGAAGATTACTGAACCGGAGATTGTAATCAAAATCCGGGACGACCTTCAGTAAATTCATATTGGCCGAAAAGTTCATGGTTCCCCCGTAACCCAGAACATCGCCCGAGGCTACAACCGGCGAGGGTAACTGTTTATTCTTGTCTTCAACGTTACGGATATTTCGAATTTCTCCCTGAAATCGCTGCATCGACAAATCGGCACGAGGTTGGGTAACCAAACTGGTCAGGTCCACTTTGCCATTGACAACGGCAAAGCGGTTGATGCTAATGGGCAACAGTTTTTTCAGATAAGCCGTCCAGTCGACCTCGGCTCCGGTTTGATTGCTGGCTTCATTTTCGCTAAACGCAAAATTGATTTCCGGTTCATAGCACTCCACTTCGCTGACTAATTTGCCTTTTAGCAACGACTTCCACTCAACCGACAAATCCGTTTTGGGAATAAATAGAAATGGCTCTTTAATCTTGCCGTTTATTTTGCGGATACGAAGATTATCAAGTTGGTAGGCACCCCGAATGAGTTGAATATCAATATCTTCGACGTGGCCTGTATAGCCGCCCATGTCGGCCAGAGTTTTATTGACGTACCGAAGTACAAAATAGGGCAATAACAAGCGGGCAATAACCAGCAGAACGATTACTGCGATAAGAATTTTGGTAGTCCGTTTCAAAACGTTGCGTAATTGATGTAACCTTCTGATAAACACGCAAGTTGGGAAATGGTTAATTTGTGAAGTAGGTGGAGTGAGTGGAATAGGCGAAGTAAGTAAAAGTGGGTGGAGTACGTGTAGTCGTTTCACAAACTACACATACTCCACCCACTTCACTAATTTCTAACTCCTTCTACTTCGCTAATCAACTATCTGCTCGGTGAAAATTTCCGGCCATCAAGGGTTGTGTACTTGAAGTCGGCGGAGCCGTCAAAACGAACATCGTCGAAATTGGTGCCTCGTGGGAGATGGGTGTATTTGAAATCGGCATTGCCTGAGAAGCGAGCCTTCTGAAAGTTCGTTACTTCATCAAATTTGGTGTATTTGAAATCGGCAGAACGCTCAAATGTTGTTTTCTCGAACGAAGACGACTCATCAAACTTGGTGTATTTAAAATCGGCGTAATCCCGGAAGGTTGAGCCGCTGAAATCGGCAGCATTACGGAATTTAGTGTATTTGAATAGAGCTTCCTCGCCGAATTTATTGTTGGTAAAAATGGCCCGCTGGCTAAAGTTCGAATACTTAAAGGTGGCATCATCGTCAAACGTACAGCCGTCAATGGTTACGGCCTCAGTAAAATCGGCATTATAAACGGTGTTGTTCGTGTTGAAAATCCGTTTCCCATCCTGCTCGTCGGTGTGGTAAGCCAGAAATTTGCCTTTGAATGTGCAGTTTTTAAAGGTCAGGGGTACTTCTACAACACTTAAGAATTCATGTGAATCTCCTTTCCAACTGCCTTCCCGTACTTCTTTACGGTTTGCCAGATTTGTGAGGTCGAGGTCGCCAGTGATGGTTACGTTTTGATAGGAAACTGCTTCCTTGCGATTGATTTTGGCCATAATATCTTTCGCGTCAACAGTTGACTGAGCTAACGTAGGCGACAAGGCAACGAGAGCCAGGAGGAGGGAAGTAATCAGGATTTTCATGATGCGCTTTCTGAATTTTGATTGACATTTAAGTAAAGATGTAAACCAGGCCTGAAAGGTTGCATGGCAATTCGTGGTGTACGTAAAGAGGTGAAGTATGTGTAGTAGGTTTATTCCTATGCCACATACTTCACCTCTTTACGTACACCACGAATTGCTAACTTACTCCAGCCACATCACTTTGTCATAAGCCTGTTCATAATCCATTTCTTCAAGCGGGACCAACCCTGTAAAGTGGCCTGTCTCATCTGTCTGGATGGCGTTCCAGCAACCCGACGCATCGCGCAACAGAAGCCGGTAGCCATAGAGCGGATGCAGGGTATTGCCATCTGTACGGTGATCCCAGCCCGTTTGCAGTTCAATAGCGAACGCAATTCGGTCCATTACTTCCTTCATCTGGCCTACCACACTGTCGGCTCTATCTAATTCCTCGATCCAGAGCACCAGTCCGTCGGTTCCCCAATCAAAGTGGAGCGGGGTAGGTGTAAGTGTTATTATGGAAGCGTTCATACGTTGATTAACTAGTTTGAAGTTTGTCGTTCCAGGTTTGTGGTTGAGGGAGAACATCAAACAACAAACTTCGAACGACAAACAAATCAGGCACTCATACTCCAGGCGGAAGCTACCAGTTCTGGCTGCGCCCGCTCTTCCTGCCATTTGCGGAGCCAGAAACGGTACTTCTTGCGTCCATAATCCAGAAAACCGGGGATTGACGACGCATCCACCGCAAACAGCCGATGTGGCCGTTGTTTCATGACACCAACAAACACGAACCGGAATTGCCGGGTTGCATCCCATTCGCCCGAATCGGCATGCCGTAGGCTATCCACATAAAAAGCCGCTTGCCGGTCGTAGTCATAGGTGTAGCAAGACTCAAGAAATTGCGCTTGTGTCCGGGCTGAGGTTGTTTTTAGGTCAATGATCAGGGCATTCCGGCGTTTGGGACTGGTATAAACCAGGTCTAACCGGGCTTTACAGGGAATACCCGTTGTTGGTTCCATTGACAGAACAACACGCTCCCGATCCGACTGGCGCAGATACCGGCGGCAAAAACCGTCCTGTCGAATGGTTTGCATCAGCGTTTGCAACTGCTTGGTTTGGGCAGGAGCCAGCGCATTCATATCGGTCATATCTGGCAGCAACTGCGATAGCACAGTACCAACGGTTTCTGGTTCGAGTAAGTGCTGGTGAAAGGCCCGGCCAAATACTTTTGTCTTTTCTGGTATAAATCGAGTCGACGGGGTTGACCAATAGCCCAGATGTTCTTCTTTCAGGCGTGTTAAATCTGAGTTCGACACCCTCGGTAGCGCCCGGTAAAAATCGCCGGAGGTAATCAGGTGAGGAGTCGTTTGTATTGAAATAGGGGATGTCAGCATGGAATAAGTGTCTGGGTGCAATTCGTGCAGTATCTGGAATGAGTGGAGTAGGTGAAGTGAGTGGAGTGAGTCAGTTAACTCACTCCACTCACTTCACCTACTCCACGTACTAACCGGCTGATAATAACTCAGGCTCGTCGGCAAGATTGACGAATGGGTTATAGTAGTTCATCGCCGTTTTGATATTGGCGATATCGGTAAGTGTTTCCTGTCGAAAGATTTTGACTTCCTGTGCAAACTGTTTCAGTTCAGCTGTTTTCTGTGCGTCGCCAATTTTGTAAGAGAATGTAGCGATGTAGTACACACCTTTGGGCTGCACCTTCGTGTATTCTTTCTTCTCGGCAACGGCTGTAATGACCACATCGGCCAGTGTAAGGTCGTCGTAGTAGAGTGGTTCGATGAGTCGGAAAATATTATCGACCGAATAGCCATGGAACAGCAGTGCCGACACGCAGTTCTTGTCGTCGATGAAGAAAATTTCTGCCCAGTTTTTGGTCCCCATGTTCAGGATATTGTCCGTAAAAATCCGCCAGGCCAGGGGTTGGAAGGTTAAGGTACGGCCTAATTTCTCGGTGCCGTTAATGTTGAACACACCTTCTTTGGCATCGAATCGATACTGACGGGGGTGTCCTTCCAGGTATTTGTATCGCCGGGCGACACCAGTACTGACCAACTCGCCAGCTAATTGATTCACTTTTTGATCCACATTCAATGGCTCTCCGCTTTGAATTGTCTCGATTTGGCTTTTGTTTTGTGTGTTCATTAGTATTTGTTGTTTACTGTTCAAGCAGGGGACCCATTTTGCGGTCCCTTTTGCCTTTTTACGGGCTGTGTTTACAGGTTTAAATATACATACTTTTGTGTAATTCACAAAGCCATTTCCTAGGATATTTGCCAATATATTTACTCAGTTTTGTGTAATTTTAGCGCGGAGCAGGGCGCACGGGGCGAAGTAGTCTCCCTGCGCCCTGCTCCGCGCTCCGATCACCCCCGCCTATGACAATTCACCTGCGCCTTCAGGAATTAATTGACTCGCTCAATATTAGTGTGCTGGAATTTGCCCGCCAGCTTGGTGAACACCGGGGCGAAAAAGTATACCATATCTTGCACGGTCGGCTGAAGCCCCGCTACGATACACTCGAAAAAATATTAGTGGCCTATCCGCAGGTCAATGGCGACTGGCTATTACGGGGAGAAGGGCTAATGTTTAAGACACTCAATTCGCCATCGGCAGCCATCACAACCGAGGAGCGATTGCGTAATGTAGAGTTCCTTTTGTTTCAACTCAACGAGCGGGTTGCCCTTCTTCAACAAACCAATGATCAACTGCTGGAAGAGATAAAAGGGAGGAGGGAGGAAGGGGAGGAGAGGGAGAAAGGGGAGTGACCGTTTAATTCCTCCCTCTCTTTCCTTTCCTCCTTCCTCCCCCTCTCATTCAAAAACAACCCACAGCCATTTCCGGTTATAGTAAAAAAACACTTAACGCTATGGCAACTACGTCACCATTCGATCCGGAAAAAATAGATCCTGAGTACTATTCAAAAGACCCTAACCAACACGGTACCTCCGATTTTGGTCATGAATCAGAAGGGGTTGGCACCAACGCTTATAAAGACTCTACATCCGGTATGGATATGGATAGCGAAAATATGCACCTGACGCACGATAGTCGTGAAGCCAATCTAGACGGTAGCCGACCTATTGATGCTCAGCCTGCCAGTCTGGGTGGCAATCAGGAATGGGACGTTGATGCGGACGCTATTTCTGAAGTTCCTAAAGGGCGGATGATGAGCGACGAGGCTGCTAAGACCTTAAGCGAAGTGGCTGAAAACCCCTCTGATGATGCCCTTCTGCACCGCGCCGATGCAACCTACTTAGAAGAGGGGGATGATCCAAATAAAGGCTACGACCCCCATCATGTAGGGTATAGCGGAAAAGATAAAACGGATGTGGAGAAAAACGAGGTAGACTAAAGAGGGATACTACGTTAATCTAACCTATGGATGGAAGAGCGATTGGGAAACCCCTGATCGCTTTTTTATTGATTGTATGGCTAAGTTGGACTACTTTATGCTGAATATTCTTTCGTAAACTTGCCGTTTAATTGTTAGCTAAGCCTGCGGATACAGAATCCGCCTTTTATTTTGCTCATCGAAACCCGTGCCTACGCCCGAGCTGGGATGCTCGGCAATCCGTCAGACGGATTTTTTGGTAAGACAATCGCCATTACCGTTCGTAATTTTGGCGCGTCCGTAACGCTTTATCCATCCCCCGAACTGCACATTGAACCGCAGCCTCAGGATACCAATGTATTCAGAAGCCTGTATCACCTTCGTGATTCTGTAAGTACGCTTGGTTATCATGGTGGCGTACCCTTGTTGAAGGCAGCCATCAAGAAGTTCGCAGAATATTGCGAAACCGAACAAATTCGACTTCGGAACCAGAATTTCTCGATTCGCTACAACACATCCATTCCACGTCAGGTTGGTTTGTCAGGTTCCAGTGCCATTATTGTGGCTACGTTCAGGGCTCTTATGCAATTCTACGGCGTTGAGATTCCGCAACCTATACTCCCGAATCTGGTGCTGGCTACCGAAGCCGAAGAGTTAGGCATTACGGCTGGCTTACAGGATCGTGTTATTCAATGCTATGAGGGCTGTGTGTATATGGATTTCGATCGGACTACCATGGAACGCCAGGGGTATGGCCAATATGAACCGATAGACCCACGTTTGCTGCCCAAACTCTACATTGCGTATAATACCGATCTGGGAAAACAGTCGGGGCAGGTGCATAATGATGTTCGGGCACGATGGCTCAAAGGTGATGTTACTGTGATTGAAACGATGAACTCGATTGCTGATGTAGCCCGACAGGGACGCGAAGCGCTGCTCAAGCAGGACATCAGTGGCGTAAATGAGCTTGTCAATCGTAACTTCGACCTTCGTTCCCAGATTTATAACATCAGCGATCGTAACCGAAAAATGATTGAAACGGCTCGCTCCTGTGGGGCATCGGCTTCGTTTACAGGTTCAGGCGGCTCCATTATTGGCCTCTACCGAGATGATGCCATGCTGAACCGCCTTTTCGTTGAATTGAAAAAAATCAATGCCCGTGTTATTAAGCCTTATGTAGTTTAGCGCGGAGCACGGGGCATGGTGCGCAGAATTTCCCCTGCTCCCTGCACCGCGCCCCCTGCCCTTACAAAATCATGATCAAAAAAGCCGTTATTCCTGCTGCCGGATTTGGAACCCGGTTTCTGCCTGCCACCAAGGCTCAACCTAAAGAAATGCTGCCCATTATTGACCGCCCCACCATTCAGTATGTGGTGCAGGAGGCCGTTGATTCGGGTATCGAAGATATTCTGATTATTACGGGAAAAGGCAAACGGGCGATCGAGGATCACTTCGACCGAAATCACGAACTTGAAACCCGGCTTGAAGAAAAAGAAGATCAGTTATTGCTGGATGAGATGCGCCGACTCTCCGATATGGCCAACCTGCACTACGTTCGCCAACGCGAACTCAATGGTCTGGGCGATGCCATTCGATATGCTCGTCATCATGTTGGAAATGAACCATTTGCGGTGTTACTTGGCGATACAATCATGGACTCGGTGATTCCCGTAACCCAGCAATTGATTGATACATACGCTCAATATGGCTGCTCGGTAATTGCTGTTGAAGAAGTTCCCCACGACAAGGTAAACCGCTATGGTATTGTTGGCGGCAAGTCATTAAGTGATCGGATTTGGGAACTGAATACATTGGTTGAGAAACCTAATATTCAGGATGCTCCGTCGAACTTAGCCATTGCGGGTCGGTACATTTTAACGCCCGAAATCTTTTCCATGCTGGAACAAACACCAGCTGGCAAAAACAATGAAATCCAGTTAACTGATGCCATGTTGTTGTTACTTAAACGCGAAAACCTCTACGCACATCGCATTGAAGGAAAGCGGCATGATATTGGAAATAAACTCGATTTCCTGAAAACAACGGTTGAATTTGCCCTGAAACGACCTGAATTTGCCGATAAGTTTCGGGCTTTTCTGGAAGAGATTCTCCGAAAAGAATAAAGGATCAACATAGAGAAGGGCCCCATCGTGATAGGGCCCTTCTCTATGTTGATCCTAATTGTTACTAACTCGAAGACTTAAAATGGCTTCATCGTCCTCGCCATTTATGTAGCCGTTGTTCGGTGTAGAATCAGAGTCGTTGGGGGTTGCACTCGCTATTTGTGCCTTGAGGGTTCCGGTAGTTGTGGGTTGGATCGATAAAATGAGTGTTCCCGAACTATTGGCCGGAATAGCGCTAATGGTACCTGATACGGTTTGACCATTGATGGTTAAAGCAGCTGTATTCGTCACTTGCCAGCCATCTGGTAATAGCATTTGTACGGTTATGTTGCTGGCTGCAGCACCCCCTCGATTACTGACCGTAAGGCTAACACTCAGTAAATGAGTGGGATTAATCACCAGATTATCGCTACTTATTGCTAAACTCAAATCTGTTTTGGCAGGATCAGGCAGTGGCTGGTTACTCTGTACGGGTGGTAATGGAGTCTGATTGGGATTGGGCGAAACGCTGATTTGACCATTGGTATCGCGTGTTCGAAGATCAACTAGGGCTTCGTCATCCTGCCCGTCACCGGTGCCCGAGTTGGGCTGACTGTCGGGGTCAGTTCGGCTACTGGATTTTATTTGAGCTGCGTTTATAAAGCTACCGTTGTTCGTTACGGTAAGATTATAACTAAAATGAGCCGTTTGACCCGCGGCTAAACTGTCTGTGGTTATGGTAATGACATCGTTATTCTGCGTTATGGTTGATAACGAACTCCCTACAAAAGCTAACCCGGCAGGCAATCGATCTTCGATCTGAATCGAGTGGGCTGTTTTAGGGCCCGCGTTAGAAAGAGCTAAATCCAGGCTAACAGTATCGCCAATAGCCACTACCCGTTGATTACTGGACAGTGCAAGTGATAAATCGGCCAGTGCTGGTAAGACTGTAACAAGGGCTGTTCCAGAGCTTGTACCTGTGCCACAGCCATTTTTTACAAATTGAATAAGGTAAGGCGTCGTTTGGGTTGGCGTTACGGTTACAATGGCAGTACTGCTTGTTGCTGTTCCGCTTTGGCCCGTTGACAGTGTATAGGTCCATGGAGATGCATTGGTAAATGTTAGGGTTAGCGGAGCCGATTGTCCCTCTTCAATAGGAGCTGACTGAGTGGTACTTAGTGTAGCAGTCGGAGTCCCGCTAAATCCACAGATTGAATTGTCCATCCAGTCCAGGCGATTCGTCAGCCAGGTTTTTAGGTAGTCGATTTCATTTTGTAGTGTAGCTCCGTTATAGGAAGGGGAATCGTTCCAGGTAGAAACGCCAATGATTGGCCATTTCTGGAAGTTACGACTAAAGGCTCCCTGGTTCAACAACGCATACTGTGCATCAATGAAGGCCATCAGCGTAGGCGTACTCCAGACAGTTTGGCGCAATTTTTGATACCTCGAGACAAAGTTTGTACCAAAGGCAGGGCAGGCCAACAACTTTCCCCACCAGAAAGGTACTGGAAAGGAAGGATCCCCCGGAGCTGTATAGCGCCAGCCCTGATAACTCTGTGCATTGCCATCAAAAGCACTCGTCAGAAACCCAAACGCCAGATTAAAGTCCCAGACAGGGCCAGCGGATAATTTCCCTCCTTTGCTATTCCGTTCTTTCGCCAAATACGTGCTAAAGCGGTACGCATCGGCATTGCTCGATAGTTCCTCAACCAACATATAATCAACGAATGTGCTATCGGCTATATAGCTGTTGTAGCCCGAGCAGTATGAACTGCTGGACATCATTGTTTCGAAGGAGTTAATGTATGTTTTAATGTAGGTAAATTGTTGTGAAACAATATTGGCGTCGTTTGGGTAATCGGTCATCCAGTAATGTTTTTGAGTTCCACCTGGGCTGGAATAAGCTGATTGCCATTGATGGGTTGGATCAAAATTGCCACAGGCTTTATCGATCTTAACAACATAACCGCCGGTAATGGAGTTGCTACCTAAGTCGGTCGGGTCCAGCTTGTTAATATTTATTCGTCCGGGATCACGTTTGACTTTCTCTTCGAAGATGAAGATGCCCTGATAACTGCCATTAATGATGACTTCTACATATTTTGTGCGCGATGCATAACGTCCCGATACGTTGGCCATATGATAGGCTACTACATCCCGCATGAAGGTCTTGTCAATGTAAGAAGGGTTGAGTACCCAGTCACTTTCTTCGGGAAAGCCAAATAGAGGCACATCAATGGAGGTTGTAACGGCGGTTGTTGATCGTAGTTCAATACCTAATGGTTTCTTGGGATAATTTTGGCTGCTACAGCCGCGGTATTCAACCTTTATTTTCCCATTGTATTCGTTCGCAGGATCGGTAACGTTATTAATACCACTGGCATTATTGATGATGGTCATACTGCACACGATACCCGGCTCATCGGTAATTGTTCCCCCCTCTGTGTTGATAATGACAATAGGCAAATTCGTCGTTGTCAGCGTTTGCGCGTGTGTAGTTCGGACGATCCCCAGGTAACTAATTAATGTGACGATACATAGCCAGCTCGATAGAATGTTGCAGTTCATGATGAAATAAAATTATGTTTGTGGATAGAAATAATAGATCCGCCATCGTAAATAGGGTACTTTTTTAATTACTTTACTTAAGCAAAAATCATGCTAATTCAGTATAATTGTAAGTATCTAATTAAGTTCTAAGATTTATTAATAGACTAAAAATATAATTATTAAACATAATTTTATAATAATTATCATATAGATTGTATCTCTGTTAAGACATAGTTCCTGCGGGATTGGCGCTCTAATTTGTTGAAGTTTGCCAGGTTAGATAGAAAAGCATCGGGTAGACCAAGTTTCAATATGATGTACACAACTGGGAGAAAACACCGCTTTTAGTAGGGTGGCTTGGAAGTTAATGATATTGGTGCTATTTGCGGGAATGGTACCCAGATCGGTACTCAACACACCATCAACTAGGCTGACACCTGGTGTATTTTGGTGGATATTGAACCATAATCGGTGTCTGTTCTGCGCAGATTTGACTAGAGTTCATGGACATGAGCTAGCTAAGATGCTCCGAAAACACTAGTATTGAGACCGAATTCCCCTAGCTATTATGAATTATACGTTTGGCTCTTGGGTAACGGGTTCTCTACTTGCGCTTTCGCTGCTTTCGCAGCTACTAAACGAGCCTGCGCGTCAACACGATGCTTATGGGCTGGAATCGAAAGGGAATAAAAAACAAGCTGATAGTCGCCCGAATATTGTGCTGATCGTTTCCGATGATCACGGCCGAGAAGCTCTTGGCTGTTACGAAGAAAAGGGAGCTCCCAAACCAACCATCCGGACACCGAACATTGACCAATTAGCAGCCGATGGAGTCCGATTTTCGAATGCTTTCTGTACTACGGCTAGTTGTAGCCCCAGCCGGTCGGTGTTGCTGACGGGCCTCCATAATCATGCCAATGGTATGTATGGACTGGAGCATCAGGTGCATCATTTCAGTTCGTTCGATACGGTGCGGTCGCTGCCCGTGTTGTTGGAGCAGGCGGGGTACCGAACCGCACGCATTGGAAAATTACACGTAGCGCCTGAGCAAGTTTATCATTTCCAGCACGTACTTGGGGCCGGTGGCGTCAATGACCCGGCGTCAATTGGACGAAGTCCGGTAGAGATGGCCCGTAAATGCTATTCGTTTCTGGAGGAAAAGTCAGACCGCCCGTTCTTTCTGTATTTCGCGACCGATGATCCGCACCGTAGCAATACCGTGGCTCCTGATGGAACACCTATTTTCGATGGCTCGAAACCGAATCTGTTTGGAAACAAACCTGGTGGGTATCCGCAGGTAGGCGACCATTTTTACCAGCCCCGTGACGTTCGGGTGCCGTCGTATATATCGGATACCAAAGCCAGCCGGGCCGAACTGGCGCAGTATTACGAGGCCGTCAGCCGGTTGGATCAGGGTGTTGGTCGTTTGATTGCGTACCTGAAAGATACGGGCCAGTACGACAATACGCTGATTGTTTACCTGTCAGACAATGGCGCTCCATTTCCCGGTTCGAAAACAAATCTGTATGAGCCGGGCATGCACCTGCCCTTGATCGTGAAACTACCAAAGCCGAAAAAGCCCGGCTTTGTGCAGAATGCCATGATTTCGTGGGTCGATATAACGCCAACGCTCCTGGACTTTGCCGGAGTTGAAACGGGCAAAGCACCGAAACAGGGCCGTTCGTTTAAGACTATTATTGAGCAGGAAGGCGTGGCTGGTTGGGATGAAGTCTACGCATCACACTCGCTGCATGAGATCACCATGTATTACCCGATGCGGGTCGTGCGCGAACGACGCTATAAATTAATTTTCAACATCGCCCACGCATTGCCGTACCCAATGGCCCTTGATCTGTATAACTCGTTTACCTGGCAGGACATCCTTAAAACAAAGCAAAAGCTATATGGCAAACGAACGGTAGACGCTTACCTGCACCGCCCGCGCTTTGAACTATATGACCTTGAAACCGACCCTGACGAGATCCACAATCTGGCCAGTAACCCGCGGTATCGGGACGTATTGACCCGAATGCAGGTCAAGTTGAAGCGATTCCAGCAACAAACTCACGACCCGTGGGTGAGCAAGTGGGAGCTTGAGTAATCTCATATCAAATAGATTTAACCACAGAGGCACAGAGATCACAGAGCATAAAACTCCGTGATCTCTGTGCCTCTGTGGTTAATAAACCCCTTTACTTCGCTACCGTCGCGATTTTTAATTCGTTCAATTGCGCCTGGCTGATGACCGAAGGTGAATCGATCATGACATCGCGACCGGAGTTGTTTTTCGGGAAGGCAATGAAATCGCGGATGGAATCGGCACCACCGAAGAGCGAACACAGCCGGTCGAAGCCGAACGCGATACCACCGTGCGGGGGCGCGCCAAACTCGAAGGCATCCATCAGGAACCCAAACTGCGCTTTGGCTTCTTCGTCCGAGAAACCCAGAATGCTGAACATCCGGGCCTGCAAATCGCGGTTGAAAATCCGGATTGAACCACCGCCAACTTCAGTACCGTTGATAACCAAGTCGTAGGCATTCGCCCGTACCGATCCTAAATCGCTATCTAAGAGCGGAATGTCTTCGGGCTTGGGTGAGGTGAAGGGGTGGTGCATCGCAAACCAGCGTTGCTCTTCTTCGCCATACTCGAGTAAGGGGAAGTCGAGTACCCACAGCGTGCTGAATACGTTCGGATCACGCAGGCCCAGACGGGTACCCATTTCCAGGCGTAGCTCATTGAGTTGCTTACGCGCTTTAGCGCATTCGCCCGAAATGATCAGCATCAAATCGCCCGGTTTGGCACCGAAATGAACTGCCCATGCTTTCAAATCCGCTTCCGAATAGAACTTATCGACCGAGGATTTCAGCGTTCCATCTTCATTATAGCGAACATAAATCAGGCCTTTGGCACCAATTTGCGGGCGCTTGATCCAATCGGTCAGTTCGTCCAATTGCTTCCGGGTATAGTGCGCGCAACCGGGGGCGTTAATACCGACAACCAATTCTGCTGAATCGAATACGCCGAAACCTTTGCCCGAGGTCATATCGACCGTATCGAAGGTGCCTTTAAGTTCCACGAACTGCATACCGAAACGCGTATCGGGCTTGTCGGAGCCGTAGAACTTCATCGCATCGGCGTAGGTCATGCGGGGTACTGTGGCCATATCGATGCCCTTCACGGCTTTAAATAAATGCCGTACCAGCCCCTCGAACATATTCAGAATATCTTCCTGCTCCACAAACGACATCTCGCAATCGATTTGGGTAAACTCAGGCTGACGGTCGGCACGAAGGTCTTCATCGCGGAAGCACTTCACAATCTGATAATACCGGTCAAATCCCGATACCATCAGCAGTTGCTTGAACGTCTGGGGTGATTGGGGCAGTGCGTAAAATTCGCCCGGATTCATGCGGCTGGGTACCACAAAGTCACGTGCGCCTTCGGGTGTCGATTTGATCAGAACCGGTGTTTCTACCTCAATGAAATCCTGGCCATCCATGTACACCCGCGTTTGCTGGGCCATGCGGTGGCGCAGTTCCAGGCTCTTCCGAACGGGATTCCGGCGAAGGTCAAGGTAACGGTATTTCATGCGAAGATCGTCGCCCCCGTCGGTGGTATCTTCGATCAGGAAGGGTGGCAACTTGGCCGGGTTCAATACCTCCAGCGACGTTACTTTCAGCTCAACCTCGCCGGTTGGGATATTCGGATTTTTGGATTTCCGTTCAATAACTGTCCCGGTAGCTTGCAGGACAAATTCGCGGCCCAGGGAGCGGGCAATGGTGAACAGTTCAGGCGCAGTCTGACCATCTTCGAGCAGAAGCTGCGTAATACCATAGCGGTCGCGGAGGTCGATCCACAGAACACCGCCTTTATCGCGGATGGTCTGCACCCAGCCAGCCAGTGTAGCCGTTTGATTATCGTTAGAAAGGCGGAGTTCCCCGCAAGTGTGCGTTCGGAGCATGTTTAATGAGCGAATTAGTGAATGAGCGAATGAGTGAATAGCTGGCGCAAGTGTTATTCGCTCATTCACTAATCCGCTCATTGCGAACTTGCCGCAAAGGTACGGACTCCGACCGCAAAGGGCAAGGTAATCTCTATAACATACAATTGCTTCTTATCTTTAAAAATCAGCTAAAAGCTCAGGCTTTAAACCCCTAAATCCCCTGAAGGGGACTTTGTCTACCAGTGAGCAAAGTCCCCTTCAGGGGATTTAGGGGTTTTTAAGGACCAAAAGTGACCAATTATAGGCAACTACGTATAGATAATCCTGTGCGTGTAACAATTGAATATAAATGGTCACTGACATGTTTTATGGGGCTTCGCCCCAACTCTTTGAGAATGCTAAAAAACTACGGGAAGCAATGACGCCTGCTGAGCTCCAACTTTGGGAGGGTTTGCGAGCAAATAAGCTAAAAGGATTTCGTTTTAAAGCGCAACATCCTCTTTCATATTTCATCGCCGATTTTTATTGTCACGCTGCCAAATTAGTTATTGAACTTGATGGAGACGTACATAATTCTATTGATCAGCAGGAATACGATCTAAACCGAACTTCTGTTCTCAACGAATTTGGTATTACAGTGATTCGTTTTCGAAATGAAGAAGTTATGTGGAACTTGGACGTAGTATTAAGTAAAATTGCTGAGTTCCTATCAAGCGTGAACTAGTTTCTATCTCTAAATTCCCTGAAGGTCAGGCCTGTTAAGTTCTCATTAAAAGGAGGCTTCTTGATTGACCGCTCCGACCCCCACCCCCCTGAAGGGGGATCCGTCCAAGGGAGAATTAAGCCCCCTTCGGGGGGGTGGGGGTAAAACTTAACAGCTCTGAGCTCTGCCCTGAAGGGGACTTTGCTCACTGGTAGACAGAGTCCCCCTTCAGGGGATTTAGAGGTATTGAGGCTATTTCCGGTAATCCAATGCTGGTTTCCGATCGCCGAGCAGTGCCTCGTATTTGAAGTCGGGGCCAATTTTCTTTACCCATTCTTCTCGCGCTTTCTCGATGAGCGTTGGCGTTTTGTACAGATCCAGGGCAGTCATGGCCAGTGTTTTGGCGGCTACGATCATGCCTTTCTGCCCAATAGTCATACCACTGGCGGCTGTCGATTGCCAGCTATGGGCCGATGAACCCGGTACCCAGGTTGCCGTCGACAGACCAACGGTGGGTACAGCCCAGCTTACATCGCCCACGTCGGTAGAGCCACCGCTGGTTGCGCTTTCGGAGGCATCGCGGAAATCTTTCACTTTGGCCGCATTTTCGATGGGCACTTTCTGCTCACCGAAGGTCTCGCTGATTTTTTTAGCGAAGGCTGTTTCTTCGGGCGTATAGTTCACCCCGCCAACCGTTTGCAGATTCTGGTGCATCACCTCGGCCAGGGTTACGTTGGGCAAGATATCATACACCCCCCCCAGAACTTCCCAGGTTACCTGCGTTCCGGTTCCTTTAGCAGCACCTTCGGCTGCATTTTCAATCCGTTTCCAGACGCTTTGTACCACCGCCCGATCTTTGTTCCGAACGTAGTAATACACTTCGGCATTGGCGGGAACTACGTTTGGTGCTTCGCCCCCTTTGGTGATGACGTAGTGAATACGGGTATCGGATGGAATGTGCTCACGCATCATGTTGACCATATAGTCCATCGCTTCAACGCCGTCCAGCGCCGACCGACCCCGTTCGGGCGAGGCAGCCGCGTGAGCAGCGATCCCCTTAAAGCGGAACTTTGCGTTTTTGTTGGCTAACGATGTTCCCGCATCGGCGGCATTCTGAGCGCCGGGGTGCCAGTGCAAAACAACGTCCACATCCTTAAATAGCCCTTCACGAACCATATATACCTTGGCCGAACCGCCTTCTTCGGCGGGGCAACCATAAATTTTGATCGTTCCGGCGTGCCCTGATTTTTTGAGCCAGTCTTTCACCTGTACCGCAGCTGCCATCGACGCCGTACCGAAGAGATTGTGTCCGCAACCGTGGCCACCTTTCTGACCCGCGATTGGGGTAAATTCGGGCTTGGCTTCGGTAGCCAGACCAGGTAGGGCATCATACTCACCCAGAATCCCGATAACGGGTTTGCCTGATCCATAAGTGGCTACAAAGGCGGTGGGAATACCGGCCACGCCCGTTTGCACGTCGAAGCCTTCTTTCTTTAGTTGCTCTTCCAGCAGGGCCGAACTCTTCTCTTCCTGATAACCCAGTTCGGCGAAATTCCAGATCTGCTTCGAGATACCGGCGTACTCCTGAAATCGACTATCCAGGTTGGTAATGATGGTTTTCTTGTCTGGGTCGACGGCGGGAGTTACGGCTTTCTTTGCTTTCGGTTGGGCAACCGCGAGCATGGGCGTTAGTAAGATAATTGTGAGGAATTGTTTTTTCATGAGATTGTATTCTGGTAATTGGCTTGTAAGCCGATAAAAATACGGCAAAAAGAGGAGTTCGACAATCCTGTCGATGCAATGTTATATTTACTCAAATAATAATACTCTGATACGATGCCCTCTCGGTTTGACCAATCTTAATCAGGATAGTATAAACAGCAAAAGCGCGTCACTCTCCCGAATGACGCGCCCTTACTACACACTTAAAACTTATCGGCCCGGTAGGGATATTGGTTGAAAATCAGGTTGACGGCTTCCCGGACTTTGCCTTTCTGACAATCCAGTCTGTTTGTAGACGTTAGACCCGAAACTTTTTACCGAAACAGGCTAATGGCCGATCCGCACAAAGCAAGTGGAAATTTCGTTATCTTGCCGACAGCTAATATAAACAACCATGAACATTTCTGTTGATTTAGAGCAGCTTATAAACGAAGGTATTAAAGGGCTACCCGAAGCGTATCTGAGCGAGGTGGCTGATTTTGTTGTGTTCGTTCGGCGTAAGGCTATGGAGCAGAAACCGTATGATGTGGAGGGTATTCGGCAGGAGTTGAGTTTGCTGGATGCTCGTGAACGTCAGCATCTGGACGATGAATTTGAACGATTTGACCAGCAGTTTCCCAAAGAACGAATCAGTATGTAAGTGATACGATGGCGATTGTTGCCTATCTGGATAAACGTCGGTTACCATCGTTGGTAAAACAAATTTTTCAGTCAGCAGATGTTGGACTATGCACTATAGCCATCCCCGCTATTGTGGCAATGGAGGTCAGTTATTTAGTTGAGAAAGGCCGTATTAACGTATCACTGGCCGATTTGAAACAACACACAGCTCAATATCCAACGTATCAGTTGCAGCCGTTAACGATTGAAATTATAGAATCTACTTTCCAAATTACGGACATTCCCGAATTACACGACCGGCTGATTGCGGGAACTGCCAAGTGGTTAAACAGTCCGCTCATTAAGAACGACCCCCTTATTCGATCATCTACTTTTCTAGAAACAATCTGGTGAGCAAACTCAGACGATAGCTTACATCAATTACAGTAATAGAAAAAGCGCGCCACTCTCCCGAATGGCGCGCTCTTACTATTGCTACAGGCAAACTAAAACTTATCAGCCCGGTAGGGATATTGGTTGAAAATCAGGTTGACGGCTTCCCGGATTTTGCCTTCCTGACGATCCAGCCCGTTTGTCGATGTTAGCCCTGAAGCCAGCCCCTGCCAGACCGATTGGTCGGTTTTGGTGTCGACGAGATTGACCAGAATGGTGCCCGCCTGAATATTAATGTCCTTTTCTTTTCCTAGACTCTGGACTGCACCAGGAGTGACATTATCGGTGTCTGAACCTGTGTATCCCTTGATCGTTGTGGGCTGGTCGAACACGCGGACATTGACAATCAGATCGGGCGACTGACGAGCCAACGTATAGCCCCGACCGTCCATCGCATTGCCAATGGCATCCCGTATCTGTTTTTTGATGACCGGACTGTTCCTGGCATATTCTTGTTTGGTATCGGGTTGCGTAGCCCAGGCGTAACTTTTAAAGTGACTAAAGTCAGTATTGGGTCTGATTTCGCTGTCTATCGTAACGTTTTGTGCCTGAGTCAGGCTGGCGGCTAGCATCAATGCGGCACCTAAAAATAACCGTTTCATAACTGTGTTGAATTAAATTGATACAAGGTTTACACCTGTTTGGTATCAATAACGAACACAGGCCAGGTCGGTTAATTAAAAGGTTGTTAAATGATAAGGTATCAATATAAAGGGGGAGCTATATAGACCTGGTGTAACTGCGAAATAGGGGAAATTAAATCCCAGTCCTTCCCCCAAACGATGTTGCCGCGTTCAAGGCGAAACTGTTTGAATTTGCTCAATTGGCGATACTTGTTATGTTGGGATGAGGGTGATTTGTTAAAAATGGTCCAAAGTCAACCACCTGCGCTGTTCCATCCGAAAATGATAGCCGTACCTGATATTGATCGATGTAGTCTGCCTGGGTAATTGTAAGTGTCCTCATAATCTCTTGGTAATCTTGCGAATTTTGGGCTTCTTTTTCAGGACAAAAAAATCAAGCCATTTCTGGGCAATTTCATCCGCGTATCGCTCAACTACTTTTAACGCTTCCTTCTGATCCTTAGCTGGCAGCATTTCTACCCCATCGGGCTTTCGTAGCTGGACATCGGTTAATCAAAGAACAATTCAAAAATGGTTTCCTATTCAGCATGGCTTACGTGCACATGAACAGGTAAATGTTCGTTGCTATAGAAATAAAATATAAGACCGAAATATTCAATCAGCTTGGGCATGAGTTAGTTGTAAAGTATACAAAAAATCAAAAATAGGGTATACTTGATTTAGTGACTAGGTGCGATCTAAAAGTTTATTAATAATCATACACGTGTTCGATCTTCACCTGCTGCTCGTTCACATACCGGATGGTTTTATTTAATGAGCCCACTGTCGTTACCAGCGCGACCCGCTTCAGGCCAGGTTTGGTAACAATCGGTTGCGTGAATACCAATTGCAGGTTAGGGGAGACAGGTTGCCAGGTTTCGGGAGCGAGTACCGTTAGTAAAATGGCCGAATTATTCCCGGCTATCTCGCGAAACGTTACACCCTGACTGACCAATGCCGACACCGCCGGATGAAACGCTTCATACCGGGGCAGCAGCAATAAGGCCGAGCCATCGGGGTAGGTTTTGGCAGGGGGCACGGGGCTTGGGGCAGGGGGAACCTTGTCTACAATAACGGCGGTGGTTAGCAGGGCTTCCTCATAGGAGGCTTTGGTGCCGAGTTTGATGAGGTAGCCGTAACCCGCTTTTACCAGTAATTCGGTCAGCAATAGATACTTGCGTTCGCATTTGCGGATGAAGTGTGGCCCCCAAAACGATGTACCGCTGAATAGCCTGGGAATGCGGGATGTAAAGTCGAATTCGTACCAGGGCAATACGCGGATAAAGTCGACGTAATCCTGTGAAAATTGGGCGTTAAAGTTGTCTTCGTCGGTGACGACGGCTCCATTAGCCGGATTGGTAAGCCGACCAATAACCGTTTCATAAAGCGCCTTCAAGGTATACTCAACAGTCGTGCTCACACCGATGACCCAGATCATGATGTGGTAACCGGTGTTGAAGGCAAAACTCTCCTTTATCTGATCATACACAACACCGTAGCTCTGCCAGAGCTGCCTGACATGGCTCATGTACGGGAAAGTCGTGGTGGTACGCACATGGGCATAATCGGCTATTTCGGCGGGGCTATGTACCAGAAACCATTCGGGATAGGTCAGGAACGTCTGATCGGCAGGCCGGATGTGTTCAACTGGTGTAACCGGATGCGGGTTGCTGACCAGCCATTCGTTGGGCACCACGCAGCCTTTTCCGGCGGGTATTGTCAGTGCTTGCCGTCCTTTCCGGAAGAACAGGAAAACAGCAAGTACAACCATGATGATTGTCAGAACCGGGAGCCTAAGCATAGTCGTTGATGGTCATTTAT
The DNA here is from genome assembly GCF_054776855.1 of Spirosoma migulaei. NCBI lineage: Bacteria > Pseudomonadati > Bacteroidota > Cytophagia > Cytophagales > Cytophagaceae > Spirosoma > Spirosoma migulaei. The sequence continues at coordinate 520,155 of NZ_BAAHBG010000010.1, read as the reverse complement.
TGTCAGTTGTTGCTTTATCAGTCAATGACGATCAATGACAAAGAATGACCATCAAATGACGATTTGTTAATGATTCCAAACCAGGCCAGCCGTCTGGAACTCGATTTGCCGCTTACCCTGTCCCGCAAAATCTACGTCGACAGTCATGTTTCGGGCTGCTTTCATCTTATTAATCAATGCCTGGTCGGAATCAAAAAATATGATGTTCGCGCTTCCGTTTTCGGCGGCTGAAAACGAGTACGTGATAGCGGGGTTTTCATCGAAACGGACATGGGCTTTGCCTTCCTGAAAACTTCGGTTAAACTGCCCTTTGGACACCTGTATATACACATGCGTACCACTTTCCCGCTTCCGAATCGTCAGGGTAGCGATTGAGCCACCCGCGTAAGGAAAGCCAAATTCAAGTAGTTTAGGTGAAGTAATCGACGCTTTATAGACGGAATGCCCTTCTTTATCGGTTGCCTTCTCATAAGTCCAGGTAGCGGCACCCGCAGGGGCAGCTTTTGTGGAAATAGGCTTGTCGTCGGATAAAGCTACGGGTGGCTCCATGGTGTCGGTTGTCGTTTTTGTGGAGCGCGCTACGTTGGTTTGCTGGGCTTTGTCCTTGTCTGAACAACTGAAAAGAGTTAGCAGAGCGAGGAGGTGAAGTAGTTTCATGTAGACTAGTTGATTTTTGATTCACCGGGTTAAAACCTGACGGCTATGGTGAGGACACAGACCGAGGAGGCAGCTACGCGGGTTTCCACCCACGCTTCTCAACTTTTCGTGAATAGGGCCATTGTATTATCGGAAGGATCATTGGCCTGCAACAATCGCTTCCCGGCATCTGTAAAGCCAACTTTGGTGATCAGTTTACTCCACTCGTCAATAGGTTTGAAGTCCTTGTAATCTTCCTTGTCGACTTCCCAGGTAATATTCAGTCCTAGGTTAAAGACCGTGTGTACCAGCGATACAAACGTAGCCATATCGGGCGTTTTTACGTCGTGGTCGCGCAGAATGAACCAGCCGCCGGGACGCAAAATTCGCCGGATTGAGGCAATAAAATCGGTTAGCTTTTCGGGCCGGGTGTGGTGCAATCCTATCAGACAAGTCACCAGATCAACGCTTTCGTCGGGGATGGCGCTGGGAGGGATGGGATCAAAATTATGCGACTCTACAAAGGTACCCAGCTTGGTTAACTGACCGCGTTCCATAATATCGGCGGGACTGAACGTTGGTGCTATATCGTTGATCAGATAAATAGGCCCACTAATCGGCAAGTGTTTTCGCAAATCGCTAATGTACCGGCCTGGTGAGCCAATTTCTGCATAGCCATTCACCTGTGCACCTTTGGGGAGTAACTCCAGCATTTGCCGGGTCATTTCCTTCTTCTGAACTTTAAGGGCAGGCAACGCATACGTCAATTCCGACAGAAACGGCTTAATGCTGGGCAGACGATTCTGAATGGTTTTGTAAATGGTTTCGTCCGACGTTTGGGTTTTCGTCACTTCCCCAATCAGATGGTGAAATTTATCTTCGGGGTAGAGGTGAAAAACAACTTGCAGGAAGCGATAAAATGCATCGCGTGGTTTCGTCTGGTCGAAAACGGCATGAAATTCGGAAGTAGCCATGAGTTGTTGATTAAAAAAGGTGAAACACAGAGAGAACGGAGGAAGGACAGAGATACACAGAGGACAATAGAAATCTCCGTGCTACTCTGTTTTTCCTCTGTATCTCTGTGTTAAAGCCCCCTCTGGTTGATAATACGTATCCCAAAACACATTATGAAACCGGAAATCCGGGTCCAGGTTTTTCTTTAAGGCAAATAGCTTTCTCGCATTAGGATAGGCCCGATGAAACTGATCCGATGTAGCATGCGCCTGATAAGGCAAATAGTACGCTCCTCCAACAGATAGAGCCGCGTCGATCAGTTCACGAGTCCAGATAGCCACGGCGTTTTTGGCCACGGCATTCGTTCGTTGTTTGTAATACACCACAAACGCAAAGACTTCTTCGCGTGCCCAGGCCAGATAGGAGCCCGAATCAGGCAGGGCGTGCCGGACCGACACGTTGAGCACATTGACCTGATAGCGGTTGAAAATCTCGCTCATCTTTACCGCGAAATCGTCGAAGTGGCGAACAGGTACGAAATACTCCTGCAACACATAGGTTCGGTTGATGCGGGAGCGCGGTTCGAGTTCAGCCACGTCGTAGCCCGCTTCGTAGTTGCGCCAGTGAATGGGAGTAGAGCGGTAAAGCAGCGGATCTACGATATGCTCCCGACGCCATTTACCAGCCGCCGTTTCGGTAAATGCCCACATAAAATACCGTTCCAGCGGATACGATTCCCGAAGTGGCATGAGCCGGGTTTTAACGGTTGGCTGCTCCCTTGTTTTTACCCAGGTAACAGCCCGCATATTTGTGTACGCAGGCGGGTACATATCGCCGTTGTGGAAAACCGCTTCGGGATTGTCGCGGATGGTATCGGCAAAATAAGTGCGATAATCCGACCGGGATAGCTTATGGTATTCCCGCCGAACAGCCAGATTCTCTTCCAGATCCAGTTCTGCCGAGACGATAATACCCAGACCATTATACCCTCCGATGGCACCGAAAAACATATCCGGATTTTCGGTACAACTAGCCCGAACCAGCGATCCATCGGCCAGCACAAGCTCAATAGCACGAACGGATAAGATTAGCGGCCCGTGTCCCATGTAACGCCCATGACAGTTTACGCTGAGTGCGCCACCAACCGTAAAATTGGCGTAGGTCTGCATGATCTTGATACTGAGGTCGTGGGCGTCAACAAATCGCTGAATGTCGCACCAGCGAATTCCGGCCTGAACGTTAATTCGGCGCTCGTCTTTCGAGAACTGGATCACCTGATTCAACTCCCGCATGTCGATGTGGAGACTACCCGGACTGGCCGTTTGCCCACCCATGCTGAACCGACCGCCACCTACAGAAATAGGTCCTGAACTGCTGCGAAGCCGCTCCTGTAATTCAGCTACTGACTTTGGGCGGAACACATCGGCTACCACAACTGGGTTCAACTGAGTTACATCATTGATGATTCGTTCAGGAGCGCTGTGCGGAACCGGTTGTCCGTTATCGTTTTTGAAATAATCGGCAGCTTCATCGGGTACAGTGCCAAACGGGTTCTGATGCTTATCGCCCCGTTTGAAGCCCAATAAATAAATGAGCCAGAGCGGCCCCAATACCGGAACCAGGATGGCCAGTAGCCAATAGCCCGAATGGTTCGTGTCGTGTAATCGTTTGTTAGCAGTAGCAAGTAATGATCCAAGTAGAAGCGGATAGAGAACGTACGTTGCGCCTTCACCAACGAAATCGTGTAAAACGGTATGAAGCACGTAAAATGTACTCCAGATGAATATCGAGACCAGCCAGTACGTTGCCCGATGAATACGGCCCCGGGTTGTGAACAGAAGATAGCTAAGGGGAAGTTTATCTTTTAAACGCATAGGTCTAACAAAGATAACGGAGCATTGGGTATCTGGCTGATTAACAAGGGAACCTCTTATTGTAAGGTATGAAATTTGTAAAGCGGGAAGTACAGTTTGTGACTGGTTGCTAATTTTATTCTATAGGCCAACTACTTTTTTCCTAAGTTTGGGCCATATTCATGTTCTATGTTTACTCGCAAAAACCTATTTCTCTCAGCGGCCCTTTGCCTGTCTGGTTTAGTAACCAATGGCCTGATGGGCTGCCAGTCGAAAAGCGCGTCTACCAGCGAAGCCACGACGACAACTGATTCCACAACGGCGGCTGCGACCGACAAACCAGCCTCAACTGCGGAAACAGCCAAAGCAGCGCCTGTTCCTGATCCATCTAGCATTCCCGCCGACAAAATTGCGGATGCCGCTACCATTCTGGCCCGTCCACAGGTGCCAGTGTTGTGTTATCACCAAATCCGCGACTGGCGGGGGAGTGATTCGAAAAGCGCAAAAGATTACATTATTCCCGTTCAGGCATTCAAGGACCAAATGCAGATTCTGGCCGATAGCGGTTACCATACCATTTTACCCGATCAACTCTACGCTTACCTGACAACCGGCGCACCGCTGCCCTCAAAACCGGTTATGCTCACCTTCGATGATGGTGATCTCGATCAATACGAAACCGCTGTACCCATTCTGGACAAACTTGGTTTCAAAGGCGCGTTTTTCATTATGACTGTCGCTATTGGCCGTCGGGGAAAGCAGCCGTACATGGACAAAGCGCAGATTAAAGAGTTGTCCGACAAAGGTCATACGATTGGTGCCCATACCTGGGATCACCATAACGTGAAGAAATATCAGGGCGACGACTGGAAAATTCAGATCGAAGAGCCGAAGGCGAAGCTGGAAACCATCATCGGGAAACCCGTAAAATATTTTGCCTATCCCTTCGGCTTGTGGAATCATCAGGCGTTACCTGAAATTCAGAAACGCGGTTATGCCGCTGCGTTCACCCTCGCCGACAAACGCGACGATCAAATGCCGCTTTACACCATCCGACGCATTATTGCTGGCGGTCAGTGGAGCACGAAAACGTTTTACCGGAACATGACCCAGAGTTTTGATGGGAAATAGATAGTAGGGTAAAAGGTTTGACGTCTGTAGTTTGAGGTTTGAAGTTGGCTACCTCTGTTCTTGCTTGGCTATGCTGAGTGAGGTCTATTGTTTTAACGGCCTCCGGCCGGAGAAATACAGATTAAGTTAAAAACGGGCCAGAGGCCCTTGAATTGATAGCTATCACTCGGCATAGCCAAGCGAGAACAGAGTTTAGCGTAAACGTTTGACGTCTTTAGTTTGAGGTTTGAAGTTCTTTCAGCGGTAGCCAACTTCAAACCTCAAACTAAAGACGTCAAACGTTTTTATTCAAACCGCCCGGCCCATTCAATGCCTGCCACAATATGCGGCATGGCGTATTTGTCGGTGAAGGTTTCATTCATATGGCCCATGCCGGTGTAGAATACGCGGCCTTTGCCAATGACGTTCGTCCACGAAATCGGGTGATCACCCCCCATCGCTTTGGGCCAGGTTGCCTTATAGGTCGCTTCGTTTAGCGTTAGCAGAACCTGAATACTGTCTTTACCCCGCACACTCTGTTTGAAATTATACCATTCATCGGCTCGGCGGAATTTGGCCGGTAAATGTTTGGTCGTTGGGTGATTCCGAACATCGGTAATGACCTCTGCTTCAGGTGTATGTTCAGGATACAACGGGTGGTCACGGAAGTGGGTACCAAGCATATGATCGTACCAATCCCAGCCGTATTCGGTATCCGAAGCGGCATGAATACCGACGTAGCCACCTCCGTTTTCAATAAACTTCTCAAACGATTTTTCCTGCTCTGGCGTCAGAATATCGCCCGTGGTCGACAGGAAGACGACGGTTTTGAATTTGCTCAGGTAATCATCATTGAAGAAGGCACCGTTTTCGGTCGTGCGAACATCCCAGCCTCTGGCCTTCCCCTCTTTTTTGAGCGCTTCAATCCCCGGCTCGATGGACTCATGCCGGAAGCCATTTGTCTTTGAGAAAATCAGGACACCTTTTGGGCCAACAGTACCCGGATCGGCCGGGCGTTCCGTATCGAAAACGGGCTTTTGCCACGGAAGCTGCCGGGTAACATACATCCCGAATACGACAAATGCACCTGCCAGTAAAACCAGAACGAGCACTAGCCCCAGCAGGATTTTTACGAATTTACGAAACATGATTTTGGATATGTTGATTGAATAGAACGCAGATTTGTATGATAGTTATGATTTATGCTGATCATGATTAATCATAACTATCATACAAATCTGCGTTCTATGTTTTAAGCAAGCTCTGTCCGAACGCGTTCGAGCAGGGTTTTCGTGGCTTTAATACCGTCGTTGGTGGGCAAATAGCCGCCGGTTGGGTTATACATGCCAATTATGCCGCCTTCATACTCGATGCCTACATAGCCTTTGAATCCGGCATCTTTAATGATTTTGAACATCTTCAGGAAATCGGTTTCGGTCTCGTTGCCAGTCGCATCGAACTTGTGGGTTTTGGCACTGATGCCTTTGGCGTATGGCATCATTTTCTTCACGCCTTCGTAGCGGTCATATTCCTTGATGCACTTGGTGCCCATGATTCCCTTGATATCGTTGGTTTCGGGCTTGCTGCGTTGCCGACAGAAGTTGCCGAAATCAGGTAATAAGCCTGCATTGGGCATGTTCACTTGTTTTAGAACCCCAACCAGCCAGTCGATGTCGGTTGAATTGCCAAAGTGGTTTTCGACAATTACATCCATTTTTGACTTGGCAGCATATTCCAGCAATTTGTGATACCCGTCGGCGGCCGATTTTGCAGCTTCATCTGCGGGGTCGTCTTCTGCACCCGTCATCGCTTTGGACGTATCACCCAAGTTCACCCGGATGGAGCTACAGCCCAAATACTTGGCCGCATCGACCCAGGCATAGTGAGATTCTACGGCTTGCTTACGTTTAGTAGCATCCAGATCGGCAATATTGGCTCCATCGACCATGATGAGGTTGTTTTTCATGCCGAGGTCATCGGTGCGTTGCTTGAGTTCTTTCAAATAAGCCTGGTCAGTGTGCTTGTTATTGAAAAACATGGAAACGTATTCGAGCACATTGATGCCGAAATCGTTTTTGGTACGGGCCGGAAATTCCATGTTGGTCATCTTGCCCGACATCAGTTCGCCCGCAAACGAGAATTCGGCCAGTGAAATGTCGAACGAGAATTTTTTAGCTGTCATATCCGCAAAGGTTGACGTTGGTAAAACAGATGACAGGCTCAAACCGGCGGCTGTCAGGCCAAGTTGATTCAGAAAATCACGTCGTGATTGGGTCATGGTATCAAGAAGAAAAGCCCCTCTCCTGAAACCAGGAGAGGGGTTGGGGTGAGGTTTAAACTAGTTAGAAAGCTGTACGGTAACGGGAACGAAGAGCGGAGATTTGCCCGCTTTTTCGTTTTTAAAGACGAAATACAAATCGTGCTGACCAGTCGTTGGCGTAACCGTGACCTTGGTAATGCTGGGCTTAAAGAGATCGGCGGGGTCTTTGCTTTCGTTAGGCAACAACTCTTCAGTTTGGCCCAGCGATGGCCCCGTTGGTGAATCGATGTGTATTTCGATGCGTCCACCAACGGCCATGAGTTGCGCTTTGGGAACGGCTACCGCAAACTCCATCGTCCGTACGCCCGTCAGGTCAAACTTGTTGAATTGCACATAGGTATCCGAGCCCATCACAATGACAATCGGGTAGGGTTGAGTGCCCATTTTGAACAGCGTGACGCCTTTCGATTGGCTGTTGCTCGTACCCAGTGGTATTAGCGGATTGCGTAGCACCAGTACTTGTTCACCGGTCTGGGCAGGCAGGCCATTGGCTCCTTTATCTTTGTACGATGCCTGCAAAACCAGATCACCTTTCTCATTTTTATCGGGCGTATACGTGCCTTTTGTTGACAGCGATGGTGTAGCTACTTTCTTATCAGACAAGGTGAGAATATACTTCACAATCTCGCTGGCGTCATTCTGGCCCAATTGTGGGTGAGCTGTCATGATCGCATCGCCCCAGGAGCCGCCACCACCTTTAATGATTTTGTTCGACAGGCTGGCTACGGCATTCGCGTCGCTTTTGTACCGTTTGGCTACCTCAACGAAGGCTGGCCCAACTGATTTTTTGTCCACAAAATGGCAGGCTTTACAGTCGCTCTTTTCCATAAGCACCTGGCCTGCACCTAAGTACGTTGCTTCCGAGAATTTGTGCCCGGCCGGGCCGCGTTCGGCCTCGCTCACATTCTGCGCTGATCCTTCAGTCTGGTAGTTGGCTTTCACCATGACCTGCTTCGCCAGAATTTTCCCAGTCGCCAAACTGCCATCTTCTTTATCCGTCACACTAACCTGATAGGCAATCGGTTGACCGGGGAAGTAGAAGCTTTTATTTCCATTCAGGATGTCCAGCGCCACGGTAGGCGGTTGATTGCCCGCCATAATATCGACCTCGCGGGAATCCTTGAGGCCTTTGGCATCCGTTACGGTTAATATCGCTTTATACTGACCTGGCTTCTGGAACGTGAACGTTGGATTTGGCTCGTTCAGAACCGTTGGCTGACCACCCGCTTTAGACCCTCCAGTCCGGTTGTAAATTTTCCACTGATAGGTTATCGCATCGCCATCAAAATCTTTGGTGCCTTCCGACGATAATTTCACCGCCATAGGAACGGCACCGGCTTTCTGATTAGCAGAAGCCTGTACGTTCGGCTTGCGGTTACCGGCGTTGAATTCAATTTTTACCAGGCGGGAATCGTCGTTTTTGAGGAACCAGCCTGTACCATATTCCAATACATAGAGATCACCGTTCGGGCCGAAAGCCATATCGATGGGGTGACTGAAGGCCATGTTGGGCAGGAAGCGCTCCGTGCTGGTCATGTCGCCTTTACTGTCGTAACTGACGGCTAGGATCATGTCGCGCATCCATTCGAACAGGAACGTTTTACCGTTATAATACTCCGGGAAAGGGCGTTTGGCACCTTTGAAATCGTCTTTGTAATAGGTCGGGCCAGCCATTGCACTTCGGCCACCGGTACCCATAATTGGGAATTGCTTGCTCTCGGCTGCCGGATACCAGATCATGGCAGGTTGGGCAGGAGGGAGGTCGTTCAACCCCGTGTTGTTGGGCGAATCGTTGACTGGGTGAGCCGGATCGAATTTGGCACCCCCTTTTCCGGTCGTAAAATCTTTATCGTAATAGGCTTTGTTATTCCCCACAAAATAGGGCCAGCCAAAATTGCCCGCCTTTTTCGCCTGGTTGTATTCATCCTCAGCGGTAGGGCCAACGCCTACTGAATCTTCACCGGCATCGGGACCAACATCGCCCCAGTACAGATAGCCAGTATGTTTATCCACGGCAATCCGATAGGGGTTCCGATGCCCCATCGTGTAAATTTCCGGGCGGGTTTTAGGCGTTCCTTTTGGGAATAGATTGCCTTCTGGAATCGTGTAAGTGCCGTCGGCTTCGGGGTGGATGCGTAGAATTTTGCCCCGCAAATCGTTCGTATTTCCCGATGATTTCTGGGCATCCCACGGGCCACGGCCTGGGCGCTCATCAATAGGCGCATACAAGGTAGCGCGCGGGCTAGTGTTATCGCCGGTTGAGAGGTAGAGGTTGCCTTCCCGGTCCCAGTCAATCGAGCCACCGGTATGGCAGCACTGCTCACGCTGGGTGGCTACTTCGAGCAGTACTTTTTTCGAGGAAAGAACCAACTCGTCGCCACGAAGCTCGTAGCGGGTCAGGATGTTTTTGGGCTCGTTGCCTGCGGGCGAATAATACAGATAAACCCAGTGATTTTTCTCGAAGTTAGGATCAAGGTTTACGCCCAGCAGGCCATCTTCGGCCTCGGTTTCGTTTCCTTCCTTATCCTTGTATTTCGTGCTTACCGGAATCGAAGCAATGGTTTTTACCTGCTTCGTTGTGGGGGAGTACAGTTGTACCTGCCCATGCCGTTCAATAAAAAGAACGCGTTCGTCGGGCAGAATGGCCATTTCGAGGGGTTCATTTAATTTTTCGGCCAGTACTACCTTTGTAAATCGATTTTCATCGGGCTTGTCGCCGGGGTCAGTCAATGGCCTTACGGAATAGGCCAGAAGTCCAATCGCGCCAATGCAAAGTGGAATTACTGCCTTGTACGATTGCCGTGAGAAAAAGTGGCGTTTCATCATAGATGTGTAATTTTAACACAATGATACTGATTTTATTTTATTGTGTTGAAATTACACACTATGTTTATTCTTAAATTTTCCATATGGAATACCAAAAAGAATTGAGAAGACTCATTACCGATTTTAAAACAAATTTTCTTTCCTCGGTATCACTCGACCTGGTGATATTCGGTTTTCACGATGGCCAGCTAAAAGTGTTGTTGCTTCGCTGGAAGGGCACGAATGACTGGTGTTTGCCCGGTGGTCGAATTCGCCATGAGGAAAGCCTGGAAGCAGCTGCCTATCGGAGCCTACAGCAACGGACAGGTTTACGTGAGATTTTCCTGCAACAATTTCACACCTTCGGCGACGTTATGCGGTACACGAATTTCAGTAAACAGGAAACGATGGCGAAGCTGGGTTTACCCGACGATGTGACGCATGAGCTTGTTAGTCGGGATGTGTCGGTAGGTTATTATGCGCTGGTCGAGTTTGCCAATGCGATCCCTACCCCCGATTTCTTTACGGAGGAGTGTTGCTGGTGGGACATCGACCAGATTCCTCCGTTATTATTTGATCATAACAGTATGATTACGTTGGCACTCAAAACCTTACGTCGGCAACTCAGCTACCAGCCTATTGGCTATAACCTGCTACCCGATAAGTTTACGATGCCTGATTTACAGCAACTGTACGAAACCATTCTGGGCCAATCGCTTGACCGTCGAAATTTCCAGAAACGAATGCTGGGTTATGATATTCTGGAGCGGCTGGAAGAGCGTAAAACCGGTGGTGCGCACAAAGCGCCCTATTTATATCGGTTTGATAAAGCGAAGTACGAAAAAGCCCTGGCCGATGAAATTCTGTTCGTAGGCTGAGTGTTAGATAAGGATGCTGTTGATTCTAATGATACTAATCGATTCTATTGATTCTGGTAACCAGTCCAGTAGCTTTAACAGAGTCTTTAGCACCTACAGAATCTATTTTAGTCATATACTAAGCGTCTATTTTGTTTTCTTTCTTTTTACATTAGTTCTTGCAATCAGCTATTTCCCACTGAGTGCAGAAAACCTTATACAACCTGACTTGTTAAACTAGCCGTATCAGTACTGTACCCCATGAATACAACCATTAAATTAGCGCTTGACCGGACTCCTAACACCAATCATACGGGCTTCTACGTTGCCCAGGCAAAAGGGGCTTATAAACAGGCTGGTCTTGATGTAGAATTCATTTCGCCTGATCAGGAGAACTATCAGACCGCGCCAGCGCGTCGGGTGGCCCAGAGCGACGCTCATTTGGCCATTACCCCCTCCGAAAGTGTTATCAGCTATCAAACCAATGGAGTTAAGTTGATTGCAGTAGCTACGTTACTGGCGCGTGATGTGAGCGCTATAATGACCCTGAGAGAAAGTGGGATTGACCGGCCGCAACAACTGGACGGTAAGGTGTATGCCTCCTATGGTGCTCGCTATGAAGAAGATATTATCCGGCAACTGATTCAGAACGATGATGGACGGGGCCAGTTTATTCCGCATAAATCGCCCTGGGCCAATATCTGGCGGGCGTTAGTAACCCGTGAGGTCGATGCGGCCTGGTGCTGGCTTACCTGGGAGGGCGTGAAAGCGGATATTGATGGTATTGACCTGAACCAGTTTCTCTTTGATGAGTACGAAATCCCCTATGGCTACAACCCTGTACTAACTGCCGACCAGGAGTGGGCCGACCTGAATGCGGATGCCTTACGGGCGTTTCTGGAGGTAACCGCAGCAGGCTTCCGCTATGCAGTGAAAAATCCTGATGAATCCGCCCGCTTGCTGATGAAAACGGCCAATCACCCCTCGCTATCCAACCGGAATTTTGTGGAGCAGAGCCAGCAACTGGCATCAGGTTATTACTTAGATGGCGAAGGAAATTGGGGGTTCATGCATCGAACCATCTGGGTATCGTTTGTGAACTGGATGATCCGCAACCGGATGCTCACCGACGCGAAAGGGGAGTTGATTCAACGAATGGACGTGGATGCACTGTTTACCAATAAATATTTTGAAGGTATTCCGGCGGTGATACGCCTGTGATGTTTAGTATTTAAACGAAGTTCGCCCCCTACAGGGGGCGAACTTGTTTTAAGAGGGAAAAGCCTGATCTCTAATGAAACAGCGCACGCTTTAACTTTTGCCAGCGAGAAGGTGTTTTGACAAGGCAAATCCCACCTCCGGTAATATTCTTCCTCATTATTGGCCTTGGTTCACGTACTATAATATCGTTAAGGGTAATTGATGAGGTTGAGTTTGATACAGGAATCGTAGCTTTTCCTGGTAGATAGCCTTGGGTATATGTCCAGACTGTTAGTTCCGTGAGTTGCTTTTGCGAAGTCACGATTAGCTCGAATGTCCCAGTGCTATCTGTCTGAGCTTGCCAATATTCTACAAATTGGGACGCAGATACCGTAACGCCTGATGCAGGCGACAGCTTTCCGCTTGTATCCATGAGCATGACTCGTCCGGTGATAACCCATTTTTTTTCGGCGTCAATGTCGGGAACTGAAATCGTTGAAACAGAAAAATCGGTCCGTACGGAAGTTGATGGCGATGGTTTAGGAGCTTGGTTAAGTTGAGCGCGCGCTGTTTGCCAACCAAACAAGCCCATTGTGAGTAAGCCCACCCAATGCCGCCAGACAGAGGCAATTCCTGGGTTTGCTACAACCAGTTGACGATTAAGCTGCTCATTCCGGAAACGCCCGCAGCTCGTTTCTGGCGCTTTACTGAGTAGCCGAACCAATTCATGATCGGAAAGGGCCGTATAATCAACTACCGTTTTCTGACAACTGGCACAGAACCGCCCCTGTTCGTTCGGCTGCATCTCATCCCACCGTTCGTGGCAGGGCTGGGAAATCTGGATGGTGAGGCTTCGCATACTACACCTTATCTACTGGTTCTTACATTAGATCTAACCGCCAATCGTGGACATCGACTCACTAACCGATCCGCCAGCCTGCACACTGCGTTGTTCGGCTTCGAAACCGTTGAGTGGACGATGGGCGAAAGCTTGCAGAAAGGCTGCCGTCAGCTCATTGTCGGACGCGCCAGACCGAAGTAAAGCGCGAACATCCAGCACACCGTTATCGTATAGACAGGTTTTTAGGGTTCCCTGGGCAGTTAGCCGGATTCGGTTACAGGTGCCGCAAAAGGTTCGGCTGAAAGCCGCAATGACGCCGATGGTTCCCTGGTGACCCGGAATCTGGTAATTGGCCGAGGTTGAAAACGGGGGATCGGGCAGTTTCTCTAGATCGGGGAAGTGCGACCGGATTTCGTCTACAATACGCTTGTGTGTCCAGTTAAGTACTGGATAATGGCTTCCTTCGCCGTTGAAGGGCATTTCTTCGATAAATCGGACGTCAACAGGCAGGCTGCGGGTCAGATTGGCTAGCGGGATTAAATCCTGCGTATTCTGCCCATCCATTACTACCGCGTTGATTTTGGTCTGAATCCCCGCCGATATAAGCGCATCGAGTGTTTTCAGTACAGCGGGTAGTTCATCGCGCCGGGTAATTTTTCGAAACCGTTCGCGGTCGAGGGTATCCAGACTCAGATTAACCGATTTAACACCGAGCGCGGCTAAATCAGCGATATGAGGGGCCGTTAATACGCCGTTGGTTGTCAGGGAAATGTCAGTCAACCCGTCAACAGCTGCCAGCCGATGCAGGAAATTCATCAGGCCCGCCCGAACGAACGGTTCACCACCCGTAATCCTTACTTTTTGTATCCCTAATCGGGCTAGCACCTGCACAATACGCTCCATTTCCTCAAAGGTCAGGACCTGATGTTTAGGCAGGTATTTGATGCCTTCTTCGGGCATGCAGTAAAAACACCGCAGGTTGCAACGGTCCGTTACAGCAAGCCGGAGGTAAGTGATGGGGCGATTGTGATTATCGTAGATCATGCAGTGTCATACTAACACAAAATTAGGGGTTTTGATTGCATTCGGTTCTGTTTCGTAACGGCAGTTTTGAGTGTATGTCATGATGAAACCGAACAGAATCGATTGTTTAAGAAGCGATTGGCATACTATTTGGTAAGTGGCCTACCTAAAGCCTGCTACTTAAAAACTAATGCGAATTCTTTTCCTGCTGTATTTCCTGTTGACTGGTTGTAGCTGTATTGCACAGGATTGGACATTCTATGGTTTTTTCCCTGCTATCTCGCAATCGGGAAACATTGGCAAAAAGTTTCAGTACAATCTGTACCTGTCATCTACGATTGATGCGTTCCATCAAACTGTAGCGGATAAGGACTATCCAGCAACGGCCCTTCAATATTATGTACAGCCGAGTTTAAGCTATAAGCTCACCCCTGCTATTCAGGTGGGCTTGGGCTATGCCTATGTAAAGCACAATCTGTTTGGGCTGCATGTTAACGAAAACCGCCTTTGGGCACAGGCAGTGGCTACGCACGGTGTTCCCGCGCTGGGTCGGCTGAAATTGTCGCATCGGTTACGGTACGAGGAGCGTTATCCGTTGAATATGAAAACAAACCAGTGGTCGTATGCTACCTTGTTCCGATATCAATTGGGGGTGAATGTGCCGCTGTATGATCCCAAACAGAAAACGAAAGGATTTTATGCGTCGGCTTCCAATGAATTTTTTCTGTGCCTGACGGGGGCTCAAAACAGTCCCATCAGTTCAAAAAATAGTTTTTACGGTGAAAACTGGCTGTATGGTGGCCTGGGCTATAATACGGGCAAGTTTGGTAAGATTGAGCTGGGCTATATGTACCAAAATCTGATTCGGAATCCGCAGCAAGACCATCGCTACCTGCATTTATTGCAGGCAACCTGGGCGGTTAACTTCGATTTGTCGGAAATTGGCGTTTGGTTATACACGCCTTAAATTCAGGCAGAACAGTATGTTAGATGCAGTCTGTGACATTATTTTGCTATAGTATACATTCTAACTAACTATGGCATAGCTTTTGCCAAAGTTTTGTAAAAAAATAGCTCATAACTAGTCAGTATGGGTTTTGTTTGAAATATTAGTATTATTTTTGGAGAAAATCTGTCAATCGTCATTTTGAAAAAAGTAGTTTCCATCGGTCTCTTTGCGCTACTCGCCTATCACACGCTGGCTTACGTGCTGGTGTTTGTGGGCTCCTGGTGGCAGGAAGAACATGACCTCTCGGAACGACTTTCTGTTTATCGGTCGGTTGATAGCATCGTCGAATTTGAGATTCCCCTCAAAGATAAACTCGATGAAAGTACCATTGCCCGCACAACCTCAGATGGGTTCAGCTATCATGGGCATTATTACTCCATCGTGAGCATTGAGGTTCGTGATAATATGCTTCACATTGCTGGTCTGGAATCGCAAAGTCGTTCATTCTGGCAGGGGGATTTACTTTCGTTCCTGAATAAGCACGTTGCTGGTGCTACCGATTCGCACGAAAAGGCAACTAAGTTTTTGAAGTTTCTGCTAAAAGAATATCCGGTTAATCCGCGATCTGTTTTTTGTTTTCTTACCCCCAACTGGCGCGAAGCCATTCGTATTCCCGAACAACTGTTCGTACTTGCAGCCCGCGCCCTGCCCGTTCATTCGCCCCCTCCCGAAGCCTGAGGTGAATTTCCTTCTATCGCGTTCAAGACCTGTTTGCAGTAGTTATGCTGGCTATATTGTCGTGCCATGTCGCATGAGCAACGTGTAGTTGTTGGCTCACTAATTGACGGGTAGTGTCAATACCAATAAGCTACGGACTGCTAAAAATGGTATAGCCAACCCAATCCCTGGGTATTCCGGCTACGCGATTGTGCGACCTTTTCTATCCAGATAAACTGATTTATGATTTCTGTTTGTAGGTCTACAAACAGGGCATCTGCTTGGCTACTGTTAGGACCGGTCGTGCGAGAAAGCATTCATTTTCCATCTCAGACATTCGTCAATCATGAAATTAATCTCTACTATCGGTTTAGCGATAGCGTATATACTTGTTTCCAACACAACAACATTGGCACAAGGTTGTGTGGCGGTTCGGCACATGAGCTGCGCAGCGCCAGCAGGATCTGCCGATTATTTCAAACAACGTAACGGCCACTGGCAGGTGTCGGCGGGCTATCGGTTCTTTCGTTCCTACAAGCACTTTGTGGGCGATGTAGAGCAGAAACAACGTGTTGAACAAGGCACCAATGTGATTAACGTTTCTCATGCTATCGATCTGGGAATCACTTATATGGTGAACCAGCGGCTGTCGTTTTCGGTCAACCTACCAATCCAGTACTACGACCGCTCATCCCTCTACGAACATTACGGTAATACCGTTGCGCAAAATCCCCAACAGAAACGGTTTGATACCGGCTCGGAGGGCATTGGTGATCTACGTATTTCTGGAAGTTACTGGCTTGTTAATCCAGTCAAACTGCCTAAAGCCAACCTGGCTGTTGGGCTGGGTGTAAAACTGCCAACGGGTAAGTATGATGTGACCGACGATTTCCACAAACTGACGAAAGAAGGCACAGATTATACAGTTAAGTTGCCTGTTGATCAGTCGATTCAATTGAAGTCGGAGGC
>NZ_BAAHBG010000010.1:391144-503864 GCF_054776855.1 Spirosoma migulaei | reverse complement strand
CGATTCAATTGGGCGATGGTGGCGTTGGAGTAAGCCTGGAACTTCAGGGCTACGCGTCGATCACAAAAACATTGACGGCTTATGCAAATGGCTTCTACCTGTTCAATCCGCGCGAAACCAATGGGGTGTTGCGGAATCCTACCGCTACTTCAATTGATCTGGTTACGGGTACCTTTTCGGTAGCCGACCAGTTTGCCGCTCGTATTGGTCTTAGCCAGTCGATAAAAGCAATTCCTGGTTTGGCAGTTATGTTGGGTGGTCGCGTTGAGGGTGTTCCAGCCATTGATGCCTTTGGCGGCAGCTCAGGTTTCCGTCGGCCGGGGTACATCGTATCGGTTGAGCCGGGTTTGTCGTACATGCGCCACAAAACCTCAATTGCGGCTTCGGTACCGGTGGCTATTTATCGCAACCGGATCAAGAGCTACGCCGACCGGCTGGACCCACTGGGTGTAAAACAGGGCGACGCGGCCTTCGCCGACTATCTGGTTTCAGTTAGTTTATCGCGTTGGTTTTAAGCCGATCCGGGCACTTTGTAGCACCAGGCTAGCTTCCGTCGATTCTTTGGATTCTTTTGTCTGCACATGATCAGCAAGAGAATCTAAAGAATCGACAGAATCAAAAGAAGCTAATTGGGAAGACTGCTAGTAAGTGTAAATCCCTCTCCAGTCGTCTTATAGGTTGTCTCCGGTCGCGAGATGCCTTATCACGCTGTTTTTAACTCAATTATGAAACGTATTCAATCAGTGCTATGCATGATCGGTTTAACTCTGGGCCTGGCTGGGAATCTGGTTGCCCAAACGCTAAACCAGAAAACAACTTCCAAACAGCAGTTGGTCGACTCGCTGCCAACGCAAACGCTGAATCAGGTAACGGTAAAAGGGGCTCGTTCGGTTATTGTTGAGTCGTTGCCCAACGTATATGGTACGTATCTGATGGGTGGTAAGCGTAGTGAAGCGATTCGATTGTCGGAGATTGATGCCAATGTGGCGGAGAAAACGCCCCGGCAAGTATTTGCTCGAATTCCTGGCGTATTTGTCTATGATATGGATGGTACAGGCAACCAGATCAACATTGCTACCCGTGGGCTTGATCCGCACCGGTCGTGGGAAAACAACATCCGGCAAAATAGCGTCATTACCAATTCGGATATGTACGGGTATCCGGCCAGCCATTACTCACCTCCTATGGAAAGCATCGATCGGGTTGAGCTGGTGCGTGGCACGGCTTCGTTACAATATGGTGCCCAGTTTGGCGGGATGCTCAACTACGTCACCAAACAGGCCGATACCACCCGCAAGTTTGGTTTCGAGACGGTTAACTCGGTAGGAGGGTATGGCTTACGAAGTACCTACAATGCTATTGGTGGTCGGCTGGGTAAGTGGACCTACTATGCCTACTATTATCGTCGGCATTCGGATGGATATCGGGAAAATAGTAATTCAAATGCCGAAGCTCAGTTTGGACGCCTACAGTACCAGGCGACCCAACGATTGAGCTTTACCGCTGAATTTGGCCGGTCAACCTATACATATCAGATCCCTGGTCCGCTCACCGATGCTATGTTTGCTCAGGACCCGCGCCAATCGACCCGAAGCCGCAACTATTTCAACCCGGATATTTACATTCCATCGCTGAAGGCGGACTGGCAACTATCGGATCGGACGCGTTTGCTCTGGACGGTTTCGGCTGTGTTAGGCGCGCGGAATAGTGTACAGCTCGATGCGTTTGCGACCGTTCCCGATACTATCAATCAGGTAACGGGACAGTACAAAGCCCGTCAGGTGGATATTGACAACTTCAATAGCTATACCTCCGAAACCCGCTTACTGCATCGCTATAAACTGGGTAGCATTGGGGGCGCTCTGGCAGCGGGTATCCAACTGATCAGCACCGATTTACACCGCCGTCAGTTGGGCGTTGGCACCACCGCCAGCGATTACGACCTCACTCTGACCAGCCCGTTTAAGCGTGACCTACATTTTCGGACGAACAACATTGCCATTTTTGTCGAGAATCAGTTTCACCTGACCGATCGGTTGATGGTGTCGCCGGGTATTCGGATTGAAAATGGCAAGACCGAAATGCGGGGTACTATTTCGTATTACGATCCAGGTAATCTCCCAACGGATATTAGCCACCATTTTGCGCTGCTGGGCATTAATGGTCAGTTTCGCATTAATGATGCGGTGAAAATCTATGGTGGTTGGTCGCAGGCGTATCGTCCGGTTGTCTTTAAGGACATCATTCCAACATCGGTGTACGAACGGATTGACAAAAGCCTGAAAGATGCGTATGGCTACAATGCGGAGATCGGGGTGGATGGGCACTGGCAGGGTGTACATGTAAACGTTACGGTGTTCGATCTGCTGTACCGAAATCGGCTGGGAACGCTGCTGTTGACCAATTCGGATGGGTCGAACTACGTTTTTCGCACCAACATTGGCGACAGCCGGAGCACGGGGGTAGAAGCCTTAATTGAAACTCAGATTCTGCGGACGGAGAAATTCCTGTTGAGCGGTTTCAGTTCGACGGCCTTCAACAATGCCCGTTATATCAATGGCGTTGTTGCGGCCGGAACGGAGAATCGGAACGTGACGGGGCATCAGGTTGAGTCGGCACCGCGCTGGACTACCCGAAACGGCCTGACAGCTCGTTACGGAACCGCCAGCCTGACGCTACAATACAGCTACGTAAGCCAAACCTTCTCCGACGCGCTTAACACGGCTGTTCCTTCGGCCAATGGTGCTATTGGGCCAGTACCCGCCTATAGCCTGTGGGATCTGAACGGCACCTGGCGAATTAAAAAGTCGCTGACCATCCGGGGCAGTGTCAATAACCTATTGAACCAGCAGTACTTCACCAAACGCCCTACATTTTACCCCGGTCCGGGTGTGTGGCCATCTGATGGCCGAAGCGCCGTGCTGACAGTGGGCCTTACTATTTAAATGTCCATCGTACCAATCTATTTTATAATTAACCAATGAAAACAAGTTTAAAATGCCTGCTCATCGTGTCTCTGCTGTCGCCGTTTGCGGCCCAGGCACAGATGCCGAATGATGCGATCTACATGGGTAAAAACCAGCTATGTACCGCCGTCATGTACGGCCATAGTTCCTGGAATCAGTATTGGGAGAATACGTTGAAGCGTGAGAATTTTAACATTGGCACGCAAACAACGCAGAGTGTCATGATTATGCCTGCCTTTGGGATTAGCAAGCGGGTCAATGTGATTATGAGTCTGCCCTATATCTGGACAAGCAACAGTGCGGGTAATCTGATGGGGCAGCAGGGCATTCAGGACGTATCGGCCTGGCTGAAAGTAAAAGCTGTACAGGCTGGAGGGTTCTCGGTGAATGCCATTGTGGGTGGGTCGATTCCAGTAGGCAACTACGTGGCCAGTTTTATGCCAATGTCTATCGGTATGCAATGCCGCACGTTCACAGGACGGTTACTGGCCAATTATAAAGAGAAAAGAACGGGTCTGTACCTGACAGCCTATGGCAGCTACGGCTGGCGGAGCAATAGTACAATAGACCAGGACGCCTATCAGGCCGACGACCGGGTGTACAACACCAACCAGGTTAAGGTACCTAACACGTACGATGCTGCGATTAAGTTAGGTGTATTGCGTAAGGGATGGCAAACCGAAGTATGGGCCGAGCGTGTAGCCTGCCTGAGTGGCGATAATATTCGCCGGAACGATATGCCTTACCTAACGAACAACATGCAGGCTACGTCGGTGGGTTGGTATGGTAAATTTCAGCCTCACAACATTGGCGTAAATGCACGCGTCGGCTACGTTGTTGATGGGCTAAATGTTGGCCAAAGCACCAGCTATACAGTAGGTGTACTTTATCAGATTAATTTCAAAAAATAGCCGTAACGTCATGAAAAAATACAATCGAATTCTTGCACTTGGTAGTATTGTCGCTGGTCTGACCGTTGCCTTGGTTTCGTGTGATAAAAGCATTTCTGAACCACAACGCGTTGGTTATACGCCCGCGAGTGTCGATGATAAAGCGGGTACCTGGAAAACCTACGTGCTGACCGCGCCTACCGATGTAACAGTGGCTATACCAGCCTCAACATCGTCGGCAGCGTATCAGGCTGAACTAACTGACCTCAAATCGAAATCGGCGAGTTTAACGCAGGATCAGCAGGAAGCCGTTGTGTATTGGGGCACGGGTGCCGTGTATCGCTGGAATGAGATTGCCCGCGAATTATGCGCCCGTTATAACATACCGCCCGCGTCAAACGCCGATGGTAAATACCCGGTACCTGATGCCGCTAACCCACTGGCTGATCCCAAATTCCCGTTTGCGAACCCACCCTATGCCTCCCGTGCGCTCGCTTACCTAAGCGTGGCTCAATACGATGCGCTGGTAGCGGCCTGGAGTTACAAATACAAGTTTAACCGGGTAGCTCCATCGAAAGTAGATGCTACTGTTCGGGTTGCGCTGCCGACGTCTTCGCTGCCTGCTTATCCGTCGGAAGATGCCGTTGTGGCAGCCGCTTCGGCTGTGGTTTTAAAAGCAATGTTCCCCGGCGAAGTTCCCTTCATAGATGCTAAACTGGCTGAACATCAGAACAGCCGCTTATGGGCGGGAATGAATGTAGCGAGCGATCTCAGTGCGGGTGTTGATTTAGGTAATCAGGCTGCTGCTAAAGTAATGGCGCGCGCTAAAACGGATGGTATGAGTGCCGCTAATAACCAGGCCGTAACGGCGGGTATGATTCAGGCTGCTAAAGAACGTGGCCTTACCGAAGTCTGGGTGAGTCAGGAAAGTCCAGCGCGCCCACCAATGTTACCGAATTTTGGTGCCGTATCGACCTGGAATTTTGATAAAGCAACCTTAGTTCAATTGCGCCCCGGTCCGCCACCCGCGCTCAATGATGCTACTTATCAGAAAGACATGGATGAGCTGAAACAAATCAACAAAAGCCAAAGTCGCGAACAGGCCCGTGTTGCCAATTATTGGTCCGATGGCGCTGGTAGCTATACACCACCCGGACACTGGCATCGCACGGCGGCCAATGCTGCCAATGAAGCTAAATACAGCGAGGTGCGCATGGCCCGGACGCTGGCGCTGGTAGGCACTGCCCTGGAGGATGCCGCCGTTGGTTGCTGGGACGCCAAGTACTACTACTACTATCCACGTCCACAACAGTTTGGGATGAAAACATCCGTTGGGTTACCAAATTTCCCGTCTTACCCGTCAGGGCACTCCACTTTTTCAGCCGCAGCCGCTACGGTACTCAGTACTATTTTCCCGGATAAAGCAGCTGATTTTGACGCACAAGCGTCGGAAGCCTCTACCTCAAGGGTATATGGTCTGATTCACTATCGCTTCGACTCGAATGGTGGACTGGAGCATGGCAAGAAGATCGGTGCCTATGCTATCGCACGCGCTAAAGCTGATGGGTCGGGACTATAATTTAATGGTTAATGAATAATGAACAATGGATAATGTAAAATAACCTGTCCCAGCCACTCTACATTATCCATTATTCATTAACCATTGTTCATTATCTATTCAAACTATGCCACATATCCCATTACCAGAGCAGTTACCGGGTATTACAGGTCTGCTCGAATATCGGTTAGATACTGCTGCGCCCATTCGTGAACTCACGCAGATCTTGTTGCGGGGTGAG
Organism: Spirosoma migulaei; assembly: GCF_054776855.1. Lineage (NCBI taxonomy): Bacteria > Pseudomonadati > Bacteroidota > Cytophagia > Cytophagales > Cytophagaceae > Spirosoma > Spirosoma migulaei. The sequence goes on along the minus strand of NZ_BAAHBG010000010.1, from coordinate 498,209 downwards.
TCAACGCTGTCGCAGGGCGAACGGGAACTGATTGCTGCCTTGGTATCGTCGCGGAACTGTACCAACTTCTGCGAGGCAGCCCATACGAAAGCGGCAGATATATTATTAGGTGACGATGAAACGGCTCGTGCAGTGAAATACGACATTGAAACGGCACCCGTCAGCGAGAAAATGAAGGCACTCCTCCAGATTGCCGTGCTTACGCAGCAAAATGGCAGAGACGTATCGCCCGAAGCAGTTGCCCGTGCTCGCGAAGCCAGTGCCACTGATCGCGAGATTCACGATACGGTGCTGATTGCTGCCTTGTTCTGCTTATACAATAAGTATGTGGATGGGATGGCAACCGTAGCGCCCACCGATCCGGCATTTTACCAGATGCTGGGCGAGCGAATTACAGGACGAGGGTATGTTCGTCCACCGGGCGGGTATCAAACGCAAACACATTAACCGGCTGACAGGGATTTAATCCATTGATCGTGAGGCTCAAGTGGCCAAACAGCGCATCGAGAAACAAACCAATTTCACCGACTTACGGGAATTTAATTCACCGACTGAAAACAAGCGTTTTTTGGTCGGCCTACCTCATCATTTGCTTTTTTTCTGAACAGATATGAAACTAAGACAACTCATTGCCCTATTCGCAATGATATTTTTAACCGCTCTGACCGTTCAGGCGCAATCGCGCCGGATATCGGGTACGATACGGGATGCTGAAACAGGGCAGCCGCTCACCGGAGCGAGTGTGCTTGTAAAAGGTCAACTGACGGGTACGGTTGCCAACACCAATGGTGGCTTCTCGTTAACAACGAATCAGCGCGGACCTGTTACACTGATGATTTCGATGGTTGGGCACGAAGCGCAGACGGTTGTCTTACCCGATGCGAATCAGGCTATTGACGTAAAGCTCCGGCTGGCTACCAACTCCTTGCAGGATGTTGTTGTGGCTGCCTCGCGGGTGGAAGAAAGCTTACTGCGCGCTCCGGTAACGGTCGAGAAAATGGATTCCAGAGCCATTCGCGAAACACCATCGGCTACATTTTATGAAGGTCTCAATAACCTGAAAGGGGTTGATATGGTCACGAGTGGCCTGACCTACAAGCAGATCAATACACGGGGGTTTGCCAGCACGGGCAACAGCCGGTTTCTGCAATTGATTGATGGCATTGACAATCAACCGGCTGGCTTTGGATTCGCGATGGGCAACCTGTTTGGCCTGAGTGATTTAGATGCCGAAAGTGCCGAATTAGTAGCGGGAGCCGCTTCGGCATTGTACGGTCCTGCTGCCTTCAACGGGGCTTTGTTGATGACCAGTAAAGACCCGTTCCGGTATCAGGGATTGAGTGTTCAGGCCAAATTGGGTGTGAATCACATCAACGATTCGAACACGGGAGTGGCTCTGTATCAGGACTATGGCTTTCGGTATGCCAAAGCGTTCAATAATAAACTGGCGTTCAAACTGGTGGCCTCGTATATGAAAGGACTCGACTGGTTCGCAACGGATTATACGGATGTCGATGCAACTACCTCGCCCGAAAAACGGGGGCCGTCGAATCCAGCTTACAATGGCCTGAATGTCTATGGCGATGAGATAAACCGAACCATTACGGATATTGGCAAAGTGTCTCGCACCGGTTATCAGGAAAAATACCTGACCGATTATAATGTCTATAGCCTGAAACTGAATGGTGCCCTTCATTATCGCATCACGCCAAACCTGGAAGCAATTTACTCGTATAACTTCGCGAAAGGAACGACCAACTATACCGGTAGTAACCGGTTCTCTGTCAATGGCTTTTCTCTTTTGCAGCATCGTATTGAGCTGCGTGGGACGAACTTCTTTGTTCGGGGTTACACTAATCAGGAAGATTCGCATGATTCGTACAATACCCGTTCGCTGGGCCAGCAAATTGACCGGACCTGGGTTCGCGATTTAAATGGGAATGTAGTAGCGCCCAATGTAGCCGATCAAACCTGGTTCGACCGGTATACGGCTGCTTATCAGGGGAAAGTGCAGGGCGTAACGGCCAGCGACCAGGCTACTGCCCGCTCATTTGCCGATCAGGGACGTTTGCTGCCTGGCTCTGCCGAATATGAGCAGCAGAAGGCGCGATTGATTGGTATTCAGGGCTTAGCGGGCGCTGGTATTCTGAGTCAAACCAACATGTACCATGCGGATGCGCAGTATAACCTGACATCGGCCCTGGCAGCGGCCGGACTTACCGGGACGGAGTTGTTGGTAGGTGGTAATTTCCGGCAGTATAGTCTGTTTACAAACGGAACCTTATTTGATGATAAAGGCGGACGAATCCTGTACAGTGAGTTTGGTACGTTTGCCCAACTTAGCAAATCGTTGCTGGCCGACAAGCTGAAACTAACCGTATCGGGTCGGTACGATAAGAACCAGAATTTTGCAGGTTATTTTACGCCCCGTGCTTCGGCCGTGTTTTCTCCTACTGACCGTCACCATTTTCGGGCCTCGTTCCAATCCGGCTTCCGGAATCCTACCCCCAGCGATCAGTTTATTAAACTCAACGTTGGTCCAATCACGATTCTGGGTGGTGCACCGAGTAATAGTGCTGGTATGAACGTCTACGAAAACTCGTTCAATTCTACCAGCATTGGGGGCTTTGTAAACGGCTTCCTGGCCGATGTGAATAAGGTTGGCCCGCAGCAGGCCGTTCTGAATAACAAAGCAAAACTGGTGAAATCGAACGTGCCCTACATTGCGCCTGAGCGGGTACAGAGTTTCGAAGTTGGTTATCGTACACTACTTACGAGCCGCCTGTCGCTCGATGCCAATTATTACTATGGGGCGTACCGCAATTTCATCCTGAACACTGTAGTCATTCGGCCAAACAGTCCCGTGCTGGCTGCCGATGGAAGCATCAACCCCGCTGCTGCACAGGATATTCTGAATTCGACTTATCAGGCATTTCAATTATATACTAACGCCCCCGACCGCGTTACGGCACAAGGAGCCACACTTGGATTGACCTACAGTACACTTGGCGGCTATAACCTAACAGGTAACGGAACTTGGTCGGCCTTCAATTTGCAAAACGCCGATCCAAACAATATTCCGGCTTTCAATACGCCCCGTTTCAAAACGAACGTAACGTTTGGGCATCGGAACATTCTCCCAAATGTTGGCTTCAACATAGCCTGGCATTGGCAGGAAGCCTTCGATTGGGTTGGGTCGTTCAATGACCTGCGACCAGGCCACATCCAGGCGTATAGTCTTCTCGATGCTCAGGTAGCCTTGAAGCTGCCTGCTTACAAAACCCTGTTGAAAATTGGCGCATCGAACCTGACGAATCAGTACGTCGTGCAGGCTTACGGTTCGCCAGCAGTAGGTGGCTTATACTATATATCGCTCACGTTTGATCAGGGGATGTTACGCTAATTCTAACCAAAATAAGCCATGGAAACAATTCAATTGCCTGTGGATCAGGAACAACGTCTAAAGCTACCCTGGGGGAGTTTTATCCTCTGTATAGTGGCCTATCTATTCGGAGGGACGGCCAGTACACTCATGGCAACTTATTTGCCGGTAGCCATTCCTCAACTGCTTGGCGGAACAGCGTCGCCTGATGAGTTGGGCAAAGTTGGTTCGTGGGTCAGTGCCGCGTTTTTGTATGGCTGGATGATTGGCGGATTCCTGTTCGGCCCATTGGCCGATCGCTTCGGCCGAGTTCGGGCCTTGGTTTTTGCAACAGCCCTGTGCGGTGGTGCTATGCTGGCAACAACTACCGTTCCCAATGAGTATGTATTATTCCTGCTTCGGGCGTTGACAGGCGCTGGTGTAGGTGGAATTCTGCTCGTGTCGACCGTGTATATATCGGAGGTATGGCCTGTGCGGTCACGGCCTGTTGTGTTGGGTGTACTGGCAACGGCCTTCCCGGTTGGTATTGTGGCTACGGGTGGACTGGCAAGTGGGTTTAGCGACTGGCGACTGGCTTTCGGGATCGGTTTGGTTCCTCTGTTAGTGGCTGTCCTGATCTGGATACTACTGCCCGAATCGGTTATGTGGCAACAGGGGCGTCCCCAAACTCAGGTACGCCCAGCCAGTTTGTTTAGCGCTGAAAACAAATCCAACGTTATTAGTGGCGCCATCATTTTTGGGTCGGTGCTGATTGGTCTTTGGGGGATTTTCTCGTGGATACCAACCTGGGTGCAATCGTTGCTGCCCTTGGGCCAGACTGGTCAGGCTGAACGGGGCATTACCATGATGCTACTGGGAATGGGGGGCATTTTAGGAGGTATTGCATCAGGCTTTCTGGTGGCCCAGTTTGGTGCTCGCCAAACCTTACTGTTCACCTTTGCGGGTTGTATTCTGGCCTGCAGCTTGCTTTTTCTGACGAATCAGTCTTTTTCGCCCGTCATTTATGGCGAACTGGCGCTCGTATCCCTATTTTTTGGGATTAGTCAGGGGTCATTGTCCAGCTATGTGCCTACCTTATTTTCAGCCTCAATTCGGGCTACGGCCACTGGATTCTGCTTTAATATTGGACGACTGTTTACGGCCACATTAGTGCTATTTGTTGGTTCGTTGACAACCGCCTTGGGCGGTATTGGTAATGCGTTGGTCTTATTCTCAACTGCTTTTCTGATTGCATTTGTTGCGGTTTATCTAAAGAGCGAACGAGCGAAAGAGTGAATGAGTGGGGCCATCCGGTTACTATACACCCTTTCGCTCTTTCACTCTTTCACTCATTTTTCTATGCCACATATCACACTTCCTGATGGCATTCCAGGTATTCGGAGTCTCGTCATGTACCGCCCGGATACCGGTCAACATCTTTACGATCTGGCACAAGCTCTGTTGCGTGCCGGTTCGCCCGATAGTACGCTCACCAATGCCGAACGGGAACTGATTGCTGCGTTCGTTTCGAAGCAGAATCGCACTGATTTTTGTATGAACAGTCACGCGGCTGCGTCCCGGTACCTCTATGCCGATCAGCGCGCACTGGTTGATCAGACCTTACTTAATCCAGACACTGCGCCAATCTCAGCCAAATTGAAAGCCCTGCTCACCATTGCTGATCACGTACAAGCCGACGCGCGTACCGTTTCAGACGATCTGGTAACAGCCGCTCGTGCTGAAGGGGCAACCGATGGAGACATTCACGATACCGTACTAATTGCGGCTTCATTCTGCATGTATAATCGCTATGTAGATGGACTCGCTACGCTGACACCTACCGATCCCACGGCTTATGAAGCAATGGGGGAACGGATGGGAACTGTAGGCTACCAATTACCAAAGGCTGGCCATGTCGCCAGTTCTTCTACTTCTTTATGATAGGTTGGTATAGTCCCTGGCTACTTTGTAGCTGGGGCACTATTGTTGCTAGTATGTTACTATGGAATACATGATAATTGAAGAGAGTTAAATGGGGTAAATAGTTACTTCATATACGTTGCCACCGATACTTAACCCATAGTGTATAAGAAATGGTATGCCGCCAAGTACTCACTATTTTTTACACTAACTATAAAGACAACCATGAATTTTTTTACACATAAGTTAACATGGAAAACCAGTATAACCAGCCGTAACTACAGTATTCGTTACACCTTACTTATTGCTTTTGTGTGGATGTTGGCGGCTTGCCAGCCCAAAACGGATGATGTTGCGCCGGTCCTGACCGCATCTACCACAGATGCCTCAGTGGCAACGCAGTGGATGGATTTATTTCTGAAAGTAGAGCGCTATGCGCCCGGCTATAGGCCCCCGGTGGCGGCTCGGGCTTTAGGCTATATCGGGCTGGCCGCTTACGAAACCGTTGTGCCTGGTTCGGCGAAGTATCAGTCGGTGGCGTCGAAATTTTCGGGCCTCGTGATCCCGAAAGCAGAATCGGGCAAGGTGTATCGCTGGGATGTAGCTGTGAACGAGACCTATTACCTGATGATGAAAGGCTTTTTCCCACACGTCGTTGATGCCGATAAAGCCAAAATCGATAGTTTACATACAAAACTGGCTACGGCTGTCGGATCGACTGATGAGCTGGATCGGTCAAAAAAGTTTGGTCAGGATGTGGCCGCGGCTGTATTCGCGTATTCGAAAACAGATGCCGCTGGTGATGCCGCTTACCTCCGCAACCAACCTGCCGACTATGTGCCACCAACGGGCGTCGGTAAATGGCAGCCAACAGCACCCGACTTCAGCCGGGCACTGTTGCCTTACTGGGGCAAAGTCAGAACGTTTGTAGCCAGCGAAGCTGATAAACTAGCGAAGGCTCCTTTAGACTACAGCACTAATGTGAAATCGACCTTGTTTGCGCAGGGGCTGGAAGTTTATTCCAATACAACTCCGCTATCGAAAGAGCAACAATGGATTGGTGAATTCTGGAGTGATGATATCTACAAACTAACATTCGAACCCGCTGGTCGTTGGCTGGCTGTTGCTCAACAAGTCGTTATCAAAGAAAAGGTAGCGTTAGATAAAGCCGTTTATACGTATACTAAAATCGGCATTGGCCTGAGCGACATTGGCGTAGCGTGCTGGAACTCTAAATACATCTACAACATCGAGCGCCCTATTACGTATATCCGCAAAACGATTGATCCAACCTGGGTTACCCGATTGAACAATCCAATTAGTGTTGCGGTAGGGGTTACACCACCGTTTCCAGCTTATCCGTCCGGGCATTCCTGTTTCGGAGCAGTAGCGGCTGAAGTTCTGACGAATATTTACGGCGCTGAGTACGCTATGACCGACCGCTGCCACGAGGGACGAACCGAGTTTAATGGTACACCCCGGAGCTTCAATAGCTTCTACGAGATGGCCCAGGAAAATGCGTATTCCCGGGTTGTGCTGGGCGTTCATTACCGCATGGATTGTGAAGAAGGATTACGCATGGGATACGCCATCGGACGTAAGGTAAACCAGTTAGCCTGGGAGAAATGACGAGATCCATTAGATTCTATGGATTCTATTGATTTTGACGATACATCTCGAAATTCCAACAGAATCCATAGAATCAAAATGACCAGCTATATATACCTAACCATAATAACCTATGCCACATATCGAACTACCCGCCGGGTTGCCCGGCATCCGGGGGCCAATGGCGTTCAGCCCTGAAACCGCCCGTCCGCTCAACGATTTGGTCAATGTATTACTTCGGACGAATGCAAGCCGACCCGAGTCGGGTTTGTCGGAAGGGGAACGGGAACTCATTGCGACCTATGTGTCATCGCTGAATGATTGCTTTTTCTGTCAGACTATTCACGGAGCAGTTGCCAGCCATCATCTCGGCGATGAAGACTGGAGTCTCGTTCAATCGGTCAAGTGCGATCCCGCAACTGCCGATATCAGCCCTAAACTAAAGGCCCTGCTGGTGATTGCCGGGAGCGTTCAGCAGGGAGGCAAGGCTGTAACACCAGAACAGATAGATGCTGCCCGTGCCGAAGGCGCTACAGATCATGATATTCATGACACGGTGCTGATTGCTGCCGCGTTTTGCATGTTCAATCGCTATGTTGATGGGTTAGCGACCTGGGCCCCCCAAGACCCAGGTCTGTACCGATACCGCGCTCAGAAAGTAGCCGAGTATGGGTACACACACGAAGACCATTATATGCCTCCATCCAAGTTAACTGCCTGACCCCTAATTCGATGAAGCGCTCCCTGTTGCTCTTTCTGATTCCGATTCTCCTGCTGATTGTTCTTGAGGTACTGAGTGTTTATTTCATTATGCCCTTCCCCGGCAGTCAGCTTGGTCTTACTGAGTCCGAAACGGGGCAGGCCGCACTCGGCCGTGTTGAACTGGCGTATTGGTTGCACCAAAACATCACCTGGCTTCGAATAGTTGGGTTGCTGCTATTGGCTTACCCTGCCTTTTTGATCATCATGAAGCCCCGTCGAGTATGGCATCGGTATGTCGCAGGTGGGCTCGTATTATTGTACGGCGTAGTGTTGTATGAGGTCAATAGGGAGATGATGGCCGACCAGATGTTTAAGCAACCTATTCAAAAGCGGGTGGTGCCGATGAGTGAGAATAAAATTCCGCTAAACAAACTCGTGGTCGGTTTTGAGTCGATGGGACAGGCTACGGCTTATCCATTGCAATTGATTGGTTATCACCATCAGGTGCGCGACACAGTGGGTGGCCAGCCCGTTATGATTACCTATTGTACCGTTTGCCGAACAGGTCGCGTATTTAGCCCGATCGTAAAAGGGCAGGCTGATGAATTTCGGCTGGTAGGGATGGACCATTTCAATGCCATGTTCGAGGACAAACGTACCAGTTCCTGGTGGCGGCAGGCAACAGGAGAGGCTATCGTTGGCCCACTCAAGGGACAAAGCCTAAGCGAACTGCCAGGCCGGCAGATGACCATGGGCGAGTGGGCTGCGGAACATCCCAATACGCGTGTGTTGCAGGCAGATCCAGCTTTTGCTGATGAGTTTGAGAATATGGAAAAATACGACCGGGGCCTGTCGAAGGGGAAACTCACCCACCGTGACTCCGCTTCGTGGAAACCCAAATCGTGGGTTATTGGTGTGGAGAAAGCAGGGTTTAGCAAAGCCTACGATTGGAATAAACTGGAAACGAAGCGTATCCTGAGCGACGTAGTAGGCGGGGAACCTATGCTGCTAGCCATGGCTCCCGACAGTATGTCGTTTGGCGTATGGAGCCGACGGGTTGGTGTACAAACGCTCAACTTTCAGTACGCCAATCGCCAACTCACCGACCAGGAAACCAAGTCGGTCTGGACTTGGCGGGGACATTGCGTAGCGGGTCCCTTGCTTGGAAAGCGACTTGCCGCCATCCCCAAAGCGCATCAGGAGTTCTGGCATTCGTGGCGCACATTTCACCCCGATACCAGGCGGGATGATGCTCCATAAGCATGCAAAGCCGGACCGCCAGTCCGGCTTTTTTGGTGACCACTCACGAGGAAAACGTCAATAAATACCAGATGCTGGCGTTGAACCTCTACTTTTGTACCACCTACCATAAGTTTATGCGATTAGTAGCCTACATTGTCAGCATTGGTTTTTTACTGGGTTTGGCCCAGAAAACCCGTGCTCAGGGATCAATTGACGGCTTCATGCGAGGGCAACGAAAGGCCAGTCTGGCCATCTTTGGCGCGCAGGAAACCTACGATACGTATTATATCAACACGACAGAAACAAAGAACCCCAATCTGGGTACGGTTACTACCCAGACCCTAACGGTCGTTGGCACCTACGGCTTAGGCTACGACCTCGATTTGATTGTGTCTGCTCCTTATGTTCGTACCCAGGCCAGCGCGGGTTATTTTCCTAAGCAGGAGGGCTTTCAGGATGTATCGGGTACACTGCGCTGGGAAGCGTACGACTATAAGTTTGGGAAGACCAAGCTCTCCTGGGAATTCGCCGTTGGGTATTCTATGCCCATGCAGAATTATGTCAACGACGCACTCGTAGCTATTGGCCGTGGGTCGCAGAATCTGGATGGCCGAACGTTGCTGCATTTTAAAGCGCCTAACTTTTTCATCACCGGTCAGTACGGCTACATTCGGCGCGGACAGGTCAAGCTTGATCACATCGTGAATACCTACGACCCCAGCCAACTGAATCCAAACAGTGGCTTAAAAGTCAATGTGCCCGATGTTACGGAACTCATTGTCCGGGCGGGCATTGTCACAAAAGTGTTCAATATAGATGCCTGGTTCCAACGTCAAACACCGCATAGCGACGGTACCAACATCGGTCCGGGCATTCCGTTTCCGACCAATGCCGTTGGGTTTACACGAGTTGGAGCAACGGCCTACCTGCGGCTGTTAAAGCAGTTCGGGCTGACGGCAGGCTATAACACGACACTCGATGGCCGGAATATCGGCAAAAGCACACAACTCAATGCAGGCGTAGTCATTGGTCACTGGACCGCAAATAACTAGTTGCCTGCTATATGGAACCATTCATGCTTTTTAAGCACTCCAGGGCATGAAAAAGCCCCTTTTCTAAACTAGGAGAGGGGTTGGGGTGAGGTTTATCTACATGAAAGCGCGTAGTTTTTCGATCCTTTTAAGTGCATTACTGCTGTGGACAGTAGGCTGCAAAGAGCCTATTATCGACGAGGGTGTACTGCCTTTTATTGTCCCTACATCAGTCGATGCCGATGGCGGTACCTGGCGGACCATTATCCTGAAATCGGCCATAGATATAACGATTCCTCAACCCGTAGCCAGTACATCAGATACCTATAAGCAGGAGTTTTCTGATGTGAAAAACGGTGTGCTGGCGGCTACGCCCGAACAGAATACGGCTGTTAATTACTGGGCTGCCGGGGGCGTTATTCGCTGGAACCAGATTGCCCGGCAATTGGTGGCAAAATATAATATAGCGCCGGGTTACGATTACTTAACCGGGCAGACAACATCAGCCGATGCCGGTAATCCATATGCAGGTCCGCCGTTTGCTGCCCGAGTCTATGCGCTGTTAAGTGTGGCTCAATATGATGCACTGGTGGTGGCCTGGCGGGCTAAGTATCAGTACAACCGGCCATCGCTGGAACAACAGGGTATTGTGGCCCGAGTGCCCATACTCAATGTGCCATCCTATCCATCAGAAGATGCAGCCATTGCCGAAGCATCGTGCCAGATGCTGGCCTACTTTTTTCCGAATGAAGCCAGCTGGCTGAAAGCAAAAGCGACCGAACACAAACAAAGCCGATTATGGGCCGGAGGCAATGTACCCAGCGACCTGAAAGCCGGTGAAGACCTGGGGGCTGCATTGGTCACTAAAGTGATTGATCGTGCCAAAAACGACCGCTTTACTGCTGCTACTGACCCAACAAACAGTTGGCAAACAGCGCTGTCTAAAGCACCCTACGACCAGAAATGGAAAAGCATTGAACTGCCAGAGCGAGCGCCTATACTGCCACTGGCGGGTAAGGTAAAAACCTGGTACGACTCAACGGCTATTATCGGGGCATCGCCCGCCATTCCGCCCGCTACCACATCCGCCGAGTTTCAAAAAGCCCTGAGTGAGGTTCGTGATCTGGCTAATGCCCGCACCCGCGATCAGTGGCGAATTGCCAGTTATTGGGATAATGGCCCCAGTACGTACTCGCTGTCTGGACTTTGGAATTTTCTGGTCGAAGATCTTATTCGGCAGGAGGGACAGAATGAACTACGAACAGCCCGGACCTATGCGCTGTTGAATCGGGCGATGCAGGATGCAACAACAGCCAGCTGGCGAACGATGTATACGTATTTTGTGCCGCGCCCGTCGCAAATTGACCCGACTATAAAAACGGCCACGCCTATTCCAAACGCCCCTGGTTACGTAGCTGACCGGGCTGCCGTTTCGACTGCTGCCGTTGCTGTGCTGGCCTATTTGTTTCCTGATGAGGCTACTCGTTTAAACGCACAGGCAACGGAAGCTGCGCTATCGGGGCTGTATAGCGGTACCCACTTTCGGTTCGATGCCGACGCAGGAACGAAGCTAGGTACCGTTATAGGGCAATTGGCGGTTACCGGGGCAAAGGCCGACGGGGCAAAATAAACCTTACTTTAATCCTTTTGGCAAGATTCGCCGGGTTTGATAATCCGGCTTTTTTGTAACATTGCCCTGTTATTCACGATTTATCAATCAAACCTTGATTGCATGAGCGTTCCCTCGACTATTTCCGGTCAATCGCGCGTCGTTATTGAGCGCGTATCGCCAGAACTTGATGGCGGTAAATTTCCTATAAAAGCTATCCCCGGTGATGTGGTGGCGGTTGAAGCCGATATCTTCGCGGATGGTCACGATTATCTGGCGGTCGTTCTAGTGTATAAACATGCTGATGACACCGCCTGGACCGAAACCGGAATGGCACTTCTTGGTAACGATCGATGGGGGGCATCCTTTATCGCCGAAAAGCAAGGCCGATATACCTACACCTTTGAAGCCTGGATAGATCACCCAGCCTCCTGGCAGCACGAAGTTCATTTGAAAGTAGCCGATGGCCAGCGGATCACGAGTGAACTGTTGGCGGGTGCGAATTATGTGGATGGCATGCTCATCCGGGCAGGAGGGAAGATAACCACGGGCACCAAAGCAAAGGGTAAAAAGAAGGCAGAACCGGCTGAAGAACCCGCTGATGTAAAGGTGCTCCGGGAAATGGCAGCCCTATTTCGGGACGAAAGTCGATACGACGAAGCCGTATCTGTTGCCGAAAGCGATCAGTTTACGTTTTACGCTGCCCGCTATCCTGAGCGGCAACACGCAACCCGTTACCACGAGTTAGGCGTAGAGGTAGACCGCGCCCGCGCCGGTTTCAGCACCTGGTATTGCCTGTTCCCCCGTTCGGCGGCACGTGAAGAGGGAAAGCATGGAACATTTAAAGATGTAGAAGCCTTGTTGCCGCGCATTTCGGGTATGGGTTTCGATGTGTTATATCTGCCACCTATTCACCCCATTGGTACCGCTCATCGGAAGGGTAAAAACAATTCGGTGATCTGCCAACCGGGCGAGCCGGGTGTTCCGTACGGAATCGGTTCAGCAGAAGGTGGGCATGATGCCATTCATCCTGAACTCGGCACTGTCGATGATTTCAAACACCTGATTGCCATTGCAGCCAACTACGATATGGAGGTGGCAATGGACCTGGCTATTCAGTGTTCGCCCGACCATCCGTGGGCGAAAGATCACCCCGAGTGGTTCAGGAAACGGCCTGATGGCACGATTCAATACGCCGAAAATCCGCCTAAGAAATACCAGGATATTTACCCGGTTTATTTCGAAACAGAAGATTGGCAAAATCTCTGGGAAGAACTAAAGCGCGTTTTACTGGTGTGGGCATCCTGGGGTGTTCGCATAGTGCGGGTCGATAACCCACACACCAAACCGTTTGCGTTTTGGGAGTGGGTCATTGCCGAAGTCAAAAAGGAGTTTCCAGATATGTTGTTTCTGGCCGAAGCCTTCACCAAGCCTAAAGTGATGCAGGAACTGGCGAAAGGAGGCTTTGCGCATTCATACACCTACTACACCTGGCGCCATACAAAGCAGGAACTGGAAGAGTATATGACTGAGTTAACAAAGGGGGAAATGAGGTATTATTTCCGCCCGAACTTCTGGCCAACCACGCACGACATTAATCCGTACAGCCTACAGGGCGGACACGAACCACAATTCCTGATTCGCTATTTTATGGCGGCCACGCTATCGAGCAACTATGGTATTTATGGCCCCTCGTTCGAGTTAATGGAGCATGTTCCATTCCCCAATAAAGAAGAGTACCTGAACTCCGAGAAGTATGAAATCCGCTATTGGGACTGGGAGAAGACCAATAAGCTGACCTACCTGATTACGCTCGTCAATCGGATTCGACGGGAAAACGTAGCTTTGCAAACGACCAATAATCTGACGTTCTGTGCAGTCAACGACGACGCCATTATGGCTTACCTGAAGATTTCTGGGACGAACAGGCTATTGACTGTGGTCAATACGGATGCGTACAGTCGACGGGCGGGTATCGTGCAAGTGCCCATCTGGCAGTTAGGGATTGCTCCTGATCAGGCCTACACCGTTCATGACTTGTTGACGGGAGCTTATTATACCTGGCAGGGCGAACAGAACTACGTAGAGCTTGACCCCTATGTGCTGCCTATGCACCTGTTCCGCATTGAAGTATAACAGATTGAGAAAAGCCTAGTGTTGTGGCGTTAGCGGACCCGCCCCCGCCACAACACTAGGCTTTTATGAAATAGTCTAGTTTCAACACCAGCATGGATGACCCAAAGCGTATTGTTCAACAGGGATATGACCAGTTGGGCAGTGCCTATCGGTTGCATTATGAAGGAGCAAATCCGAACCGGTATAGCGACTGGCTGACTACGTTGGTTGAGTTACTTCCAGCTAACGGGCGTGTGCTGGAACTGGGATGCGCGGATGGTATTCCTACCGCCCGGTATCTTAGTGAATATGTTCATTATGTAGGGATAGATCTTTCACCTATTCAGATTGAGCAGGCCCGATGTAATGTTCCGCAAGCGCAGTTTGACGTAGCGGATATGACCACACTGGTTTTTCCAGACAGCTCATTTGATGGTGTTATTGCCCTGTACTCGATTATTCACCTTCCGGTAGCGGAACAACATGGTTTATTGACTGCTATACATGGGTGGCTTAAACCAGCTGGCTATTTCCTGTGCGTTGTGGGGGCGGGTAGCTGGACAGGTACCGACGAAGACTGGATCAGTCCTGGTATCCGCATGTATTGGAGTCATGCAGATGCGGCTATATACCAGGCCTGGTTTACCGAACTGGGCTTCACAATTCTTGATAGCCATTTTGTGGCAGAAGGCGAGGCAGGGCATACGTTCTTTCTGCTGAGAAAGTGAGCGACCAGCTTACTTGACTAAGTTGGTGGGTACGCAGAATACGGATTAGACTTTTTTAAACTTTATAAGGGTTACGCCCATTTGTCCAGCGGGCGTGTAATAGTAATACATCACGTTTTTTTCACTACAGGTCATTTTTAGAAGATCTGTCGTTTTTTGGGGAGATAAGTAAATAGCATAACTAATACAGCCTACACTAATTGCGGTTGCCCCCAAAAAAAGTGAACTGTCGAAATTCTGTTCTACAGCTACTTTCTGGTACGTCAAACTGTCCACAGCTTGCCCATTAAGGCTGGAACGCAGTACAATACCAACCGTATTATTGGTTACGGATTGTATGGTTAATGTAAGGTTGTCGCCCTGAATTGGAAGTCTAGCATTCGTAGTCAGGAGCTGGTACGTACCCGCTATAGTTGGTGCTGGTTCTGGTATGTTTAAGTTATTTTTAGTGCAGGATACACTCCCTACCATAACTAAAAGAAAAAGTCTCCCCAATAGTCTAACGTTAGCCATGTTTTTGATGAGTTCGTTTTCTTCTGAAACGAGCAACAGGCCGAATTTGCTACATATTTATAATAAAAAAAACAGGACTATAGTTTACTGAAAAAAGCCAGTGATTATCTCACTGGCTTTTTGGTTTTTTATACTAAAAGATTGAACCTCAGCTAGAGGATTAGCAATCCTCATCGAACTACAACCACCCGGCTCTGTACCCCTGCTGCTGTTTCTACCGTAACCGTATACCGACCCGCCGACAGGCCGCGCAGGCTCAATGTTCGGCTATAATTGCCGGGTGTCAGATTCGACTCATTATTGGCCTTCAACTGTTGACCAAGCAAATTTGCCAGCGCCACTGTAACGGGGCCTGTTGCAGAAACCGAAAAATCAACCATCAGTGTTTCGGTGGTTGGATTTGGATAGATTCGTAAAGCTACTGGAGATGGGTCTTCAACACCCGTTACTAAGTTCGTTGTGGTCGATTCGATGGTTTTTAGAATCCAGTTATTTGGGTCGATAACTACATTGGTAATAGCTCCACGACCGGGTACTGTGAAGGTCTGATCCGCGCGGTCATTGAAGACTGTTACCGTTGTATCGCCCGCAGCCGATTGAACCAGCATTTGCACGGGCATCGTGAACGACGCTGGATTTGTCGACTTCGTGTTGCTCTGTTGCAATCGTACCGTAGCGAATTTACCACCACCCGTGACCGTTGCTTTATAGGTTGGATAGCCTTCGCCGTAAATCCATTGTTTAAAGAAATAAGCCAGATCCTTGCCGGAAACCTGTTGGGCTACGGCCTGGAAATCCTCGGTAACGGCTGTATTATAAGCTAAGGCTGGAGTAGCTACATAGGTACGTAACGTGCGAAAGAACGCACTATCACCCACTACACCCCGGAGCATGTGTAAGACGGTTGCCCCTTTGGCATAACTACGATTGCTGTCAAAAATATTGTTGAAATTACTGATGTTCTGGACATAGACACTCCCAACAGCAAGGCGAGCACTGCTCATGAAATTATTCATATAGGACCGATACCCAGTTTGTCCACCTATGGACTCGGTGTATACGGCTTCGCCATACGAGGCAAAACCTTCGTTGAGCCAGATATTCTGCCAGTCACGGCAGGTAATTTTGTCACCGAACCATTGGTGGGCAAGCTCATGAGCAATCACCGTTGGGGTTAACGACGAAACACCCATTGACGTTATTGTCTGGTGTTCCATCCCCCCATTATTCCGGGCAAACTGAGCATGCCCATATTTCTCCCGCAGAAACGGATAAGGCCCAAATCGATTGGTAAATAGCTGAAGCATGCTGGGAGTCAGGGCCAGATTGGCCTGAACCTGAGGCAAAATTTCAGGATAGATATAGTGGGTTACGGGCATTGTCTGGTTGCCATACGTAAAGGGCGTATCGTACTGGGCGTAGTTTGAGACGGCTATCGAAATCAGGTACTGGGCAATCGGGTAGCTATTTTTCCACAGGTACGTTTTCGTGCCGTCACTATTGGTCGTTGTGCTAATGAGCTTGCCATTGGAAACCGACACAAACTGCGCCGGGGCAGTAATACGTACTGACGATGAATCGGCTTTGTCGGCGGGTGTATCCCGGCATGGAAACCAATCGGGAGCACCGTAAGGCTCGCTTAAACTCCAGATGACAGGATCGTTTGTGGTCTCATGCCGGTCAAATTTGAAACTGCCCTGGGCACTGCTATTGGGTATGCCCTGGTAAAATACCGTTAAGGTTAAGGCTTGCCCGTTGGCCAGGGGTTGAGGAGGTGTAATGGTTAGCTTGTTCTGTGCATGCTGAAAGGTCAGCTTTTGAGCACCCGCTTTTACCGAATCAACCCGTAATCCTTCACCTGTAGTGGCAGAGGTTGAATTAAGATCCAGAAAAAAGCTAGTGAGGGTAGTAGAGGCTGTACTTTTCAAACTAATGGTGGCTGCTCCACGAAGGCTGGCTGGCGTTGCGGTTAGTCGCAGATCCAGACCGTAATACGTAACATCAATAGAGGCATCGCCGGGGTAAGCCAACCGCGCTTTCGGGTTATCGGCCAATTGTCCAAAATAACGTACTTTGCCCGCCTGGCAAACTTGCCAGCCTTCCGTTTCGAGCTGGGCGTAGGAAACGAGCGGGAAGAAAAGAAGGAGGTAGATAGAAAAGTTTTTCATGGAGTTGTCGTCATTAATGACTTAACCGCAAAGTGGCCAATTAGTTAAATGTCATCATCTTCATCTACTTCGGGTGTCAGAAAGGCAGGCAGTTTAGGCGCTTCCTCTGCTTTTGCTTTTATAGCCTCCAGCTTTTTCTGTTCTGCTTCGGGTAGTTGAAGCTGCCAGCCCATTGAACTCGCCAGTTGGTACATCATGTACTGAATCTGGTTGTTGGCAATTTTAGGTAAGTCACTCTGCATGGCCCGTTCATTCATGGCCTGCTTAGCTTCTTCCAGAATTTGTGTATAATCGGCCCCGCTGAAGTGATTAAGAATGCCCGCCTGAATGTCGTAAAACTTGTAATCGGTATCGATTGATAGAATTTCAGGTTGAGGAAAAGACTCAATAATTAACTTTTTGGAATCATTGTCGGGCGCCCGAAACCGAACTTTAGCAAAATCAAAGCCAACCAGCACTTTCGATTTGGCAATGACCATCGCTTTTTTAGGGTCATTCAGGAGGTATAAAATCTTTTTCTGATCCTGATAATTATAAATCTCTGAGAAATAACCTTCGGCCATTACCACCTTGAATACCTTTTCGATGCGTTCAAGCAAGAGTACAGAGTCCCGCTGAACATCAGTAGTGCCAGTTCGTTTACGCAGGGTATTGGCCAGGGCAACGCCCCCGCCCGCGCCGACGAGTAAAAGTAAAACGGTGGTTAAGAAATCCATGTAGCTATTTAGTGCATTACAGCTTGTACAGTAACTGTTTTGGGTGCCCTGCTAATTAAATCAGCTAACTGCTGAATGTAATCTTTTTTTAGATGCTCATATTGCCGGACACTTAGACTATCGCTCACTTGTTGAGAACGCTCAATAGCATCATCAGCATCGCTAATCAACCGAAGAAGGTGGTCGAAAGCTTTCATATAGTTTTGCGTTAGTTCCTGTTCATTCATTGTATTTGAATCATTAGGAAACCTTTCGAATATTGCCTAAAGGTCTCATCTGGTTTAGTCAATGAGTAACGTGTGATCCATAGCTCCGAGTTTCGCTTTGTTTCATGAGTGAAAGCCGGATGATTATCAGGATATACTTTCACAAAATAAGCATCAAGGCCTTCTCGCTCCCACTTATCAGCCCACAGATTATCCAAAACCCGATAATGACGCTCGTAAATTTGATAAGGTATAAAACTGACTAGATCAATGTCTTTTGGGTTTTGTTTTAGAGTTACAAAACTTCCATTCACCCACTGAACAAAGTCCTGACCAATTTCGCTTCGTAGTAACTGGTTATATTTTATCCATTCATTAAAAAGAACAGCGCGAGTTTTTGACGTAGAAAAAGCTTCTACAAACCGATCATAGAAAATGGACGTACTAACTTCTATCGCTTCGTTGGGAGTTAGTAAGCCTCGGTTGGTGAAATTCAGTACTGTTTGCATAAATGCACAAGAAGGTGCCTGACCTTGGCACCTTCTTGACATTAAAACCAATATAAAGTAACTTACTTCGCGTAAGCCACCGCTCGCATCTCCCGAATAACGGTCACTTTAATCTGGCCGGGATACTGCATTTCTTTCTCAATCTTCTGCGAAATTTCGTATGATAACACGCCTGCCCGTTCGTCGGAAACATGATCGGCGTCGACCATAATTCGTAGTTCACGACCGGCCTGAATGGCGTAGCACTTGGTTACACCGGGGAAGTTACCCGCTAATTCTTCAAGTTCTTTTAGGCGTTTAATATACGACTCCATCATTTCGCGACGGGCACCAGGACGTGAACCGGAAACTGCATCACAAACCTGAACAATCGGCGAAATCATACTGGTCATCTCGATTTCGTCATGGTGAGCGCCAATCGCATTGATAACTTCGGGATTCTCCTTATACTTTTTCGC
Source organism: Spirosoma migulaei (assembly GCF_054776855.1). Classification (NCBI taxonomy): domain Bacteria; kingdom Pseudomonadati; phylum Bacteroidota; class Cytophagia; order Cytophagales; family Cytophagaceae; genus Spirosoma; species Spirosoma migulaei. The sequence goes on along the minus strand of NZ_BAAHBG010000010.1, from coordinate 479,323 downwards.
CAGTTCCATGCCCAAAATGGCGTGGGGTAACTCGGCTTCTTCGGGCCATACTTTACCAATATCGTGGAGCAGACCGGCCCGTTTGGCTAACTTAGCGTTCAGACCTAGTTCTGCGGCCATTGTGGCACACAGCTTAGCCACTTCGCGTGAGTGCTGGAGGAGGTTCTGTCCATAACTGGACCGGAAACGCATCCGCCCAACCATTTTAATCAGTTCGGGATGCAGGCCGTGGATACCCAAATCGATAACGGTACGCTCACCAATTTCCACAATTTCGTCCTCAATATTCTTGCGGGTTTTGGCCACGATCTCTTCAATCCGGGCTGGGTGAATACGACCATCCTGCACAAGCCGGTGTAACGACAACCGGGCAATCTCACGACGAACCGGGTCGAACCCTGAAATAATGATGGCTTCCGGGGTATCATCTACAATGATTTCAACACCGGTTGCAGCTTCCAGCGCCCGGATGTTACGCCCTTCCCGACCTATCACTTTGCCCTTAACGTCATCGGATTCAATATTGAAAACGGACACGCAGTTCTCAATAGCATGCTCGGTAGCTGTCCGTTGAATGGTCTCGATTACTACCTTCTTGGCTTCCTTAGTGGCGGTTAATTTGGCTTCTTCAACGATATTTTTGATGTAGGAAGACGCACGGGTTTCAGCTTCAGCTTTCAGTGTCTCGACCAGTTGATCTCTAGCCTGATCGGCAGATAGGCCCGCGATTTTTTCAAGTTGTGCAACCTGATCGGCCAGCATCCGATCGGCTTCCTGTTGCCGTCGGTCTACATCTTCCCGACGTTTATTGAGCGCGTCAATTTGCTGCGAGAGACTGTTTTTCTGTTGATTAATTTCGTTACGCTGCTGATTTAACTCGCCTTCGCGATTGCGTTGTTGATCGGCCTGTTGAGCAAGTTGCTGTTCCCGTTGCTTGAGTTTTGTCTCGTTTTGTAGAAGTAGATTTCGTTTCTGATTCGTTGTTTCTTCAAATTCTGTTTTCAGCCTCAGATATTTCTCTTTAGCCTCCAGCATCCGCTCTTTCTTAATCGTTTCGGCCTGTAGTTCAGCATTTTTTAAAATGGATGCTGCTTTCTCTTCCGCTTCTTTTTCGTGCTTCCCACGAACGCTCGCCATCATCTGGCGGCCAATTACTATGCCAATACCACCCCCTACGAGGGTAGCAAGAATCGTTAACCAAATGTCCATTGGACTATATCGTTAGGGTTGAACAAATATACCATCAACCTGCTGCGATACGAGTGCCCTGAACGCGAACTCGGAGTAATGCGGGGTGGACAGCCCGCCGGTTTTCTATGTTGTAATGGCCGGCGTGACGACCTGATCTAATTGAGTTATTTTGTCAAACACCATTTGTTGTAATCTCTGCATCTGTCGTTCTCCTCTGAGCTTGGTGACCAAGCAGTCGAAGGCTATCATTGCCAGGGCTTCCTGCGTTTCGGCAAAGCCCTTTTCCCGGTATTGCTTCAGTTCTTCCTGAATCAGCTTGGCGGCTTCGCGCACAACGGCTTCCGCATCCGGCTCTACATACAATTTGTAGACACGGTCGGCGATTTTTACGCGAATTGGCAGTTCTTCCATCGCTGCAGTCGGCTCAGATGGGGACTAATCCCCGGAGCCAATTTGGGTTTATGACAAACTACTCAAATGAGCTATGCACCGTTCTAATTCCCGGATATACTCGTCGAGTTGTTGTTTTAATTCAGCATTCGTATCTTTATCAGACGGGTTGTCTTTTACAATTATACCACTATCTTTTGAATTTGGTGTATTTTTTTCTGGGATAGTTGTTTTTTTACGTAGTTCAATCACTAATTTCTGCTCCTCTTTCAGGCTTTCCTGAAGCGCATCGTTTTCCCGCTCTAGCTGCTCTATCTGCTTTTTGGCCTCCGTATACAGGCCAGTGAGCGATACGAGTTTGTGCTCGAATCGCTCCACCAACGCAACGATTTGTTTTTCGCTAACCACGGTTTTAATGAGTGAATGAGCGAATGAGTGAATGAGTGAATCAATGAATGCAGATTGTTTGCTATTCACTAATTCGCTCATTCACTCATTCACTCATTATTTACGGATTACGGCGCCTAGTTCCTGCTCGAAAGCACTCATGAGTCGCTGCATGGTTTTGTCAATAGCTGAGTCGTTAAGGGTTTGCGCTGCGTCCTGTAACATAAAACTTACAGAATAAGCTTTTTTATCCGTACCCAGATTTTCGCCCTCATACACATCAAAAACATTTATAGAACGCAATAACTTCCGCTCCGTTTGGCGTGCCAGTCGGCTAATTTGCTCGAAGCTAACCCCTTTGTCGATAACCAGCGATAAATCGCGCCGGACTTCGGGGAATCGAACCACTTCTTCATACCTAGCCTTACTGGTAGCCAGTTTCAGGAGGGCCTGCCAATCAAAATCAGCGTAAAAAACAGGCTGTTTCAGATCAACCAACTTGGTAAGTTTGGGTTGTACGAGCCCTAAACTGACAATTGGTTTCTTATTCACTAGGTAGGTCAATCCATACTGGAATAAGGTTGAATCGGCAGTTTGCGTCTCGAACGATTTAATCCGGAACAGGTTCAACACGCGTTGCACAGCGGTTGCCAGATCATGGTAAACCACTGTCTGGTTTTTCTGAAGCCAGCTTTCAGGCTGTTGATTACCACTGATGGCTAAACTTAGACGCATACGTTCGATATACTTAGTCGAGCCATCTTCAAGTTTTACTTTATGATAGACCTTGCCAAATTCAAACGTCTTTAAATCCTTTTGCCGACGGTTCAGGTTGTATACCAATGTTTCCAGGGAGGAAAACAGGAGGGTTTGCCGCATTACAGACAGCTCGTCGCTCAGTGGGTTCAGCAAGGTTACATCGGTACCCGGCAATGATGCCCGGATGGCCTCATGATACGCTGGACGCGTGAGCGACAAGGTAAGAATTTCATAAAATCCGTTAGCCGCCATGAGTTGCCCTACGCGACCTTGCCATTGATCAGGATCCGTTTTAGGGAATTCTGATAGTGAATCGGCTGCTAGATGAACTGACAATGGGACGTTGTCCAACCCATAAATCCGAAGGATTTCTTCAATAACATCGGCCTCGCGCGTAACATCAACGCGGTAGGGGGGGACTACAGCCACAAATCCTTCGGTACTGATCGCTTCAGCCTGAATATCCAGTGCTTCCAGAATTCGATGGATTTCAGTATGATCAATCTGAATGCCAATTAACCGGTCAATGTTCCGGTAGCGGACAGATACCTGAAACGGTTCAATAGGATTCGGGTATCTGTCTGTAATCTCGGAACTAATTGTTCCTCCAGCCACCTCTTGAATGAGTAGTACAGCCCGTTTCAGGGCAAATACTGGCATGTTAGGATCGGTCCCCCGCTCGAATCGGAACGAAGCATCGGTTTTCAGGCCATGATGCTGAGCCGTCTTCCGAACGGAAGCAGGAGAGAAGTAAGCGGATTCCAGAAAGATGCTAGTGGTTTGGGCCGACACGCCCGAATACTGACCACCAAATACACCCGCAATACACATAGGCTTTTCAGCATCGCAGATCATCAGATCAGTAGCGCTGAGTTTGCGTTCTACACCATCGAGTGTCACAAAGGGTGTACCTTCGGGTAAGGTTTTTACAATGACTTGCCCCCCAGTAATTTTAGCCGCATCGAACGCATGAAGGGGTTGGCCGAGATCATGGCAAACGAAATTCGTGATGTCAACAATGTTGTTGATCGGATTCAGTCCAATACTCAATAGCCGTTGTTTTAGCCAATCAGGAGATTCGCCTACAGTGAGGCCCGTGATCGTTACGCCTGCATAACGTGGGCAGGCGGCTTCATCTTCGACCCGCACATCGAGGGTTAGATTGGCGTTATCAACCTTGAACGCTTCTACTGAAGGTAACCGCAAAGGCCGATTCAAAACAGCTTTCAAATCCCGGGCTGTGCCAAAGTGGGAGGCCGCATCAATCCGATTGGGGGTTAGACCAATGGCAATCTGGTAATCGGCTTCGAGGTTAAAATAACAGGCAGCGGGCGTGCCATTTGGTAGATCGGTACTAAGTACCATAATACCAGCATGCGACGTTCCAAGTCCAATTTCATCCTCGGCGCAGATCATACCTTCGGAGGCTGCTCCACGAATTTTGGCTTTTTTAATCTGAAAGGGTTGGCCAGAGCTGGGGTGCAACGTGGCTCCTACTAAGGCTACTACTACCTTCTGGCCAGCGGCTACATTGGGAGCTCCGCAAACAATGGGAAGGGGTTGGCCCGTGCCAACATCTACCGTTGTCAGGCTTAGTTTGTCGGCGTCGGGGTGTTTGGCGCAGGTGAGTACTTCACCAATGACAACACCTTCCAAGCCACCTGGTATGGCCTCAATTTTTTCGACTCCTTCCACTTCCAGACCCGTTGACGTTAGCAATTTGCCAACTTCTTCGGGTGACTCAGGCAATTCAATAAACTCTTGTAACCATTTATAGGAAACTTCCATACAGAGGCAATGCAGATAATTACCACAAAGGTAAGGAGAAAGTGATGTAAGTGGAGTGCGTGGAGTCAGTGAAATAGGTGGCGTAAGTAGAACTGAATAGTTACGCCACCTATTTCACTGACTCCACGCACTCCACATAGCCCTACTCATGGGCTATGTATTTCTCTCCTGCTTTAACGGCTATAGGTAGTGTATTTTCGGGTGGAGGAAGGGGACATGAGTACCCTGAATTGTAGACACAGTAAGGGTTATAGGCGGTATTAAAATCCAGGATAGCCCGATTAGTGGTTAGTTTGTCTGGATCAAGTTCCAGGTAACGACCTCCTCCATAAGTTTCTTTTCCTGAAGTTGCATCACGGAACAGAATGGAATAGGTGTTTTCGAGCTTTACAACTAATAATCGGCAGGTCTCTCCATTCAGGCTAAATACCGCATGAGCAAACTTGTCATACACCTCTTCATTACCATCACTCATGCGCACGACAAGTTTCTGGGTTTTATCGGCAAAGGGTTCCAGGCGGGCTATGACACGATAAGCTGGATCGGGAGAAAAATAGCGTAGTCCAGCAAAGGTTGCTTTATCCTTGATGGGTGATTCACTATCGGTTCGAAAAAACTGATCTTTCTTAGTCCGTGCGGCATCTAGCTGCTGGCGGTAGGTTACTGGGTTGACCGACTCGTCCAGACCGTCGGCTGATGTCATATTGCCTCCATCGAAAAAGCTGTAGTACAACACTACTAGGACAATTAAAAATAGACCTGTAAGTAAAAACTTATTTTTTTGCATAACTCCTGTAAGTAAACAATTTGTAAATCCATATCCAGCCAACAGCCAATGGTGATAAGATGAGGATTTCGTAATGGATCAACTATTATAATGTATTTTTGAGCGCTGACGAAATAATTTACATCAAAGGGGATTTTTTGCTTGCCATACAATCTTATTTTGTCGGTAAAGTTGTACGATTTTAGCATATCCTTAGAAGTATAGATAAGTAGCTTTTTAGATACTTCTTACTTTAATGGTATTTTAATATATTTAAGGCCTTAAATGACCTTTCTGGTTTCAAACGTAACTTACTTTGTAAATGGCACAACTTTACGAATTAAAAACATTTACATCGGGCAATGGTAATCTAACCGTTTTTGAAGATATCATTCCGGGTGTAATTCAGCGTGTCTTTTATATTTATGAAGCTGGGAAGGCAGCTCGGGCTGGGCATCGGCACCACAAGGCCTGGAATGCCCTCATTTGCCTGAATGGTAGTTGCCATGTATATTCTCACAATGGGCGTGAAGAACAAACATTTGAGTTGACAAATCCACGCCAATGCCTGGTACTGGAGCCTGAAGACTGGCACCTCATGGATGAGTTTTCAAGCAACGCTATCTTGCTGGTTGTTTCGAACGAACTCTACGACAAAGACGATTACATCTACGAACCTTATCCAAATAGTCGGCGGATTGGTGAGCCGATTATGGCTGATTCAGAATGATTTCCTTTCTGGATCTGAAGCGTGTGAACGAGCCGCATGAAGTAGCTATTCGTACTGCTGTTGAGCGTGTTATTGAGTCTGGATGGTACATTCTTGGTCGAGAAGTTGACGCGTTCGAACAGCAATTTGCCAACTACTGTCAGACGAAACACTGCATTGGGGTTGCCAATGGTCTCGATGCACTGACATTGGTCTTAAAAGCATGGGACTTTCCAATTGGCAGTGAAGTCATCGTAGCGTCAAATGCCTATATAGCATCGGTGTTAAGTATTACTCATGCGGGCCTGACTCCGGTTTTGGTTGAGCCAGATCCTAGAACTTACCTACTAGATACAGCCCGAATTGAGCCTGCCATTACAGAACGTACAAGAGCTATTTTGCCCGTTCATCTCTACGGCCGCTGTTGTGATATGGATCCTATTCATACACTGGCGCAACGTTATAAGCTAAACATACTTGAAGATGCGGCCCAGGCCCATGGAGCGGTTTATGGCGAAAAGCGAGCGGGTAATTTGGGCGATGCCGCAGGCTGGAGTTTTTATCCAAGTAAAAATCTGGGTGCACTAGGAGATGCAGGTGCTATTACGACCAATGATGATGCCTTGGCTAATCAACTTCGGGCGTTGCGAAACTATGGTTCAGCGCAGAAATACATCACTGATTATCGGGGCCATAATTGCCGACTAGATGAGTTACAAGCGGCTATATTAGCCGCGAAATTACCAGCGCTTAACTCAGAAAACAGTCGTAGGCGTGCGCTTGCCCGGATGTATTTAGCAGGTATTCGACATTCTGACGTGACCCTACCGCCAGGCGATCAGATTGAGCAAGATGTCTGGCATTTGTTTGTGATCCGCCATCCCCGGCGCGATGACCTAAAAATTTATTTACGTGAACGGGGCATCGGTACCGATATACATTACCCTATTCCACCCCATCATCAGCGAGCTTACGCATCCTTTGCACATCTTTCGCTACCAATTTCGGAGCAAATACATCGGGAAGTGCTTAGTTTGCCACTCAATCCGTCAATGACAGATGAAGAAGTGGCCTATGTTATTGATACAGTTAATGGGTTTAGTGAGTAGTGAAAGTAAGTGAAAGTGGTTGAGTAAGTGAACTAAGCACCACCATACTCACTCCACCTACTTTCACTTACTTCTACCATTTCACTAACTCCACTTACTTTCACACTATGAATCTGTCTGTTGTCATTCCTGTCTATAATAGTGAACGAACGATCGGTCCGTTGGTTGAACGATTGCAGACGTGTCTGACCGGACGGTCGTTTGAGATTGTTCTGGTGAATGATGGTAGCGCCGACCAATCGGAAGCGGTTTGTCTGCAATTGGAAAGTGAGTTTTCGACTGTTCAGTTTATAGCGCTGCGTCGAAATTTTGGCGAATTCAACGCCGTACTATGCGGCCTTAATCATACGTCTGGCGACTATGTAGTTATTATCGACGATGATTTTCAGAATCCGCCTGAGGCTATCCTAACACTCATCAAGCATGCAGAAACGGGGCAGTATGACGTTGTTTATAGCCGATACGCTCAGAAACAACATCATTGGTTTCGGAATCTGGGGAGCTGGTTGGTCAATACATTGACGACCTACTCAATTGGAAAACCCCGCGATTTATATTTATCAAGCTTCAAACTGATTCGGCGCGAGGTTGTTGAGGAGATTATCCGTTACCGAGGGCCGTATCCATATATCGATGGGCTAATTTTCCGGGTAACGCGAACTGTTGGTAGTGTGGAGGTGCCACATAATAGTCGCGCTGAAGGTCGATCAAACTATACCGCTCGAAAGCTAATAGGCCTGGTCCTGAATGTATTTATTGGGTACTCTCTTTGGCCAATTCGGGTATTTACTATACTTGGTGCAGGCCTGTTCGGGCTAGGCTTACTGATTGGAATTTTGTTAATAATAGGTTGGTTAACCGGACTATTTTTTAGTCCAGGCTGGGGTATTGTACTCTGGGCCATTGGAACGGGTCTAGGATTACAAATGCTCTTTCTAGGTGTTTTAGGCGAATATCTTGGTAAGTTATTCATGGCATACAGTGGTTTGCCAGCGTATGTGGAAAAAAAGGCAGGGAGCGCGGAGCAGGGAGCAGGGGAAGGTTAACTTACTATGTTCATTCGAGTAGAGCAGTCTTCCCTGCTCCGCCCCCCATCCTCTTTACTTCTATACTATGATCGGTCGTTCGGAAGAATATGCGAAAATGTTTCAGTTGGAAGGCCAGCTATGGTGGTATCGTAGTTTGCACGAACGGGTCGAGCAGGCTCTGCAAACTCAGTTTGGCAGTCGACGCGACATTCGAATTTTAGACGCAGGTTGTGGTACCGGTGGTATGCTGGATTTTCTACGTCATAGGGGCTATACGATCCTTCAGGGAATTGATGGATCTGCTGATGCCGTGGAGTTTTGCCACGAACGCGGTTTTTCGGTTACGCTATTGGATTTGACAAAACTCGCTAGCTTTGAACCAGACGTCCAATATGATGTAATTATCTGTAATGATGTGTTCTGTTATTTTACCGAGGCTGATTTGCCACCACTCTTATCTGCTTTGAGGCATCGGTTAAAACCCAATGGTATTTTAGTAAGCAACAATAATGCGTTCAGCGTATTTGAAGGACAACACGATATTGCTGTTGGCATTATTAGGCGGTTTGTTCTGGCTGATTTTGAGCACCTACTACCACAGGCTGGCTTGACTATAAACTACGCCACATATTGGAGTTTTGTTCTTTCGCCCGTGATTTTGCTAATTCGCCAATGGCAACGATTACAATTGAAACTTGGCTGGCAAAAGCCTGAAGATGCGAAGTCAGATGTCTACCTCCCGAGTGCCTGGATCAATGAAACCCTCTATCATATTGCTAAGACTGAACAAAAACTTCTGAGCCGAACCCCGTTCGGCAGTTCTCTGTTTATAATAGTCGGTAAGTCATGACTTACCGACCGCACGGGCGGCCCCGTTATTAACTTATTGACTATTTTATGTTTACTGGTATTGTTGAAACAACTGGCCGGGTATCGGCAATTGAATCAGAAGGAACCAACCTGACGTTTCGGATCGATTCATCGTTGGCTTCTGAGTTGAAAATTGATCAAAGTGTGAGTCATAATGGGGTTTGCCTAACGATTACCAGTGTGAGCGATGGAAGCTACACCGTGACGGCCGTGGATGAAACACTCAAAAAAACCAACCTGGGAAACGTAAAACCTGGGGATCGGATTAACCTTGAGCGCTGTATGCCCGCGAATGGCCGGTTCGATGGCCACATTGTGCAGGGGCATGTTGACCAGACTGGTATTTGTACAGCTATTCAGGATTTAAATGGTAGCTGGTTATTCGATTTTCAGTATCAACCCGATACTTCCGGCAATGTGACCGTCGAAAAAGGGTCTATTTGTATCAATGGCGTCAGTTTAACCGTTTTTAATTCACAAACTGATCGTTTTCGGGTAACTATTATTCCGTATACGTATGAGCACACCACATTTAGCGATCTCAACGTTGGTGATACGGTCAACCTGGAGTTCGATATTATTGGGAAGTATATCAAAAAAATGCTCGGTGGCTATCAATAACCGATTTACTTTGTATTTGGTGGAGTGAGTTGATTATGTGGAGTAAGTAACTAGGTCAATTTGTGAGTTGAGTTTAACCGATTTACTTTTACACTGACTACACCTACTTCACTAACTACCCTTACTCCACCACAAAACTATTTCACCAATTCCGAATGACTAAAATCAGCACCCGCTCCTTTTCTGACCTGCTGATTAATATTGGCATTATCTTAGCCCTGGTGGCTGTTCTATTTCTGGCCTTTTTCTTTGTTTACCTGCCCTTTACAACCAATCACGGGCAGACGATCACTGTACCCGATGTAACAAAGCTTAGTTTCGATGAGATGCAGAATCTTCTGGATGATCGCGACCTTCGGTATGAGGTCAGTGATTGTACGTTTGTAGCTGGAGCACAGCCGCTAACGGTTATTCAGCAGTATCCACGGGCTAATGCGAAAGTGAAAGAAGGTCGTAAAATATATTTGACCATTACAAAACGAGTAGCGCCAATGGTGCCAATGCCTAAGCTCGTGGACCTGACACTTCGTAGTGCCGAGTTAAACCTGAAGTCCTTGGGGCTGGAAATAGGAGAGCCAATTTACGTGCCTGATGTAGCCAAAAATTCGGTGCTTCGGCAGCTTTATAACGGCAAAGAAATTGCCCCTGGAACCCCCGTTCCCAAAGGAGCAAAGATTGATCTGGAAATTGGGGATGGCCTCGGAAGTACGATGTTTGAGATTCCGAACGTTGTAGGATTACCCCTCGACGAAGCCGAAGCCGCTATTCGTGGTTCTAATTTGAAAGTTGGCACGAAAATTTCCGTTGATGACCCGGAGAAGGAAGTCGGCACCGTGACCAAGCAACGACCCGAAGCCAAGTCTGGTGAACGTATTCGCGTTGGCGAAACAATGGATTTGTGGATCGTGGGGCCAATTGAGCCGAACCAATAAAAACACTTTCGGCACGACTGCCAAATGGGAATTGATTTACTTACTCAGCCGTCTACACCTGTTATCCGACGATTTTTGCGCGGCTTATTGTTGATTGTAGGTAGCCTATGGGCTTCGATAGCTGTGGCACAGACATCGTTGCAACTACCATTTTTCGATGATTTTGCTACAGCAGCAGCCCGTGCTGGATCCACTCAGCCCGACCCGGCTCGTTGGGTGACGGGCAGTGGTGTGTACATTAATAACACGATGGCCATCAACCAGCCCACCATCAATGTGGCTACGTTTGATGGACTCCAGGCCAATGGGCGGCCTTACGTAAGCAATAATCCGTTAGAGCAGGGATATACTGATGTGCTTGAGTCGAGGCCAATTAATCTGATTGGTTTATCGGCCGGTAGTGGTGTTTATCTCAGTTTTTATTGGCAGACCAAAGGCCTCGGCGAATTGCCTGATCCTGGCGATACCTTGTCGGCTCCACAGGGAAGTCCCCCCATTCTTCAGGCTGGTGATTCATTAACGCTACAGTTTAAGGATGTAACCGGTATTTGGAAAACTGTGTGGGGGAAAGCCGGTGGTCAGGCAGACAGTACGTTTAATCAGGCGTTTGTTCAGGTTTCCGATGCCCGCTATTTCTATGATGGGTTTGCCTTTCGGTTTCGCGCGTTTGGCCGACGTTCTGGTCCGTTTGATACCTGGCATATTGATTATGTTTATCTGAACAAAGGCCGATCTGCGACGGATAAGTATATGATTGACATAGCTACGCAACGAGCGCTTAGCCCGCTTTTGAAACGTTATACTGCTATGCCGATGTCGCAGTATAAAATAAAAGGAGCCGCTGAACTGGCTGATTCGGTTAGCACGGTTGTTAAGAATTTGATTAATAACCCAAATCCAGTCTCTTCTCGTTTCAGAGTTCAGAATGATGTAACCGGGCTCTCGTTGCAGAATGACGTGACTGGTGATATATACGTAAATGGGTCCCAGCGGAGGAGTGTGAAACCGAATGCGTATGTCTTCGATAATACGGCTACCAAAGCTTTGTTGCGTTACGAAATCGACTTGCAAACAAGTGATAATCAAAACTCGATTTTTCAGCGTGATCCGTCTACTTTACTCAGAAATGATACAATTTCGGCAGTAGCTGCGCTTGATAATTATTACGCTTATGACGATGGTTCCTGGGAATATGCCCAGCAAATAAGGCAGCGAGAGCAAATTGCTGTGCGATTTATTCTGAACAAACCCGATACGATTGGGAGTGTTCGGGCCTGTATTGTGCCCTTTACAACTGACCAGACAGGCCAACCCTTTGTGATTACAGTCTATGCGAATCAAAATGGTAAACCGGGTATAGCGCTTTACCAGCAGTCATTTCCAATGCAATATCCAGATACACGCAACGGGTTTGTTGATTATAAATTTACCCGAAGCGTAATTGTGAAGGATACATTTTACATTGGCTATCAGCAGATTAGTAGCAGCGACACTACCTTTTTACGGTTGGGGTTTGATAAAAATAGCCCCTTTGGCGAGAATATTTTCTACAATGGGGGGACTAATTGGGAACAGAATCTCCAAAAGGGAACGGGAGGGAATTCCGCTCCTCTATTACAGATACAGGGTGCATTTATGCTGAGACCGGTAATGGGTGGTAAACTGGCCGTTGTAACGGCCACAACGGAACCGGACCCAGTAGTCCCGCTTCGAACGTATCCTAATCCAACATCGGGCCGAATTCAGTGGGACGATCCACGCCTAACCCGATTGGAGGTGATAAGCAGTACGGGCAGGTTAGTGCATACAATTGAACCAGAACGCGGCCAGCAAACGTTAGACTTGAGTTATCTGCCCGACGGCTTATATATAATCCGACTTTTTGCTAATCAGCAGACAACCGTACAGAAATTAATCATTCAACATTAGAGTTGGTAAGTCGTGAAATGGGTGGAGTAAGTCTTTAAGTTCCATTTACATATTCCACCCATTCACTACGTACTGACTACCAACTAACACCATGGATATTACCGTACAGGAGCTCAAAGAGCGAATCGACAAAGGCGAGAAACTGAATCTGTTTGACGTTCGCGAACCCGACGAGTACGAAGCCGACAACATCGGCGCAACGCTTATCCCACTTGGCGATTTGTCGTATCGTTTAGATGAACTCGATGGGCTGCAGGATGAAGAAGTAATTGTGCATTGCCGGTCAGGTAAACGCAGCGGTATGGCTCAGCAAATTCTGGAGCAGAATGGATTTAATAACGTCCGCAATGTACTTGGCGGAATGCTGGCCTACAGAGCGCAGTAAAGATGTAGGATATATGATGTAGGATGTATGCCTTTCGCTAGACAATATAGCCTACATCATATATCTAAATACATTGAATAATTCCTTCTACATCGTGCGGACTCACCCACGTATAATTTCCCTGATTGCGGAACCAGGTTAGCTGCCGCTTAGCGTAACGTCGGGAGTTACGTTTCAATAGACGCACCATCTCGTCATAGTCATACAGACCATCCAAATACGGAAAAACTTCCTGATAACCAACTGTTTGAAGAGCTGGTAAATGCCGATAGGGAAGTAGCGACTGGACCTCATCGACCAGGCCTGCCGAGAGCATATCATCCATGCGCGTATCAATCCGGGCGTATAATTCCTCGCGTGGGCGGTCGAGCGCAACCAGCACCGATCGAAAAGGCCGCTCGGCAGATTGCTGCTTACGAAATGACGAGTAAGGCAGCCCCGTTGTCAAACATACTTCCAAGGCTCTGGTTACACGAATAGGATTTTGTAAATCTGCGGACTGAGCATACACAGGGTCTACTTTTCTCAATTCGGCCTGAAGTACAGCTAAGCCTTCCTGCTGAAGTCGGGCAAATAAATGTTCACGAAGTGATGGCTCGACCGATGGGATATCGTCGAGGCCAAAGCAAACCGCATTGATATATAAACCCGTTCCACCCGATAGAATTACTATATCATTTTTCTGGAATAATTCGTTTAACAAATCAAGACATTCCCGCTCGTAGCGCCCAGCATTAACTGGGTCATTTATTGAGTGCGAACTAATGAAATGATGCTGTACACCCTCCATCTCGGCGGGTGTGGGTTTGGCCGTGCCAATACTAAGTTCACGGTATAGTTGTCGCGAATCTGCCGACACTACAGCTGTTTGTAAGATTTGAGCTAGTTGAACGCCTATTGCTGTTTTGCCAACAGCAGTAGGACCGGCAACCACAAGCAATGTTTTCAAAAGCTGACTAGACTAAATTAGAAACTCTGCAAAAGTAAATTATAGCTGGTTGCCCAAAAGCTACTTTATGCAACCAATGCTACAAATTATTTTAATGGAAAGTAGTATGGCACTGAGTTAATTATTGGGTGGTAACGTTGATGAAAGTGCCATTTATGTAAAAATAAGTCACTTACTACTTCACGATTTGAGATTCATAAGTGCCAACAAGTAGTAGGGCAATACTATTCCTAAACGAGCTGTTTTGAATACGTTTTTTTTGGGATTGATTAGCAGATAGTTACGCTGATTTTTTTTATTTGTTTGGTTCGTGAAAATAGTTTGTGTTATAGATTAATCACAAATATCTATATTTGCTCATATTGTTGCAAGTGCCTTTTAATCAATGTGTTACCTACCAAAAGGTTAGTGAAAAACCTCCTCATGAATAAACAATTGACTAGTCAAAAAAACACCGATGCTACGCAATTAGCCCTTAAAAAAACCTTAGATATTATTTGTGGAAAGTGGCGATTATACATTATTTATCAACTAGGTACTGAAGCTCGGCGGTATGGTGAATTAAGACGCATGATCCCTGAAGTAAGTGAAAAAGTTTTAATTCAAGAGCTTAAAGCATTGGTTAACTTAGGTGTTATAGAAAAGAAATCCTATAATGAGGTACCGCCCCGGGTTGAATATAGTCTGACAGTTAAAGGAAATAAAGTGTTGCCTACGTTGCTCAAACTTACGTCAATTGGCGAAACCTTCCTGGAGCCGTAGTTGAATCAACTTTTTTTGATTCCGTGTCGTTAGGTATTGACATACAAAGTAAGCGGAGTCAATGAGTACAAAGGTGTATTGTTTGGTCATGGGCATGCTCGGGTACCTCCAGTTAGTCGAGCCACGCTTGGCTAAGGGGAGCCGACAGTCCACGGATATACATAACCGGATAGCTCAACAATTACGCACCAAATTACCATGGGGTTCTGGACAAGTAGCTCCACACTATTCAAAGGCGTTGCGATTCAATGTGTATAGCTTTAGTGTACTGGCTGCTGACACTGGACGCGTACGCGAGGTGATTGTTAAAGCCTACCGAGGTGAGTTGCTTCTGACCAATTTTCGTGTTCGAATTGATGGCGCTGTTGTAGGCGCTGAAGTGGCCGACTTAGATAACAATCGCTTTCCTGAATTATATGTGTACAGCACCAGCGATGGCAGTGGTTCATTTGGTCATGTACATGCCTGGCAGTTTCTGCCAGAACGAAAAGCTGATATTACAGTACCGAACTGGCGTGTGACCCTTCCGGAAGGCTATATGGGTCATGATAGCCTATGGGTGGAACGAGATATATTCTGCCGCAAATACCCGATTTATCGATCTGGCGATGCCAATGCGGAACCTTCAGGGGGCTTCCAGATGGTGCGCTACCGGCTTAAGCCAGCTGGAGCAGGATTTACGCTTGCGGCAGAATAATAAAAGTCGTTAGCTAACAGACAATAGTACTAGCGCCTGTTAGCTAACGACTCATTAACGATTCCTTAAAACACTTTAAAACCAAGTGAAAGGGTAGCAATACCAAGAAAACCTTTGATGCCCGTGTCTTTATAAACACCACCAACGGGAGCCGCATAGCGTAGATCAACATCTAAAAAGGGAACCGGTGTATAGCCTACTCCCACTTCCAGCGCATAGGTGAAATCTTTAACTTCTAAATTTTGCGCTTCATACTTGTTCAGCAAGTTGGTCTTGCCCGTAGTAGCCGGAATATCCGTTTTTGGAAAAGCAACGCTGGAATTAGCGTTCAGTACACCTGAAGTAGTACGGGTAGCTTCGGCTTTCTGAATAAAAATGAAGTTTGGGCCAGCATACCCACGAAGTTTTCCACCCATCCAGCGTTTCCCAAACAGAACGGGGACATCAACAGCCTCCAAGACAGACTCCGAAACAACATTTAGCGTGGCATTTAGTATACCCGGCTGTACACTAACGGGTAAGGCATTGGCTAGAGCTGCATTCGCATTGACATCGACCGTAATAATGCCTACCTGATTCAGAACAAAGCGATTATAAGTGACTTCTGCCTGAATAAAAAAGTTGCTGAAGTTTTTCCGTGCCCACAAACCGCCTGAGTATCCATACCCAATTCCATTGTTTTTATTTTCCAGGTTGGGAACCTGAACGCTGCCTACTGCCTGGCCTGGAATGGTCGTATAGCCATGGGTAAATGTGCCACCGCCTTTAATACCAAATTCAACAGTTCGGATCGTATTCTGAGCTATAGCTGCCGACGTACTCACCAGGAGTAGCACGGCAAATGAAAGTTGACTAAGTTTCATAAATGAGTTTATTGTTGCAGCAAAACACGACGATAGTTAGCAGGATTAACCTGCGGAATGGTCGCACTATATTTTGCATTGATTCCTTTAATGATTTCGTTGGCCATCAGTGCGTAACCAGCAGGAGTTAGATGAATACCATCGAGGCTGAATACACCCCCCTGAATAAAGCTGGATGTATAGGTAATGCCACCCTGAGAAATCCCCCCCGCTGTGGCTGCCTGATTTAAAACCGTATTCGGATCAACATAAGCTACCCCTTTGGCATCGGCCTGTGCTTTCATAACCCCATCATAAGCTGTAATAGCAGCATTCAACGCAGTTACTTCATCGGCATCCAACACATACTGGGTTGGCAATGGATTTGTTGCGCTTAATCCATAAGGCCCCGCCTTCGTTCCAACTGCGGTACTGCCAATTTTAGCATATTCCAGCGCATTCGGAATCATAAGTAAATCTCCTGTCTTCGTAGCGCGTACTCCCTGCGCTGTTTGAATAACCAGGGCGGTTATTGCGGGCGTAGGATTGTTAAGCGCTAAGTTGATTTGGGCTACAGCCAGCGGTACAGTTAGTGTTGCGAAGTATGGCGTTGTTGTGATATTGGGAATGCCAATGACAACGCCTTTGCGACCGCCTTCTGTCAGTTTGTTCATTGCCGCCGTAAAGTTTGTCGTGAACAGCTCAATAGGTGTAAGTGGTACTGTTCCTCCATTTGTGGCATAACCAAGTGCATCGTTGTTCCCTAACCAGCACGAGAAGAATGTCGCTCCATTCAGGTTATCACTCATGTACTGAAAGTAGGTTGTGGCTGGGTTAGCCACTAACCGTTCGAAGTATTGATTTCCCTGAGTGGAGCCATACCCTACTGTTAATATATCGGATACCCGAATGCCGGGAACGCCTAAATTCTGATTGGCATCTGTAAATTTGGTTAATAAGGGTGAACCGCTGGCTGTAGTTCCTCCTCGGGCGGCCCCTGGAGCTACTTGTGCAATAGACGTAATCAGGCTGGTAGGATCAGCGAGCGAGGGTACGCGGATAAGCTTGAGATAACCCGCACCAGCCGCCTGTGTTTCGGTAAATAAAGGTTGCACAAAGCTACCGCCACCAACGGTGGTGAACTGGCCTGCCAGAATACTGGGATACGAGTTAAGCTGGCTGTCTCGGTAAAGACCGCCGTCGGCATACCCAGCCGTTAGGGAGTTGCCCACTGCCACGTATTTTGTAAAGTCGGCACTGCCTTTGGTTGGCACAACGGTAGTGGTACCCGCATTGGGATCAATGTCATTGTTCGTGCAGGCATTCAGCCCAACCAATATGGTCAGCGCGAATCCCCACCGAAACCTATTCTTGACTTGCATTCGAATGTATAGGTTGGTTGAAAGAAAGATAAAATTGTAAAAAAAGAACGCAAAAGTAAGGTCTTTCTGTTACCCGGCGGCCAATTAATCGTCAAATCCATACCAGAAAGCCGGAAGGAATTAAACAAAGCTTGAACGCAATCTGTTGTTTGTCACATATGAGTTGGCGTTATTGCCAGCCATTATTACATGTTTCATTAAAACTATACTAAGCCAATGGGTCTTTTATCATTTTTTAAGGGAGTAGGCGAAAAGATTTTTCACAAAGACGAGGTAGCTCCCCAACCAGCAGAAGCTGAGAAAGTTGAACCCGTTCGGGCACAGGCGTTACTTGACCATGTGAAACAACTGGGGCTTGCCTACAATAGTTTGACTGTTAAAACAAAAGGAGATACTGTTACCATATCAGGTTCGGTAAAGTCGCAGGAAGATTCTGAGAAAATTGCTCTGGCTGTAGGTAATGTTGAAGGTGTATCAGCCGTAGATAACCAATTGGTTGTTGATGAACCAACACCAGAAGGTAAATATTATACCGTAAAATCGGGTGATTCGCTATCGAAAATTGCTAAAGAGGTATATGGTGACCCCATGAAATATGGCGTTATTTTTGAAGCCAATAAGCCTATGCTGAAAGATCCCGATTTGATCTATCCTGATCAGGTATTACGGATTCCGCAGCTGTAGTTTCGAACAAGAAAGGATAAAGGAATAGGTCTATAGATACATAAAGTTGGCTGGCATATCTCACCAACTTTATGTATCTATAGACCTATTCCTTTATAACCCGAGAGAGAATAATATTAAAACGAACATTCAGGCACAAGGACGGTTTTATTGATCTCAACTCAATGAAAAACTCATGGCCGCTCATTTATTATCATACCTGAAAGAACAGTTCACCCCTGCTGTAGTTGACCAACTTAGCAGCGATCTAAACGAATCATCGGCTACTACTTTAAAAGCCATTAACGGCTCGCTACCGACTCTACTGGGAGGACTTACACGTCATATCCAGAATTCAGGCGGAGCCTCATCACTTATTTCGTTTTTAGATAAAGAAAACTACGGTGCAACGCCTTTAGATGTGAGCCAGTCGATAGGTGAGCACTCGGTTACTAGCGAAACAATTACTGCTGGCCGTGATTTCCTGGATCATATTTTTGGCGATAAACTTACCCGGGTTCTCGAGCTCATTGGCTTGTATAGCGGTGCAAAGCCACAATCGGTACAGGCAATCCTAATACAGGTTGGGTCTGTCTTGATGGGTGTTTTGGGCCGCCAGGAACAGGAAAACGGGTTAACGGCCGAAAGTTTAAAAACCTTGCTATTGGGTCAGGCAACAGAGTTTAGGCAGGCATTGCCTAGTGGGCTGGATGGCGTGGCGAGTTTATTAGGTTTCAATGATCTTGTAACGCCCACTGGCCCGCTGACCGAAGTACAGGCCACCGATAACCTCAGCGGGAACGTTATTAATCCCAATATTCCAAAAAGCGCAGAAGGAGATCGTCGCCATGAAAATGTACGCTGGCTTCGTTGGGCTATGATTGCCATAGCTGTACTGGTATTTGCCCTGCTTGTGCAGAAGTGCAGCGAAAACCAGAATGGGGTTGATGGCATTAGTACCGACTCGACCGCCCGAGTTGAACCAAATTCCGTAGAAGATACGTCGGCTGCAACAAAAGAAAGCGTTCGGGAAGCTCATGGGCAAGCGGCTGATTCAACGGCACCCGGTCCACTTGGTATCCGTGATTCATCTAAGGTTAATCGGTAAGTGTGTTGAGATTGGTTAACTTGCAGCCTTACTTACCTCACTAACCTGCCGACGTTTTATGTTTGTTGACGCCATTGAACGCGTTGATTTGTTTACCAGACCTTTACATTCGATTGTCAGACTCTACGGGCATGATGGAATTGTGCCTGGAACTGCCACTCTATTTTTTGTGAATCAGGAAGGCTATGCCATTACCTGTAAACACGTTGCTGACCTCGTTGCCCAGGCTGACACCATTTATCGTAATTATCAGGAATTTCAGGGGGCACGCCGAAATGTGCTGAAGGAAAAAAATGCGGCTTATCTGGTAAGCCAATTGGAAACGAAGTTTAAATTAGGAATTGACACCATTATTCGGATACGGAATAATTTTGTTGGATGCGTTGACCAATTTCAGCAATTACATATCGAACGTCACCCGACTCAGGATTTGGCTTTGCTACGATTTGAAGGCTATAGCCGTCTACTCTACCGATCGCATGCTACGTTCCTGGGCGATACAACCCGCATCAAGCCGGGTCGTAGTTTATGCCGTTTAGGGTATCCCTTTCCCGAGTTTACTAATTTTCGCTATAATCCTTCGATCGACGATATTGAATGGAATACTGTAGGACGCACTAGTTCACCATCGTTTCCAATTGATGGGATTGTAACTCGTTTATCGGGTGATGCAACTGGCGTTACGGGTATTGAAATGAGTACCCCTGGGTTGCGGGGCCAAAGTGGCGGCCCCCTGTTCGATAGTAATGGACTTATTTACGGAATGCAATCGGCCACGAGTCATTTACATCTTGGCTTTGATATTGAGGATCATGAAGTACTCGTAAATGGTCGTAAAAGGCGAGTTTCGAATTATCCTTTTCTGAACGTTGGAAAGTGTGTTCATGTCGATGTAATTAAAGCCTTTTTACGGGAAAAAGGAGTATCGTTTTATGAAGGATAGTGAGTTAGCCTGAAAGCCGAATAAGTAAAGACTTTGGCGCGTTGGCTGTATCTTTGAGCGGCCAACGCTTTATTTATGTCTCAACTAGACGAACAATCAACGCAAATCGCCCTTACTACTGATGCATTTGCGTTGCTAAAACGCCTGATTTCGATACCATCATTCAGTCGGCAGGAAGAGCAAACCGCAACGCAAATCGAATCGTTTTTTCAGAAAAAGCAAATTCCGTTTAAGCGGCTTAAAAATAATGTCTGGGCACAGAATAAGCACTTCGATTCGTCTAAACCAACACTGTTGCTGAATTCGCATCATGACACCGTTAAGCCAAATCCGTCCTGGACACTTGATCCGTTTGAGCCTCTTGAGCGTGACGATAAATTGTACGGACTGGGTAGTAATGATGCAGGGGGCTGTCTGGTGTCGTTACTAGCCACATTTGCCTATTTCTACGACCGGCCCAACATGGCCTATAATATGGTTATGGCAGCTACTGCCGAAGAAGAAATTTCGGGTCGCGATGGGCTGGAGCTGCTTTTACCCGAATTGCCACCCCTTAGTTTTGCTATTGTAGGCGAACCTACCGAAATGCAGTTGGCCATTGCCGAAAAAGGATTACTTGTACTTGACTGTACGGCCCATGGTGTGAGTGGCCATGCCGCCCGCGATGAGGGCGATAATGCCATTTACAAGGCTATTCGGGATATAAACTGGCTTACAACGTATCAATTCCCAAAGGTGTCGCCAACCCTTGGTCCCATAAAACTTTCCGTAACCATTATTAATGCAGGTACTCAACATAACGTTGTGCCAGATACCTGTACATTCACAATCGATGTGCGGGTCACGGAACAGTACACGCTCGAAGAAGTCATTGATACGATCCAGGCAAATATCAACGCCACGGTAAAGCCCCGATCCATTCGGCTCAAACCATCCTCTATTCCAATCAATCATCCAATTGTGCAGGCTGGTCTGGCACTGGGCCGTTATACATATGGCTCCCCCACAACCTCAGATCAGGCTGTACTGAACTGCCCGTCGCTCAAATGCGGACCGGGCCATTCGGCCCGGTCGCACTCGGCAGACGAGTTTATTTATAGCAAAGAGATAGCTGAGGGTATAACGGGCTATATCCAGATGCTGGAACAAATAATTTGATTAGTTATCATACACAGTGGTACACATAGTCTGAAGCTTATCACGAGTTCGTAATAATCTCATCTTAATAGCGCTTTCCGACAAGTGAAACTGCTCACTAATTGCTTTAATCGATAAGCCCTGCTCATATTTGAGCCGTAACAGTGTTACTTCCTGAGCTGGTAAATCATTCATCATACACTCCATAATATGCCATTGACTTGCGGTAGACTGATCTGATTCTGCTACTGAATTTATTGTTGAATCGGAGAGTAGCTCTACTTGCATCCGTTTGCGCAGCCTAAGTTGGTCGAGACAGTGATTATGCGCAACGGAGTAAAGCCAGGTAGAAAATGATGAGCGATTTTGGAAGGTCTTTAACTTGACAAATACTTTGATAAAAATATCCTGGGTAAAATCTTTAGATGTTTCAGGATCTTTAGTCATTGAAAGACATTTCTGGTAAACTTTACCAACATAGCGATTGTAAATGGCTTCGAAACTGTTTTTGTCCTTTGTGCTCTGACAAAAAGTAGTGACTTTGTTGTCAGCTGAATAAGCTTTTTCCATGATGTAGTGGATGGTTTTAAGTAGCGCAAGAGAGCATCAGCTCGCTGGTAGTCGATTTGCTCATTTGCTTTTAAGTTACGGTAGATGGTAAACGCACTGCGGGTACTGAAAAAGGACTTTAATGCATAAGTTAGATTTGTTAATTTAGGATTGTCAATAAAGATATAATGAACACTCAAAGGTCACTTACCTATTTAACAAATGCGGGTAGTTTTGTATCAAAAACCGGTACTTACATCCCAAGTAACTGATTTTTACCTACTATGTATATTATTGTATTCTATAAGTATACATAAAAGTGGTTGATGGCTAATTGTTTCGGGAAAAGGTAGAGGGGGGCATTTGATACACTTTCCGGAAAGAACGGGCAAAATAAGAGGGATCTTCGAAGCCGACCAGATAAGCTGTTTCGGATACAGAATGGCCTTGGCGTAGAAACTGGGCCGCTCGTTTTAATCGATAATTACGGATGAATTCGCCTGTTGATGTATCGGCCAGTGCTCTCAACTTCCGGTGTAAATTCATTCGACTCATGCCACTGGCTACCGTGAGTTCTTCGGCACCGAACGTTGCTTCGTCAAGATGGTCTTCTACTATCTGACACAATTTTTCAATGAGTGGATCCGTAGGAACAGGGGTATGGACTGGAGGGTCGGCACTCGTGATACTGGCCAATACCCATTGTTGCAATTGACGACGCTGCTCCAACAGATTGCGTATCCGTAATTGAAGTTCCTGAATATGGAATGGCTTGGCAATATAATCGTCGGCTCCTAATGATAGGCCTTCCAGTCGGTCATCGACAGATGCTCTGGCTGTCAATAAAACAACCGGGATATGGCTGGTACGTAGATCTTCTTTTAACTTTTGGCAAAGTGTATAACCATCCATAACAGGCATCATAACATCACTGATCACTAAGTCTGGAATCAGGTTGATGGCTTGGTGCCAGCCTTCAGATCCGTTCTTAGCTTGATGGACTGTATACAAATCCGATAAATTTTCGAAGATAAACTCACGTAAAATTTCGTTATCTTCAACAAGTAATATCAACGAGGTTTTGTCAGATCGGTTTTCGTTCTGGCTAACCACGGGTATAGTTGCCGGTTCGATAGCTATGCCTGAGTGAGGGGCTGAAACGCTAGTAGCTGGGCGATAGGGTAAATAAATGGTAAAAGTGGTTCCTAGACCTGCCTTGCTGGTCACCAGAATTGTTCCTGATTGAATTTCTACCAGTTCTTTAACTAAGGCTAACCTGATTCCTGGACTTTCCTGTTCAATGGGTTGACTATTTTCTCCCTGATAAAACCGGTCGAAGATGCGAGGGAGTTCCTCTGGCCTAATGCCAGCACCATTGTCAGAAACGGTTATCTGTATCCAGGAACTGTGAGCAGGATGTTTACCAGTTGATTTATTGGATTCAGGAGCGGAGACATTTAAACCGACATTGACTTTTCCGCCTATGGGTGAAAATTTCAGCGCATGAACGATCAGATTAGTTATAATCTTTGCCAGTTTTTCTGAGTCGAACCAATACTGCGTATGCAGAGTGCCTGCCTGAAAAATTAATTGGATGTTTTTTGTTTTTGCCTGGTAATCAAATGAGTATACTAGTTTTTTGATAAATGTCTTCAGGTCTCCCAAGCTTTCATTTAGCCGAAGTACATTGGTTTCTGCTTTCGACAGATCTATTAATTGATTGACCAACTCCAGAATTTGAGCTGCATTTGTATTGATTAAGTTCAGTTGATACTGGTCCTCATTACTATGTAAGCGTTTCTTCAATGTTTCTACCGGCCCTAAAATTAAGGTTAATGGAGTTCTGAATTCATGGGCAATATTGGTGAAGAAACGCACTTTCATGGCATCAACTTCCTTGAGTTGCCTGGCTTCTTGCTGGTGTAGGTAGGAACGAACCAATATATACCCTACTGCCAACAGGCCAACGAGATAGATGAGAATAGCCCACCAGGTAGCCCACCAAGGCGGGCTAATCACTAAAGTTAGCACCCGGATATTCTTGCTCCAGATCCCCGATGTATTCGATGCATTTAACTTCAGGCTATAGCGTCCCCACCGCAAATCGGTATATTGTACAATAGGTTCATTGCTTTCAACCCATTGCTGATTTAAACCAACCAATTGATAACGATACCGGGTTTTTCCCTGCCGATTGTATTGCAAAGCAGCGTACCTAATGGTTATAAAATTTTGGTTATAGGGTAGGTCCAGATGGCTTATAGCCTGAACAGGTAGCGAGTCGGTGAGTGGGCCGGGTAAAATTGACTGGTTATTGAGTTGAATATCGGTGATTTGTGTGCGTGGCTGATAGGTATCATCCTGTAACTGATTGGGATAAAAAGATGTAATTCCTTCCAATCCTCCCAGTAGAATACGGTCATCAGGCAGATGTAGAAAATGAAAATGATTGAATTCATCTTCCAAAAGCCCATCGTCATGTGTATAAGTGCGAGTCTGAAAAGACCGGCGATCCATACGGCAAAGTCCCTGATTGGTGCCGATCCACAAAAAGCCCTGTTTGTCGGGAATAGCGGAGTAGATTACATTATTGGGTAAACCTGTTTTGGTAGAAAATCGACGACAGGTACCGGTTCGTTTATCAAAACGACACAGGCCATTGCCGAATGTACCCACCCACAAGATGGTTTGGTCAAGGGGATCATCGAATACACAAAATAATTGGTTGCTACTCAGCGAAGCCGGATTCTTGGGCTGATTTTTATAGGAGCGAATCTGTCCAGTACGACGATCTATCCGATAAAGCCCCTGTGTTCGTGTTGCCAGCCATAAAGCCTGATTATCAACTACGAAATGAAGTATCTGCCCATCTACACCGGTTGGCAACGGAGCGTTTGATTTAAATCCATCCAATCGCTTTTTTGCCCGGATCGGATATTGAAAGCGACGCCATTCACCATCTTCGTACCACGTTGCCACCGAATCTGTTACGACCCACACGTGACCTGTAGGATCGGTTGCCATCGGCGCAATTGGGTAAGTCCAGCTATGTTGAGCAAGTAAAGAAACAGGGAAGGGAATTGGCGTAATTTTCTTTGTGTTCAGATCAACCTGATAAAAGTGCTTGTCGCCCATATTGAACCAAAGTTTCCCGAACTTATCGAGCGTATGCCTGAAAATATAGGGCGATGCGTTTGCTGCTCCAGCAGGTACCTGATTAGCAGGTATCCCCAATTCCCGTTTGAATAGATCATTGTAGAAGTTGCGCTCGTAGGGCACAGCCTTAAACATACTGGGTTTGAGATTGTATTTAAGAATGCCCGTTTTGTTGGTGCCTGCCCACAGCACATCTGAACGGTCGATAAGCAAGCTGCGAAATACTGACTCTCCAGTCAATGTCGCCAGTACGCTTATTCCTTTTGATTCACTGAACCGACACAGCGTGTTGTATTGATTAAAGTACACATCGCCCTGAGTAGCCACCACCATACAAGCCTGATTCCATTGCCCAGTAGGGCTAGTATGGACAGGTAATGCAAATGACCGAATACGGCCAGACTGGGGAGCCAACATCATGATAGAGTTGCTTAATAGGATAAACATCTCACCATCTGGCCGCAATTTGATCCCTCTTATATCATTATACGGAAGAACATACTGATTGAAACGGGCCGTTCGCGGGTCTAAACGATATAGTCCGGTTCTATTCGACATCCAGATAGTTCCTTGTTTGTCTTTAACGAAAGTGCCGAATTCTGAAAAAGAATCTGGGCTAGCCTGATACGTATAGTGTCGTAAGTGATAGGTATCTGGATCGATACTGGCAACCCTGTTTGAAATAAAACTAAGCCATAAACGGCCCTGTCCATCGAAGTAATGTGCATGGACGATATCCCGACCGAACTGTCGTTTGAAGACAGGTTGCCTGGAAATATTGATGAATTTTTCCGTTACCGGGTCTATAATATCAATGTCATTGTATTCACTGAATACCCATATTCGCCCCCGCTTATCAAGACTCAAACCAGAAAGGCTTAATGATGAAATACCTGGATTACCATCTGTAGTTGGCTGAAACACTTTAAAATGGTTGCCGTCATAGCGGCATAGGCCATCACGAGTAGCCATCCAGATAAAACCCTGACGATCCTGCACAATGGCGGGCACAAAGGCCTGAGGTAAACCTTGTTTGCCGGTAATAAGCTCAGGTTGTGGTAAGGCAACAATCTGGCCATATACTGATAGTCCGCTTATAGGAATAAACGTCAGTAAAAATAGAATTGATAATAAGACTATTTGCCGATAATAAATCAAAACCGGATGCATTTGTCAGATCTGGCAAAAAATATCAAGTATCTGGCTGGGAATTATCCAGTAAAGCAACCAGATAGCTCTAACTTGTTGATAAGTTGATTAGCTTCTCAATAAGGGTATGCAATATAAACATAATCTAAAAATCAGTTTACTATATTTTAGCAGTCTTTAACGGCTTGACTCTTAGACCAATAATGATACACATTCGTCTGATAAGAATAGCTAATTTTCGTATTAACATTTGGCATTTGCTGTAGAGGTATACTAAATAAAATTTTATATTATGTTTAATGATTTGATAATCAATCTGTTGAAGATACTTTTAGTTGCGGGAAGGTGGCTGATAACTAGGTTGCAATAGGTGTTTCGATGCATAGGTGCCACACCGTTTGCGCTTTTCACTTGCCCAATCCCGACAGGGAGGCTACTTTTTAGTTACTTTTAACAGCGAAAACATGCCTTAGTTACCCACTTTTGAAGTCCCTATTCCCTTATGCGTTGCTATTCTGCCTTCCCAGGATTACTGATTTTACTAACTGCAACCTGCCTTATAGCCCAGCCAATAGCTAAACCGACCCCCCGTCAACTGGCCTGGCAACCTCTTGAAACTACGGCTTTTCTACACTTCACCGTCAATACATTTACCGATAAAGAATGGGGCGATGGCACCGAAAGTCCAGCTATTTTTAATCCAACCAAACTGGATGCCCGACAGTGGATTAAGGCACTGAAAGATGCAGGTTTTAAAATGGCCATTATTACAGCTAAGCACCACGATGGTTTCTGTTTATGGCCATCCAAACTAACTGAGCATTCCGTTAAAAATAGCCCATGGAAAAATGGAAAGGGCGATGTCGTGCGTGAGGTAGCTGATGCCTGCCGTGAGTTTGGTTTGAAATTCGGCGTGTATCTGTCGCCCTGGGATCGTCATGAACCACGCTATGGCACAGCCGCTTACAACGATTACTATAAAAGCCAGTTGCGCGAATTACTGACTAATTACGGGCCGGTTTCTGAGGTTTGGTTCGATGGGGCGAAGGGTGAAAACGCCAAGGATATGACCTATGATTTCGCGGGTTACTGGGCACTGGTTCGAGAATTACAACCCAATGCGGTCATGTTTTCGGATGCTGGACCCGATGTTCGTTGGGTGGGTAACGAAGCTGGTAACGCGGGCGAAACCTGCTGGTCGACCATCAATACCGACGGCCTGGCTCCGGGCGTAGCCGATTCCAAATACCTGAACCGGGGCGATGCAACGGGTAAACAGTGGGTTCCGGCTGAAACCGACGTATCGATACGGCCGGGTTGGTTTTATCATGCTACGGAGGATGCGAAAGTACGGTCTGGCAAAAATCTGGTGAATCTTTATTATCAGTCGGTGGGGCGAAATAGTTTGCTGCTGCTGAATGTGCCGCCTAATCGTGAGGGCCTTTTTTCAGAGCCAGATCTGGCGAGTTTGAAAGAGTTTCGGAGTATTCTGGACGAAACATTTAAGCAGAATCTGGTGGCAAAACAGCCAAAGTTGACTGATAAACAGCTCGGTACATTCACGGTGCTGGCTGCCAATCAACCGCTTTCGATTGATCTGAATGGTGAGCAATCGTTTGATCGTATGTCAATTCAGGAAAACATTGCTACGGGTCAGCGCATTGCCAGTGGGCGCGTGGAGTACTGGGATGGTGCGGGCTGGAAACCGCTCCAAACATTCACAACGGTAGGGTATAAACGGCTGCTACGCTTCCCGGCAGTGAAAGCATCGAAGCTACGTTTGTTTATCACAAATGCGAATGGCCCGGTGGAACTGGCTGAAGTAGGGGTGTATAAAGCGTCAGCGCGGGAAGGTGAGTGAAAATTTCCTGGACTATTTCCTAGGCCTGTGGGGACACCATAGTCGTCAGGTTAAGCTCGTTGTGGTGTCAGTTTTAAGAAACTGACACCACGCCAACAGCCCATCAAGTCCTTAACCTGATGGCTATGGTGTCCCCACAGGCAACTCCGCCGGATGGA
Organism: Spirosoma migulaei; assembly: GCF_054776855.1. Classification (NCBI taxonomy): domain Bacteria; kingdom Pseudomonadati; phylum Bacteroidota; class Cytophagia; order Cytophagales; family Cytophagaceae; genus Spirosoma; species Spirosoma migulaei. Next base: position 451,103 of record NZ_BAAHBG010000010.1, on the reverse strand, counting down.
AACGCTGGCTGCTGGATTCTTTCTAAATTAGCCTTGTTTGTTCGTGCAAATAAACTTTCAGAAATACTTTGCGTTAAGCACGTAAAGAGAAGAGTTTCATGAAATCAATTGTTGCGTTTTTGCTGGCGGGGCTAATTCTGGGGAGCAGTTTGCTGCCTGGCTTTGGCGTTGAGCAGTCGACCAAACTGGTCGAACTGATCCAGCATTACCAGCAACATGAAAAAGCGAGCCCTGGTTTGAGTTTTACCGACTTCATGGTGATGCACTATGGCGAAAACTCAGAGCATCAGAAGCACCCTAATCACAGCCATCACAACCTGCCGTCGGTAGGCCACATGGTTACTGGCTTTACCTCAAACGGCCTTCGGTTGAGTATGTCATCGTACATACCGGTAGTGCTTGCTTCTCAGAAAGCGTTCTCACGCTACACAAATCTCTATTCGTTCCTCTCCGTTTTTTCGCTGATCAATCCGCCCAGACGCTAGTTCTCGCGTACCTGTAGGCCAAATTGTGCCCATTCGGTTGTCCTATTCTGGCTTTATAAGTTCACTTACCTGTTTTCCAGTTGCTGTGTTGCGTTCAGTCGGTTCAAAGCCGATTGGATAACGACGTAAAATCTTGTCGCAAGCGTTACGATCTTCCACGTAACGATTCTCTCTTAGTTACTAAGCTATTCTAACCTTCCCTGGGGAGGGATACTTCGTTGACTTATCTCTGAAGTCATTATGCTGAACGCCATTATCCATTTTTCAATTCATAACAAACTCATCATTGGGTTTCTGACGCTGGCACTGGTTGCCTGGGGTGGCTGGTCGGCTACGCAACTGCCGATTGATGCAGTGCCTGATATTACCAACAACCAGGTGCAGGTCATTACCAGCAGCCCATCGCTGGCGGCCGAAGATATCGAACGACTCGTAACGTTTCCAGTCGAAGTGGGGCTTTCGAACATACCTGGTCTCATTGAAATCAGGTCGTTTTCGCGCTTTGGCCTGTCTATCGTAACGGTCGTTTTCAGCGATGCCACGGATGTGTACTGGGCACGGCAGCAGATTGCCGAGCGGCTACAGAACGTAACGACCCAGATTCCACCGGGGGTGGGTACGCCCGCGATGGCCCCCGTAACAACCGGCCTGGGCGAAATTTTCCAATACACCGTTGTACCTAAAAAGGGGTACGAAAGCAAGTATTCACTCGCCGACCTGCGCACGATTCAGGACTGGATTATCCGCCGGGGACTGCTTGGTACGCCCGGTGTGGCCGATGTTAGTGGGTTCGGTGGCTTGCTTAAACAATACGAAATTGCGGTTGACCCCGACCGACTGCGCAGTATGGGCGTCACCATCAACGATCTGTTCACGGCCCTGCAACAGAACAACCAGAATACGGGCGGTGCCTATATCGACAAGAAACCCAATGCTTTCTTTATCCGCTCTGATGGCCTGATTGGCTCCACCGATGACATTGCCAACATCATGGTGCGGCTGAATGACCAGCACTTGCCCGTTCGGGTGCGCGATGTGGCTCAGGTGCGGATGGGGTCGGCGGTGCGCTATGGGGCCGTTACCCGAAACGGACAGGGCGAAACCGTTGGGGCAATTGTGATGATGATCAAAGGCGGAAACTCGTCGGAAGTGATCAAGGATGTAAAAAACAAGATCGCTGAAATCAGAAAAACACTACCTGAAGGCGTCCAGATTATACCGTTTCTGGATCGAACCAAAATGGTCAACAGCGCAATCGGTACGGTTGAACGCAACCTGCTGGAAGGGGCCATTATCGTCATTTTCGTGCTGGTACTACTGCTGGGAAATTGGCGGGCGGGCGTGGTGGTGGCATCGGTTATTCCGCTGGCGTTGCTCTTCGCTATTTCAATGATGAATCTCTTTGGCGTATCGGGCAACTTGATGAGCCTTGGCGCTATCGACTTCGGCCTGATTGTCGATGGGGCCGTTATTATTGTAGAAGCCACCCTGCACCACATTCTCCTGCGCAATAAGGACCAGACCCTCACGCAGGAGCAAATGGATGATGAAGTGTTCGGAGCTGCCAGCCGGATTCGGTCGTCGGCCGCTTTTGGAGAAATTATTATTCTGATTGTGTACCTGCCTATTCTGGCATTATCGGGCGTGGAAGGGAAAATGTTCCGGCCGATGGCGCTGACAGTAGCGTTTGCGATTCTCGGCGCGTTTATTCTGTCCCTGACTTACGTGCCCATGATCTCATCGTTGCTGCTGGACAAAAAAGTCGCCCACAAAAACACGATTTCAGATAAGCTGATGAAGCGAATTCAGCGATTTTACGAACCGGCCCTGCAGTGGTCGTTGCGGCACCGATTACCTATTTTGCTGAGTGCCGTAGGCCTGTTGGTACTGGCGGGATTTCTATTTAGCCGGATGGGGGGCGAATTTATCCCCCAGCTCGACGAAGGCGATTTTGCCGTCGATACCCGGACGCTGACAGGTAGCTCGTTATCCGAAACAGTCGATGCGACACTCAAGGCCGAACGGATTCTGCTCAAACAGTTTCCCGAAGTAGAGCAGGTAGTCGCCAAAATTGGTTCCGGCGAAATTCCAACCGATCCTATGGCCATCGAAGCCGCCGATCAGATGGTGATTCTGAAACCCAGAGACCAATGGACATCCGCTAAAACCCGTGATGAACTGGCAGGAAAAATGGCCGAGGCTCTATCTGTAATTCCGGGCGTAACCTTTGGGTTTCAGCAGCCGGTGCAGATGCGATTCAATGAACTTATGACGGGTGCACGGCAGGATGTTGCCCTGAAAATTTATGGCGATGACCTTAATCAACTGGAAAAACTGGCCGGTCGGGTGGGCACGATTATCCGGAAGATCGACGGCGCTAAAGACTTATACGTGGAGCAGGTGGCCGGTCTGGCGCAGATTCTGATCAAACTGGATCGGAATCAGATTGCCCGTTTTGGGCTGAATGTAGCCGATGTAAACCGCACAATTAATACGGCTTTTGCCGGGCAATCGGCCGGGCTGGTTTTTGAAGGCGAAAAACGCTTCGATCTGGTGGTTCGCCTTGCCGCCGACAAACGGCAGAGCATCGAGGATATTCAGAACGTTTACATTGCCACACCAACGGGCCAGCAGATTCCATTATCGGAAGTAGCAAAAGTAACGATGGAGCAGGCACCTAACCAGATTCAGCGCGACGATACGCACCGGCGCATTACGCTGGGTTTCAACGTGCGTGGGCGAGACGTGGAGAGTATCGTGACTGAACTGCGGCAGAAGGTAGAGCAGCAGATTAAGTTTCCGGCGGGCTACTACGTTACCTATGGTGGGCAGTTTCAGAACTTGATCGATGCCAAGCAACGGCTGAGTATTGCCGTTCCTATTGCACTGGCGCTAATTTTTGCACTGTTGTTTTTTACGTTCGATTCCGTCCGGCAGAGCCTGTTGATTTTCATGGCTATTCCGATGGCGGCTATTGGGGGCGTATTTGCCCTACTACTGCGCGGGATGCCGTTCAGCATTTCGGCGGGTGTTGGCTTTATCGCTCTCTTCGGGGTATCGGTACTGAACGGTATCGTGCTGATTGCCGAATTCAACCGACTTCGGCATGAGGAAGGCCTGACCGATATGATCGAAATTATTCGGAAAGGGGCGGAGGTTCGCCTACGACCCGTAATCATGACGGCTCTTGTGGCATCATTCGGCTTTATTCCGATGGCGGTTTCCAACTCGGCAGGAGCGGAGGTGCAGAAACCATTGGCCACGGTCGTCATCGGCGGGCTGTTAACAGCGACCTTACTAACGCTGATTATTCTACCAATTCTGTATTCGCTGATGGAAAAGAAATCGCTGGAGCGAGAGGCCAAAGCCGCTGATAAACAACCAAAAAAGAAAACACCTTCCATTGCTACAATCATCTTACTCGTGCTGGCGGTATCGACAACCAGCTGGTCGCAAATGGCACCGATGCAGGCCATTACCCTCGATCAGGCGTTGCAACAGGCCACTACCCGTAACGCGCAGATCCAGCTATCCGGGCTGAATGTGAGCCAGCAGCAGGCTTTGCGTCGGACTGCCTATGATGCGGGCCGGTTATCGGTAGTAGGAATGTTGGGCCAGTATAACAGTCGCCGGTTTGATAATAACCTGACGGTTACGCAGACCATTCCGAACCCGACGCTCATGCGTCGATTGGCCGATCTTAACGATCAAACAGTTTCGGCTCGCCAGCTCGAAGGGCTCGTTACGAAGAATGATGTGCAATATCAGGTGAAGTCAACTTATTACGATCTGGTGTATCTGCAACAAAAAACGCGCTTATACCATCAGCAGGATACGATTCTGACTGAGTTTGTCAAAGCCGCTAACCTGCGCTATCGGGTGGGGGAAACTGGAAGCCTCGAAAAAGCGACCGCCGAAAGCCAACTGGCCGATCAGCGGGTACGGCTGGCACAAAACGAAAGCAATCAAACGGCCACTCGAACGCGCTTGCAAACGCTACTGTACCGTAATGAGCCAGTTAGTATTCCAGAGCAGGAACTACCCAAATTGACGTTGCTGATACCTACCGATAGTACGGCACTTGCACAAAATCCACTCCTGCGGCAGTTACAGCAGCAAATCCGCGTTGCCCAGGAATCCCGCTCTGTGGAACAGGCGCGACTCAAACCCGATTTTCTGGTCGGCATTTTCTCCCAAACCCTCACCGGGAGCCAGTTGATCGATGGGCAGGAGCTGTACTTCGGGCCGGGTTACCGATTTTACGGTGGCCAGATTGGGGTGACGTTTCCATTATTGAGCGGAGCCGGGCGGGCACGGGTCGAAGCCGCCCGCGTTGGGGAGCAACTCGCCCAGACGCAACTGCAAAGCCAGAAACTGGCGCTTCAGCAACAGATTACTCAGGCCGTTACCCAATACGGGCAATATCGCGATGCGTTGGCCTATTACGAGCAGAACGGACTGGCGCAGGCACAACTGATCCAGACCAAAGCCCGGCAGGCGTTCAGTGGGGGTGATATTGGTTACGTCGAATTTTCGCTGGCCATTCAGCAGGCGCTTACGATTCGCCTGAACTACCTCGATCTGCTCAATCAATACAATCAATCTGTTTTATACATTAACTACCTGGCTGGCAATCCCTAAGCTACCCGTGTACCCTCATATGACTTCCATTCATTCATCGATTCGTTTTGCCCAGCTTATGCTGCTGATGATCAGTAGTCTGGCCGGATTGTCGGCTTGTCAGTCTGCCGAAAAAGCCAACGCTGGTACAGAGTCTGAAAAATCAGCTGATTCTACTGCTTCGGCGGATTCTGCCCCCAAACCCGGTGATCCGGTGCGGGTTGCCCTGACGCAGGCACAATACAATGTGGCTGCCATTCAACTCGGCCAACCTACGCCCCGTACGCTCAGCACCACCCTTAAAGTGAACGGTTCACTCGATGTACCGGCTCAGAATCAGGTATCTGTCTCGGTGCCTTTTGGCGGTTATATCCGGAAGATTGACCTGGAGCCAGGTATGCGGATTCGAAAAGGGCAGACGCTGGTTGTGCTCGAAAATCCGGAATACATTCAGTTTCAGCAGGACTATCTGGACACAAAAGCCAAGCTGGAATACGCCGATCTGGAGTTTGCCCGGCAACAGGAATTAAGTCGGGAGAATGTGAACGCCCTAAAGGTGTTTCAGCAAACTCGCGCCAACCGGCAGAGTCTGCAAGCTCAACTGGCGGGTATAGGTCAGCGACTCGCTTTGCTACATATCAATCCGGCCACACTAACCCCCGACCGACTGACGCGTACCATCACCATTCCCTCGCCGGTATCGGGTTTCGTAACGGATGTGCCCGTTAACAATGGCCGGTATCTGAATCCCTCCGATGTATTGGTTCAAATTACGGATCTCACCCACCCGCACGTTCGATTGAGTATTTTCGAGAAAGACATTAGTCGGATTCACGTGGGCCAGATTGTACGATTTGGCATGGGTGGGGATGCCACGTTAGCGCATCGGGGCCAAATTTTCCTGATCGGTAAAGCCATCGCTGCCGACCGGACCATTTCGATATTGGCTCACCCCGATGGCTATTCGGATGATTATATTCCGGGTGGCTACATATCGGCCCAGATCGATGTGAAAACCCAACCGTTGCCCGCCTTACCCGAAGAAGCGATCGTTAATTTCGGTGGCAAAAATTACGTTTATATCCTGGAGAAAAAGGAAGCCAACCCAGCTACCTATCAGTTTCGACAGGTAGAAGTGAAGCCCGGCGTGCGGGAAGGAGGGTACGTAGCGATAACCCTGCCTGCTGACATTGATCCAAAACAAACCCCAATTGTGGTTAAGGGTGCTTATAATCTGTTAGCCAAATTGAATAATAGCGAAGAGGAGTAGTCATAATTTTCCGTGGTGTCAGATGCTTCCATCTGACACCACGGAAAATTATGACTACTCCTCTAGTTTTCGAAGGTTATCTAACAAAGTTTCTACTTCTATCAATAGATCAACCACTGTATACTTTGCCGTTTGCCAGACTAAGGTGAGATCAACATTCAGGTAATCATGAATAAGCCGATCTCTGAAACCAGCCATCTGCCGCCAGGGGATATGAGGATAGCGCTCGCGAAAGGCCATTGATAAGCGTTTCGTTGCTTCTCCCATAACCTCAAACTGCCGAATACAGGCATCCTGAACCATGGATTGTTGGATGAAATCCGTTTCGGAAAGATCATCAACGTAGCTAATGATGCTGTTTAGGCAGGTTTCAATATGTTCGAGATAAACCAGATCAGACTTCATAAATTACCTGTAAGTCGCTGGCAATTGATTCCTGAACACGCGGATTCGACCGTTTAAGTGCGTTTTCGGTCACTAAATCAATGTGAACGCCTAAGGCATCTTCCAAGGTGTCCCAGACGTTCATAAGTTTGATTAAGTCCATTGGAACCCCAAAGTTTACCAGCAGATCCAGATCGCTATCGGGCTTATTGTCACCTCGTGCATACGAACCAAATACGCCAATTCGGGTAGGTTGATAGGGGAGCAGATGCGTAATAATCTGCTGTGTTTGCTGGGGTGTCATGCTGGTATTTACGTTTGGTACTACAAAGATAACTGTTTTCCTGCTTGCCAGTTTTTAGCTATTTTTTATAGCTTCTTCATTGCCAGATGGCATCCTGACCAACAAATACCGTACTTTGGCGGTTAATTTCCTCATCCATCAATCAGTCATAGCCGCTTGTGCGGTTAATTTCCTGTATGCTATATCCGCTGACGTTCAAAACCATTTTTAAAGAAAAAATCTGGGGAGGCCAGAAAATCAAAACCATTCTGGAGAAAGACTTCTCGCCATTGCCCAACTGTGGCGAAACCTGGGAAGTCTCCGATGTAGAAGGCAACGTATCGATTGTGAACGCAGGCAGTTTACAAGGCAAATCGTTGCACGAGCTGGTGGAGGAATCCAAAGGCGAACTGGTTGGGAAGCACGTCTATGAACAGTACGGCAATCGGTTTCCGCTATTGGTGAAATTTATCGATGCCAACGATGACCTCTCGATTCAGGTTCACCCGGACGATGAGCTGGCCAAAAAGCGGAAAAGCGGCTTCGGCAAAACCGAGATGTGGTACATCATGCAGGCCGACGAAGGCGCAAAGCTCAACTCGGGTTTCAATCGCGAGCTTACTAAAGACGAGTACGTAAAAGCCGTAGCCGACAATACCATTCAGGACCTGTTGAATATCGAAACGGCTAAACCCGGCGATGTATTCTTCCTGCCTGCCGGTCGGGTTCACTACATTGGGAAGGGCCTGTTGCTTGCTGAAATCCAGCAAACCTCCGACACAACCTATCGAATTTATGACTTCGATCGTGTGGATGCCACCACCGGTCAGAAGCGCGAACTCCATACCGAACTGGCCGTCGATGCCATTAATTACCATCATTACGATCATTATAAAACCCAGTACGACAAAAAGTTAAATGAGAGCGTCAACGCCGTAAAAAGTGATTATTTCATAACCAACGTATTGAATTTCAACGAAGAAGTTGCGCAGGATTACTCGCGCATCGACTCGTTTGTGATTCTGATTTGTGTGGCGGGTGGGCTAACCATCGAAACACAGGGCGGCTACAGCTTATCCCTTAAAATGGGCCAGTGCGCGCTGATTCCGGCGTCGGTCAATAACCTGACGCTGATTCCGGACGGTGATATGACGGTGTTGGAAACGTATGTACCTTAATGTCTGAACCAGGATTTATGTGATTTTGCTGACTGACTTTGATTAGTTTCGATAGACAAAATCATAGTCGGTCAGTAAAATCACATAAATCCTGGTTAAAAATCCCGGTTCAGATATGCGCTATTGCCTTGCCCTTGATCTTAAAGACGATCCGGCCCTGATTGCCGAATATGAACAGTACCACAAACGGCTCCGGCCTGAAATTGAAGCCAGCATTCGCGAGTCGGGCATAACCGATATGCAGCTTTATCGCATCGGTAATCGGCTGTTTATGATTATGGAGACCGACGAGACATTTTCCTTCGAAGCGAAAGCTGCTGCCGATGCCGCTAACCCGAACGTTCAGGAATGGGAGAACCTGATGTGGGGTTATCAGCAAGCGTTGCCGATGGCGAAACCGGGAGAGAAATGGGTGCTGATGGATCGTATTTTTAAGCTTTGATTTCTGCGAAACAGGCACGGGTAAATACCCGTACCAGCGATGTATTCAACCTCCGAGCCTCAACTGAGGCTCGGATTTTTTTTGTTAAAAATGTAAAATAAGCTTGACATAATGAAAAACTAGCTTTACGTTTGATGTGTCAAATAAACTTTACATATTCATGAAGACAAAATGGCTTTTCCCGCATCGTTTCCGGCTGATTGGCTGGTTGATTTTCGTTCCGTCAACAATTCTGGGCTTGGCGTCTTTGTACGCTGATTTTAAGATTAGCTGGTTAACTGCCAACTGGCTAAGTGAGTCAATGACGATAACATCGGGTAATTCGATAACGCACTTAATGGATAATCAGGATCTGACTGACGAAATAGCGGCAATTGGCGTAATCGTTGGGTTATTATTGATCGCCTTTTCGCGTGAGAAAGTAGAAGATGAAATGATTAGCCAACTACGACTGGAAGCTCTACAATGGAGTGTTTATGCCAACTATATCATTCTAGCAATTGCTATTTTGACAGTCTATGATACCGCTTTTTTTAACGTCATGATCTACAATATGTTCACGGTTCTGCTGGTCTTTATTCTTCGGTTTCGGTGGCTCATTTATCGAAATAATCATACGCTATTGGCTCTATGAAAAACCGACTTAAAATAGAGCGGGCTGAACAAAACCTATCCCAGGCCGACCTAGCCGACCGCATTGGCGTAAGTCGACAAACAATTAACTCGATTGAAACGGGACGATATGTGCCGTCAACCATTTTGTCACTAAAACTGGCACAGGTGTTTGGTAAACCTGTAGAGCATATCTTTACGCTCGAAGAGACCGATTGAGACAATGCCGAATCTGTATATTCTTGCTGGTTGTAACGGCGCAGGAAAAACGTCTGTCGCATATACCTTGTTACCCGAAGTAGTTGAGTGCAAGGAATTTGTTAATGCGGATGAAATTGCTCGTGGCTTATCACCATTCAATGTTGAGTCAGTTGCCTTTGAGGCTGGGCGTATCATGCTGGAACGTATTGATTACCTCATTGGGAAACGAGTAGATTTTGCGCTTGAAACAACATTATCAACTCGTTCTTACAGTCAGCTTATTCGGCGCGTTAAACCGCTTGGCTATACAATCACTCTTGTGTATTCCTGTCTGGATTCGGTTGAACTGGCAAAGGAGAGGGTAAAATCAAGAGTTGAACAGGGTGGGCATGATATACCTCCTGAGGTAATCGAACGGCGTTATTACCGTAGTTTAAAAAATCTTGTTAACTTGTATCTACCAATCTGCGATACTTGGATTATCGTTGATAACTCACTAAGTGAACTACGACTAGTCGCAGAAGGGCATGGTTTAGATTATTCTGTTGTTAATCATACAATTTGGTTTTGGCTTCAAGGATATGGAACAAATTAGTGTAGTGACCGATACGGAAAAGCTGTTTAAAGGTGCGCAGTTAGCAATTAAAAATATTATTGAAAAAGCTAAACGCGATGATCGAACATTAGTTGTCTCACGTGACGGAAAACCTGTCCACGTCAGAGCCCGCGACCTATAAGCTAAGCTTCACAAAATATAGTCACCAACAAAAAAACGCCCACGTCCAGCGGGCGTTTTTTTGTTGGTGACCCAACCGGTCCTATCGCTATCTTTACGATTATCAATTTCTCTTAGCTTAGCAACACCATGAAATACTGGCTCTACGCACTGCTCGCGTTTGTCATTACCGTTCCGGCTCAGGCACAACTCACATCAACCGCTAACTTTGTTCGGGATAATTACCAGAAAACGGAATACAAAATCCCCATGCGCGACGGCACGAAACTGCATACAACCGTCTACGCCCCGAAGGATGGGTCAGCGACTGCGAAATATCCGTTCATGATGCAGCGGACGTGCTACAGTGTGGCCCCTTACGGGCCCGATACCTATCCGGCACAGGTTGGCCCGTCGGGAACGCTCATGCGCGACAAGTTTATTTTCGTGTACCAGGATGTACGGGGCCGGTGGGCATCCGAAGGCACCTGGACGAACATGACCCCAACCGTAACCGACCAGCAACCCGTTGTGGCAGCGAAGGGTAAAAAGAAGGTGACGAAACCTACCAGCACCACCCTTGTCGATGAGAGTTCGGATACCTACGACACCATCGAGTGGCTGCTTAAAAATATACCGAACAACAATGGTCGGGTGGGGCAGTGGGGCATTAGCTATCCTGGTTTTTACACCATTGCCGGTGCCGTAGCGGCTCACCCTGCCCTGAAAGCATCGTCGCCACAAGCGCCCATCTCCGATTTTTTCTTCGACGATTTTCACCACAACGGTGCGTTTATTCAGGCGTATCTGTTTACGTACCCTGTATTTGGCGTTCAGCATCCGCAGCCTACTACGCAGGCCTGGTACAACAACGACTTCATCAATACAAAATCAAAGGACGGTTTTCAGTGGCAATTAGATCTGGGCCCACTCAAAAATGTCGATAAATACTACAAGGATAATTTCTATTGGCAGGAAACCGTCAACCACCCGAACTACGACGAATTCTGGCAGAAACGAAGCATCATTCCGCACCTCAAAAACATCAACCACGCCATGATGACGGTTGGGGGCTGGTTCGATGCGGAGGATTTACCAGGCCCGCTGAACATCTATAAAACGGTTGAGAAAAATAATCCGGGCACGTATAACACGCTGGTAATGGGGCCGTTCGGGCACGGTCGCTGGTCGCACGAGACGGGACACACGCTGCATAGCAATGTCTACTTTGGCGACAGCGTAGCCACCTTTTACCAGCGCAACATCGAGGCAAAATTCTTTACGCACTTCCTGAAAGGCGCGGGTGATGGCAAGACTGGATTACCCGAAGCTTACCTGTTCAATACGGGTCGTAATGAATGGAAAACGTTCGATAAATGGCCCGCTGCCAATGCGCAACCGATGCAGTTTTTCTTAGCCAGTACTGGGAAACTGGCGCAACAGGCAGGCAACGCGTACTCGGAATTTGTGAGTGACCCGATGAAGCCGGTACCTTATACCGAAGACATTACGACTACGCAGGGCTTTACACCATTCAACTACATGTCGGAAGATCAGCGATTTGCGGGTCGGCGGCCGGATGTGCTGACCTTTCAAACCGACGTACTGACTGACGACCTGACCCTAGGGGGCGAAATCAAGGCGAAACTTAAAGTCAGTACCACCGGCACCGACGCCGATTGGGTTGTAAAACTGATCGACGTCTATCCGCCCAATGAACCGAACCACCCGTACATGCCGAACAAGAATATTACCCTCGGCAATTATCAACAAATGGTTCGTTCAGAAGTGATGCGGGGGCGGTTTCGCAATTCATTTGAGAAGCCCGAACCCTTTAAACCGGGCGAAGTGACGGATGTGAACTTCCGGTTGCAGGATGTATTGCACACCTTCAAAAAAGGCCATCGGGTAATGATTCAGGTACAAAGCACCTGGTTCCCACTGATCGACCGTAATCCACAGACCTATGTGGATAACATCTTCAAAGCCGATGAAAAAGACTTTCAGAAAGCCACGCATCGAGTGTACGATAGTTCGGTGATTGAGGTACAGGTGCTGAAATAAGACAAAGAGTCTAGTTATCTTGTTGTACTTTTTGTCATTCCGACTTTAGGAGGAATCTCAACGCTGTGTAGTAGTCAAGCTTGAGATTCCTCCTAAAGTCGGAATGACAAAAAAGTATTTAGGCAGATTTTAAGCAATCTTACATCTTTATAATTACCAACTTATGAAAGCCATTTGGAACGGCCAAACCATTGCCGAAAGTAACGACACTGTTGTAGTCGAAAATAATCACTATTTCCCGAAAGAATCCGTGAAGCCTGAATTTCTGGCAGACAGTCAAACGCATACAACCTGCCCCTGGAAAGGACTGGCCTCGTATTATTCGCTGACGGTAGATGGCAAAACGAACACCGACGCGGCCTGGTATTATCCTGATCCTAAATCGGCCGCCAGCCAGATCAAAGACCGGGTAGCCTTCTGGAAGGGTGTTACCATCACCGAATGATCGAGATTCAAAACCTGACCAAACGATTTGAGTCGCACACGGCGGTGGACGGGGTCTCGCTGAGCGTGGGGCCGGGCGAAACGCTTGTGTTGCTGGGAACCAGCGGCTGCGGCAAAACGACTACGCTCAAAATGATTAACCGCCTGATCGAACCCACCGGCGGTTCTATCCGTGTGGCGGGCGTAGATGTTGGACAGCAACCCGGTCCTGAACTCCGCCGACAGATCGGTTATGTGATTCAGGATGGGGGCTTGTTCCCGCATTATACCATTGCCGAAGCCATCGCCACCGTACCAAAACTTCTTGCTTGGGAACCAGCCGAGATCCAGAAGCGCACCAGCGAGCTAATCGATAAGCTTCAGCTCCCTAAATCGGTGCTGAATCGTTATCCCTCCGAATTGAGCGGTGGTCAGCGCCAGCGGGTTGGTCTGGCCCGGGCATTGGCGGCCAAACCGCCAGTGGTGCTCATGGACGAGCCGTTTGGTGCCCTGGACCCATTCACGCGCCGACATGTCCGTCGGGAATTATTTGGCTTAAATGAATTGAAGGAGACAACGGTTGTACTCGTAACGCACGACGTTAGCGAAGCCCTCGAACTTGCCGACCGTATTGCGTTGATGGACAAAGGGAAAATCGTGCAGATTGGCCCGCCAAATGAGTTGCTGAAACAACCCGCCAACGATTTCGTTCGGGATTTTCTGGATTTATGAAACACAGAGGAACGGAGGATTAACAGAGTACTCAGAGAATTAGAGAAAACCTTTGTGCGCTCTGTTAATCCTCCGTTCCTCTGTGTTTAAGCAAAAAATAGACGATGCTCGACTTTCTACGACAAAACGCCGATAAACTGCTGGAGCAGACGTTAACGCACATTGGGCTGACGTTCGTCTCGCTGCTACTGGCGCTGCTGATTGGCGTACCACTGGGTATTCTGATTTCAAGACGAACCAAATTGGCAAGCAGTGTGCTGGGGGTAGCTGGCGTCTTACAAACGGTGCCGAGCATCGCTCTATTAGGCTTTCTGATTCCATTGTTGGGGATTGGCGTTGGTCCTGCGTTGGTGGCTTTATTTCTGTATGCACTGTTGCCTATTATTCGGAATACGTATGTCGGCATTACGGAGGTTAGTCCCTTGGTGAAAGAAGCGGCTAAGGGTGTTGGTATGACGGATAATCAGATTTTGACCAAAGTGGAATTGCCACTTGCGCTACCGGTTATTTTTGCGGGTGTTCGTACCGCAACGGTCATCAATGTGGGCGTAGCAACGCTGGCGGCCTACGTAGCGGCTGGTGGATTAGGCGAGTTTATTTTCAGTGGGATTGCGCTCAGTAACGTAAATATGATGCTGGCGGGTGCTATTCCGGCTGCCTTACTGGCGGTTGGATTCGATTTTGGGCTGGCCCGATTGCAACGATTATCAGTTAACGGTCCGACGTTTCGGAAACTTCGCGTTGGGGCGCTCGCCTTTGTGATTTTGGTGCCGTTTCTGTCAGCTTTTTATTTGTTGCCAGGTCGGCAGGATAAGTTAATTGCGGGCTTTGCGCACGAGTTTTATGGTCGCGCCGATGGCTATCCCGGTTTGCAGAAAACATATGGTCTTCAGCTTCGTCCCCGGTTAATTGATCAGAATTTAATGTACGAGGCTATTCACCAGAGCCAGGTGGACATCATCAGCGGTTATTCGACAGATGGCCGGATAAAAGCCTTCGATTTACTGGTTCTGGCTGACAATCGACATGCGTTCCCGCCCTATGGTGCCGCTCCGGTTGTTCGAGAGGTTGCATTGGATCGCCATCCCGAACTTGGACCAACACTGAATAAACTGGCTGGCAAGCTAACGGATTCGGTAATGACGTCCCTGAACTATCAGGCAGATTATAAAAAAGAAGCGCCCGAAGCCATAGCGCGTGAATTTCTGAAGCAAGCCGGTTTATACACTACACCGAAACCGGGTGAACGAACCGAAACCGTAGTGATGGGATCGAAGGTATTTACAGAACAGTATATTCTGGCTGAGATTTACCGGCAATTAATTGAAGGGCAAACACAGTTAAGAGTCGTGACGAAAACAGGTCTTGGTGGTACGCAAATCTGCTTCGATGCGCTGCGTACGGGAGCCATTGATTTTTACCCTGAATACACCGGTACCGGTTTGCTGGTTGTTTTACAACCGTCTGCCGCTACTTTGCAGCATCTGCCTATGCAGTCAGATTCGGTGTATCAATTTGTGCGACAGCAGTTTCAGGAGAAGTATAAATTAGATTGGTTGAAGCCGTTAGGTTTTAACAACAGTTATTGCCTGATGATGCGAAGGGAACAGGCAAAGCAATTAGGCATTCAGTCGATTGATGATTTGGTGAAGTATCTGGGTGAAGAGTAAAGTTAGTACAGTGAACGTTGAAAAATTAATGCAAGAGACCTTTGTTCGACCCCTACAGGGTCGTATGTTTATAGCTCAACGCATTTCTATAAACATACGACCCTGTAGGGGTCAAACTAGAATCTAAAGAACTTTCCAATAGAAAATTGACGTATACAAGTTATGAAATCAAAAAACCTATTTTCGCAACTGAAGCGTGCAAGTACAGAATTGACGAAGTTTTTGCGTGATGTAAGGCGGGGCATACTAAAAGCTGATATCGTGTAGATAATTGCAGTCCTGATTGATTTAATGCAAAACGATGAATGTGCCATCTAATAAGCCTCTGAGTACAGATTATCTGGAAAGCGTAAAAAAGCAGTTTCTCTATTACAAACTGCTTGGTGAAAAGACCATGGCCCAGGTGCCCGATGATGCTCTTTTCTGGCAGTACAATCCAGACAGTAATAGCATTGCGCTCATTGTAAAGCACCTATGGGGTAATATGCTCTCTCGTTGGACCGATTTCTTAACAACAGATGGCGAAAAAGAATGGCGGAGTCGTGATGCTGAGTTTAAGAATGACATTTCGACAAGAGCTGAATTACTGGCCAGATGGAATGCCGGGTGGACTTGTTTATTGGCGGCTATTGATTCACTAACCGATGAGGACTTACAGAAAGAAATCTTCATTCGAAATATGGGTCATTCTGTACTAGAGGCTATCAACCGGCAATTGGCCCACTATCCATATCATGTTGGTCAGATTGTTTTTATCGGGAAGATGATTTGTGGGGAAAAGTGGCACTCGCTTTCCATTCCGCGTGGAAATTCAGTCGATTATAATGCGGAAAAATTCGCTCAACCGAAACGTAAAGAACATTTCACCGATGAGTTCATTCGCTAACCGTTGTTGACTATCAGGAGTTTTATGACGCTACAACATATTACTCCAATGGAGTTGAATTATGAAGCCAAGAAACCTCTTAACGCAATTGGAGAAGTTTTGCGTGATGTAATGCGGGGTGAATAAAGGCTGATATTGAAGCGGTTTAAACTTTCTGAATGTTTATTAAAACTGAATCGTTTTTTGTCATCCCGACGTCAGGAGGGATCTCAAGCTTACTGATTGGTCAGGCTTGAGATCCCTCCTGACGTCGGGATGACAAAAAAATACCCCAATTCTAGCTAGAAAATGAAAGTTTAAACCGCTTTACAACTGCCCCGCCAGCAACGTCAGCCATGCTTCATTTACCTTATTTTCAGTAAGCAATTGTTTTGCTCTGAGGTGGAGCAAATCAGGTAAGTACTGGCACCCATTACGGGCTTCATCAAATAAGTCGTTTAGGATGCCCGATGCTCGGTACGCATTCACTTCCTCCGTTGTAGGTAGGTTGACGCAACTGCCTAATTTTCCCAGATCGTTACCCGTTAAAATAGCACTGTTACGAATAGCCGATGGAATTTGGTCTATCCCCATTCCCATTTGTGGCCGTCCAACAGCGAACAACGCATCGGCGTTTGCCCGACTGTACCAGTCACCACCAAGCCGACCAACCAGATCAACACTAGCCTGGTCAATACCGCCGTTGGCGTTGAAAATAGACTCCTGAAAATGAGCCAGCACAACTTCGCAGATTACTAAATGACCCGTTCCGGGTGTGTCTATACCTTTATCTGACGGGGAATTCGTATTGATAAGCTGCCGCACTACACACTCATACGAAGCCGGTGATTCTGCCACTCTCGGCGGGCGAACCCGCTCGGAAGGAACGGCTGTAAATCCGGCTTTCTCAAACTCGTTGACACCCCGTTCAAACTCGGCACTGGCCAGCGAAGCCTGCTCAACCATTGGGTAATTGACCACGTTGATAACCACTTCACCCACTTCCTCCAGGTTGAGTAGTGTGTGCTTTTTATGTCCATGCCGGTTTATCGTTGGGGCGAAAACCAGCGTGGGTGGGTTATAACTGAACATATTGAAAAAACTGAAGGGACTCAGGTTGACATTGCCCTGTGCGTCGATCGTACTGGCAAACGCAATCGGGCGCGGGCCAATGGTGCTAATCATGTAGCGATAAAACTCGTTGGGCTTTAAGTCGGCGGGATTGATAGTTATCATGGATAAATCGTTCCGGTTACGTCGCCCAAATCTACACGAGCGCCGTTTAAAAAGCCCCAGCCTTTCAAAGTAATTGTGTCGCCATTGGCAAGAAATGTTCGGCTGGTGGTTTCTGATAGATGTAGAGGCCGTTCGCCATTCCAGCTTAGTTCAAGCAGGGAACCATAGCTACCGGGTGTATTTCCAGAGATTGTGCCGGTGGCTAGCACATCGCCAATGTTGAGGTTACAGCCGCCAACGGTGTGATGCGCAATCATCTGGGCGAAACTCCAGTACAAATAGTGTGAGTTGGAACGACAGATACAGATTTTCTCACCATCGGCAGGGTGTAGCCAAACTTCCAGATCGAGCGTAAAATGTTTTGAATCAGATGTTTGCAAGTAAGGTAGGGGGACTGGCTCTTGTATAGGGCCATCCACACGAAACGGTTCCAGTTCATCGAACGGCAACACCCAGGCAGATAAGCTCGATGCAAAATTTTTGCCCAGAAATGGTCCCAGTGGCTGGTACTCCCAGCGTTGAATATCCCGCGCCGACCAATCGTTAAACAGCGCAATTCCGAAAATATAGTCTTCGGCTTCATCTACCGGAATAGGTTCGCCAAGTGGATTACTTTTACCAATAATTAGCCCTAACTCAAGTTCAAAATCCAGGGCTTCCGATGGTCCGAATACAGGTGTGCCTGCCCGAAAAAATTGCCCGTTTGGTCGGCGGATGGGCGTGCCTGACACAACGATGGAGGAAGCCCGACCGTGATAAGCTACGGGCATGTGTTTGTAGTTGGGCAGAAGTGGATCGGCTTGCGGGCGGAACATGCGCCCTACATTTTCGGCATGATGGATGCCTGCATAAAAATCTGTGTAGTCGCCAATGCGTACGGGTAGGTGCATTTGCGCGCGGGTTTCAGGGATGAAAACCTGATCGTGAACATCGGCAAAGGCTACTGCCTCATTCTCCAGCAACTCGTTCAAACGTTGACGTATGGCCTGGTGCACTGGCTTGCCAAGCGCGATAAAGTCGTTCAGAACCGGTTGCGCAAATACACTTGCGTCGATTTTGAGATCATCGAAATAACCTAACAGACTCACTACTTCGAGGTCAAGAATGTAGTGGCCGTGCTTAAATCCGACGCGGGGATTGGAAATGCCGTAACTGAAAATGCCGTACATGATTAGTATAGTGAAGAATGAAGAGTGTAGAGTGATGAATAATCTGTGTCAATTTTTATTCATCACTCTGCACTCTTCATTCTTCACTTATATTACTATAAATGGAATCCATAATGCGCACGAAATGTTGGTAATCATCGTCGCTTAAATCGCCCCAGCCTTTGCGTCGCATGGCCGATACAACAGGTAATACCTCATGGTATTTAGCTTCACCGGCTTCGGTCAGATAAACCAGAAACTTTCGTCGATCCGTATCCGCCATGCGCCGTTCGGTTAACCCTTTCTGACTTAGCAGGTCGATAATACGCGTTACCGTCGGGGCGTCTTTGGTCGTCATTTCCGAAATCGTATTCTGACTGATTCCCGGATTTCGGTAGAGATGATCGATCACAACCCATTGGTCGACGGTCAGATCGAAACCGGCATCAGTGAACTGCTTTTGAAGGGCATTTCTAATTTTCTTGATTGTGGTGTCAATCTTAAAGAAATAAGCACGCGTATCGGATGGATGCGTCATTTAGGAAAGTCATTTGGTGTCATTCGTTGTCAAACGTGGTCGTACATCGCTTTTACAAAAAAGACAACGCTTTACAGTTTTATCCTGCGAAGCTAATGACTATCTGGTTAACTGACCAATAATCCTTCTAAGGTGGCCTCGATTTCAGGAATCGAGTGAAATAGTTGCTCATACGACTCAATCACGAAATACTGCTTCTGGAAATGGTCGATGATATAGGGCGTTTTAAGAAGCGTTTCCACTGAATACGGAACCCGCTTTGGTTCGGGGCTGAATAAGCTGTAGCTCGTTTCACCTACCGACGATAAGATGCCTCCGCCATAGATTCGGAGCTGATTGCCTTCCTGAATAAGCCCAAATTCAACGGTATACCAGTACAGCCGCGAGATCATGGCAATGGCTTCTTCACTCTCAATATGGCGCAGGGCAATTTGACTCAAAGCTTCCAGGAAATCACAAAACGCCTGATTCGACAGCATGGGCACATGCCCGAACGTATCATGAAACATATCGGGCTCCGGCAGATACTCCAACTGGTCGTGCCGACGTAACCAGGTGGTAGCCGGGAAATTCCGATTGGCCATCAGTTCGAAAAACGCCCGGTTTGGAATCAGGCCCTCCACCGCACACACTCGCCAGCCCGTAAGTTGCTGTAAACGTGGATTTAAATCCCGTTCAAAATCAGGAATACGGTCGGCCCGAAAACCCGTTGCCGAAATGCCATCCAGATAAGCCTGACTAGCCTTACCCGGCAACTGCGCCATCTGCCGCTCGAACAGCAACCGCCACACGGCCTGTTCGTTAGGGGTGTATGTAGAATAGGTCTGGTTCATAGTGTAAAGCGTGAAGTAAGTGTAGTAGGTGTAGTGAGTTGATTTGACCTATTCCACTTACTAAACCTACTGCACTATTTACTGGTCACAATGTCCCCCGCAACGCTTGCTCACGTTCGATGGCTTCGAATAGGGCTTTGAAATTGCCTTTTCCGAACGACTTGGCTCCTTTGCGCTGGATGATTTCGAAAAACAGCGTGGGGCGTGGGCAGATCGGTTTTGTGAAAATCTGAAGCAAATAGCCCTCATCGTCGCGGTCGGCCAGGATGCCGAGGGGGCGTAGGGTGGCTATTTCTTCGTCAATCTGACCGATTCGTTCGGCCAGATTATCGTAGTAAGCGTCGGGTACGGTCAGGAATTCAACCCCCCGGTCGCGAAGGGCCAGTACGGTTTCCACAATATTGTCGGTGGCCACGGCGATATGCTGAATACCAGGGCCACCATAAAAATCCAGATACTCCTCAATCTGTGATTTCTTTTTACCCTTGGCCGGTTCGTTGATCGGGAATTTCACCCGCCCGTTGCCATTGCTCATCACCTTACTCATGAGGGCCGTGTAATCGGTCGAGATATCTTTATCATCGAACGAAACGAGCTGCTGAAAACCCATCACATCGTGGTAAAAAGACATCCAATGATTCATTTCATGCCAGCCTACATTGCCCACCATATGATCGACATATTTCAGTCCTGCATCGGCTGGCTGATAAGCTGGGCTCCAGGGTTCGTAACCCGGTAGAAATACGCCGTTATAGTCATTTCGTTCCACAAACACGTGAAGCGTATCGCCATAGGCATGAATACCCGACCGAATCACATAACCGTGTTCATCCTGGCAGCGAGTGGGTTCCATATAGACATTCGCTCCCCGGCGTACGGTTTCATCGAATGCCTTGGTGGCATCATCTACCCATAAGGCAACGATCCGAACGCCATCGCCATGTTTATCGATATGGCGGCCCATTTCACTATCACCGTATAGGGGCGATGTGAGGACAAGACGAATCTTGCCCTGTTGTACTACGTAGGATTCGCGGTCGCGGACACCCGTGGCCAAACCAGCGTGAGCCACGGGTTGAAAGCCGAATGCCGTCTGGAAATAGTGTGCCGATTGCCGGGCATTGCCCACATATAGCTCAATGTAATCTGTGCCGTTCAGGGGAAGGAAGTCCTCTGTTGTTTTTGGTTCTAAAAGATCTAGTGTTTCCATGTTGTTTGTTGATGTAGAGACGCAATCCCTTGCGTCTCCTGACCGGATGGTATTGCTGACGCATACAAGACGTAAGGGATTACGTCTCTACAGGTCTAACCACGACTTATAATACGTTCCATCATCAAGCTTGAGGGCCTGTTCCGTTACCATCAATGGTCGAAAGGTGTCTACCATCACGGCGTATTCCTGCGTTTCTTTCTTACCAATGCTGCGCTCCATAGCACCCGGTGCCGGACCGTGCGGAATGCCACCGGGATGCAGCGTAATATGGCCCTGAGCAATGTCGTTGCGACTCATAAAGTCACCGTCTACGTAATATATGACCTCGTCGGAGTCGATGTTCGAGTGGTTATAAGGGGCAGGAATAGCCTGCGGATGATAGTCGTATAAACGAGGTACAAACGAACAGACCACGAAGGAATCGGTTTGGAACGTCTGATGAACCGGTGGCGGCTGATGGACTCGTCCCGTAATAGGCTCGAAGTTGAAGATGGAGAAGCCGTACGGATAATTGTACCCGTCCCAACCGACAACATCGAATGGATGCGACGCATAGACAAGCGAGTGCAACGACCCTTGTTTCTTTATTTTTATCAGGAAATCGCCGGTTTCGTCGTGGGTTTCCAAGTCGCGCGGGCGGATAATATCACGTTCGCAGAAGGGTGAATGCTCGAGTAATTGACCGAATTGGTTTCGGTAACGTTTGGGCGTGTAAATCGGTGAATGCGACTCTACGTACAATAACCTGTTGTCGTCTGTATCGAAGTCGATTTGGTAAATCACTCCGCGGGGAATAACCAGATAATCGCCATACTGAAAAGGAATTGTACCGAATAGCGTCCGTAACCTTCCTGATCCACGATGCACAAACAGCAGTTCGTCGGCATCGGCGTTTTTATAGAAATAAGCCGTTAGCGATTGACGGGGGGCAGCCAGCCCAAAAACCAAATCGTTGTTCACCAATAAGGGCACCCGACTGTCTAAAAAATCATCTGCGGGTGCAATGTTAAACCCGATCAGCTTGCGCGCCAGCATATTCTTCTGAACAGCTAGTTTGGGAGCAACATCTACACTTTCTAACACCTCGCGCACCATTGTTGGGCGATGAACATGATACAACAAGGACGACATACCCTCAAAACCAATTGTTCCGAACAACTGCTCGTAGTAAAACGGCTCGCTGGTATTGCCAGCGGCTGGTCTGGCAAACTGGGTATGCCGTTTGGGTGGAATCTGGCCGAGAGTATGATAGAAAGGCATCTTATTATTTTAATTGCTAAGACAACTATTGTTTCACGTACAATTATAACGACAACTACTTGAAATAGTATAATGTTTAGAAAATATTTTATTAAAAGGTGTTGGTATAGATAAAATGTGATCAACTTAGTTTTGAATAGCAGAGGCCAAGCCTTTTTTCTAATTTTGGCCGGGCAATTGGCCACAGACTAGCAGGCTCTATAAGTCCATGTTAGTATTATTCCTAGATAACTGAAGAAATGCAACCTACGCTTTTGATTCTGGCCGCCGGTATGGGTAGCCGATATGGTGGTATCAAACAACTCGACCAGTTTGGGCCAAATGGAGAAACGATTATAGATTATTCCCTTTTCGACGCGATCCGGGCTGGCTTCGGCAAGGTTGTGTTTATTATCCGGGAAGAACTTCGGCAGGATTTCGAAGAAGTTTTTGGTGAAAAGTTAGCTGGTAAACTAGAGGTCGATTACGCAATCCAGGCACTCAGTTCCTACGTTCCGGCTGAGCTGGGCGCGGTGAATCGTACCAAACCCTGGGGTACGGGCCATGCCATGCTCTGTGCTAAAAACCACACGAGTACTCCCTTCGCAGTTATTAATGCCGATGACTTTTATGGCCTGGAAGCCTTCCAATTGATCAGCAATTTTCTGACAACCGATACTGATGATCAACTTCATGCTATGGTGGGTTATGAAGTGAAAAATACGCTTTCGGAGAATGGCTCGGTATCGCGGGGTGTTTGCGAAGTGGCTGAAAACGGGAATTTGATTTCGGTTATCGAGCGAACCAAAATTTACGAGCAAGAGACGAATGGCAAAAAGATTGTCTTTGAGGAAGGCGAGACCCTGACCCCCCTATCGCCCGATACGCCTGTTTCCATGAACTTCTGGGGCTTTAAACCAACGGTGTTTCCGTTAGTACTGCATCAGTTTGAAAGTTACGCCATCGCCAACATCGACTCGCCCAAAGCGGAGTTTTATATTCCAACCGTGATGACGAATCTTATTGAAACCGATACGGGGCATTGCAAAGTATTCCGCAGCCACTCGGAATGGTTTGGTGTCACCTATCCAGATGACAAACCAACCGTTCAGGCCGCATTGAAGCAACTGCACGATGATGGCGCTTATCCTGAGAAATTGTGGTAATGGTATTGATGGCTTGATGGCGCAAGGTTCCAGCCTTGTGTCTACTATTTCCCGGACTCTGGCCGATTATAAATAGTACTGAATTCGGCCAGAGGCCGATGAATAGTTAGCGCAAGGCTCCAGCCTTGCGCTATCGAGCAAAAACGCAGCAGGCCGCTTTGTCAATCTGACAAAGCGGCCTGCTGCGTTACAATTTATGGGTTGTGTGTTTTCCGGATGGAATTATTTCTTCGTTACCCGGACCGCAATCCGGCGATTTTCGGCTCGTCCGGCTTCTGTATCGTTTGACGCTACAGGATGCTCTGGCCCATACCCTTCAGCCGCGAGTCGTGACTTATCGATCCCCAGGTGAACCAGTTCGGTCATAACAGCATCGGCCCGTTCCTGCGAGAGTTTCTTGTTAATCGCAGCACTGCCGGTATTGTCGGTATACCCACCAAGCTTGATATTTACTTCCGGGAATGCCTTCAGAATCTCGGCGATATTCTTTACCTCTTCTTTCGAATCAGGCTTCAGACTTGCTTTGCCAGTCTCGAACAGTAAGCGACCAAAGTTGAACCAGGTTGTTTTGTCAACTGGCTTGCTCTTATCTTCAATGAATTGCACAAGTTGATTTTCGATGCCATTCTCTGGAATGTTCAGCTCAATTCCGGAAGGCAGTTTGCGCTTGAAGAATGCACCCAGTTTGGCGGTTACATCGATTGCGGCATTGCCTGCTGAGTCGACAGCGGCCCCAATAGTACTTCCCGCCGAATCGGCAATGGTGCTCATATCTGATACCGTGCTATCGACTGTAGCTGTAACGCTCTCTGCTGCGTTGGTAACGGTTTCTTTTTCTTTGCCACACCCGCGTAATATGTAGAACAGAGCAGCCGCACCCAATAGCAGAAGTAGCCAGGGTAACCAGCGATTGCCACCCCCCGATGAGCTAGTATCATCTTCAGAATATATAGGAGCCGTTGGTCGGACTACGCGTGGAGCGGGCTCATTCATCGCAGACGCTAAATTGCTGGCTTTACCGGTTAGGCTGCCCAGTATGCCCAGACCTGGAATGCTGCCTAATAGGGTGCCTAATCCTGATGGAAGTGCCGATTGAACGTTTGCTGATTGACTGCTGAGCAGACCTGCCAGTCCCGAAATCCCCGTACCATCGTCAGCTAACTTTTTACCCAGAACGCTAAGAAGAACAGGGGCTGCGATGTTCATCAACGATGCTGCTGATGATAATTTAAGCCCGCTGTATGAAGCAAGAGAACTGGCAATCGTGCTTGCTTTATCGCCAAATAAACTTTTGATAATGCTGGCACCCATCGTCAGGAGGCTGCTGGATTCATGGCTATTGGTCAGCAAATTGCTCAGTTGTCCTGAAATACCTCCGATCGGTGTAATTACATCGCCCGCTGCCCGATTGGGTGACATCACTTCACCGACCAGATCCATTATTGAACTTGTGCCACCTGGTTCCGACGCTTTTTGAATTAAACTTCCCAGCATAGTGGGTAAGGCACCATCAAGAGCTATTTGCGTATTCTGCTGGTTTTCACCAAGCATGGTACTAATCTGGCTCACGACACTGTCGCTGAGGTAGCCCTTTGTTAAATCTAGCAGATTTACAGCCATGGGAATAGGTAAGTTTAAAAGGTTAACAGCAAAGCTATTTGGAAAGCTCTACTGCTTTTAATAGACAATCGCCGGGTAGGAGCTTCCTCTTATCAGCGACAACGGGTTAGACGAGCTACACATTTTTGGTCACCGTTAGTAGTAAATTTTTTACTAATCCTGTTGGGAAGTAAGTGTTGAATTACACTGTAGACAAAAAATCCCCGCTGTCGTTTAGAGCTAAACAAACAGCGGGGATAATCACTTGAGCAAGCATTCGATAGAACGCTTTTGGTACTTATACCAACTTAACTGGTCCGTTCTGGAAATTTCTCAACAATTCGCTCGGCTTCTTTCTGCAATTGGGCGGCAATTCGGGCTGGATCGCCTACGGCATTTTGTACCGAGCCACGCCAGACTAGTTTACGGGTACGGGCATCGACCATATCAACAACCAGCGTACCGGCCTGATACTGTTGCTGAGTATATTGCGTACCGCCCCAGCCCCACCAACCCGGT
Source organism: Spirosoma migulaei (assembly GCF_054776855.1). Lineage (NCBI taxonomy): Bacteria > Pseudomonadati > Bacteroidota > Cytophagia > Cytophagales > Cytophagaceae > Spirosoma > Spirosoma migulaei. The sequence continues at coordinate 425,668 of NZ_BAAHBG010000010.1, read as the reverse complement.
CCCCAGCCTCGGTATCCCCAACGGCCCCAACCTAAATAGGGTCCATAAACAGGTGAGGGAGTTGCCACCGTTTGGGTTTTGTTCTCGACAAAGAAATGGTAGCCAATGAGCAAATCGGGGTTACTGGCATTTTCACTCAGGCCTTTTTGTTGCAAAACACCAGCCATTGTATTTTCGACATTTTCAGTAGCTAACTGATTGTAATACAATGGATTTTGTCCAGCTTTTACGTCGCTGTCCATCCAGGTGAATGTTTTGTATTTGCTGAAATCAGTTCGACTACTACTGTCAACGGCGACACGGGGCGAACAACTGTAAATAGCGGTTAGCAGACCAAAAAGCATCATTAATCGTTTCATAACGTCATTTAGTTGAGTTTACTCTACTAAACTAATAGAACTATGAAAGGTTTGCTTATGGGCGCTAAAAGGTCTACTGAAGAACGGGGTGTTTTTTGTTCCATTCTGTTGCGTCCTGATATAGTTTTGCAACCGCCAATACTTTCCCTTCTTCAAATAACTGGCCCATAAAGGTGATGCTGGTAGGTAGATTCTGCTTTGTAAATCCATTGGGTAATACAACACAGGGATGGCCCGTGAGATTTGTTAGCGTAAGGTTCCCGCCCGCGTAAGCAGGTGACACATACACGTCGATCTTGGCCGCTTTCAATTGATCGGCCATTTCATTGATGAGCTTGGTTCGGGCGCGATTAGCCTGAATATACTCGACTGCCGGAACGAAGCGAGCGGACCGGAAGGAGTTTGGCCAGGCCCCTTTTCCCTGTCTCACCATCAGATCATCCTTACCCGAACGGGTTAATTCATCGAAGGAAGCAGCGGCTTCAACCGTAAGCAGAAATGAAATCCGACCGGCGGGAACACTCGTTGGCAAATCAAACGGCACCAGTTCGGCACCTAACGTGCGCAGGGTTTGAAGGGTGAGTGAGTCGTTGGCCCGATTGGGATAATTGCTTTCAAAGGCTTTTTTGACATAACCAATACGCGTTCCTTTCAACGTTGTTAGAGGAGCGTAACGGAACGGAGCGGTCATAACGGTTGGGTCATTGCCATCGGGGCCGTAGATGGCGTTGAACACCAGTGCGCAATCCTCAACCGAGCGGGTTATCGGTCCAATTTTATCCATGCTCCAGCTCAACGCCATTGCTCCGTGCCGACTCACCCGCCCAAAGGTTGGGCGAAGACCCGTTGTGCCGCAAACTGTGGAAGGCGAGACGATAGAACCGAGTGTTTCGGTACCGATGGCAAAGGGTAACAAACCGGCCGCTACGCTGGATGCTGAACCCGCCGATGAGCCGCTGGAACCATTGGCTGTATTCCAGGGATTGCGCGTCATGCCGCCGTACCAGACATCGCCCATCGCTAAGGCACCGAGTGTCATTTTGCCGCATAACACGGCCCCTGCTTTTTCAAGTCGTTGAATGACGGTTGCGTCGAGATCCAGCGTCTGGTCTTTATAGGGCATAGCACCCCAGGTTGTTTTATAGCCTTTTTTAGCCAGCAAATCTTTCGCACCGTAAGGTATACCATGCAATGGTCCCCGGTATTTTCCGGCTTTCAATTCATCGTCGGCGCGCTTGGCCTGACTTAGGGCTAAGTCTTCGGTTAAGGTAATAACACAGTGTAGTTTGGGGTCATACGTTTTGAGCCGATTAAGGAAAAACTGTGTGAGTTCGACCGATGAAATCTGTTTGGTTCGGATCAATTGGCCCAACTGTCCAACCGTATAATACGCCAGTTCATCGCGATTTTTGGGAAGTGTAACCTGCCCCGCGAGGGATGCCTTAAACGACGACGGACCAGTAGGCATAACGAAGCCTGCCGGAAGTGGATTGAAATACAACGCCGGAGCCACATCGTTAGGTAGGTCGATTTTGCGCAACGCTTCGTAGTTCTGGCGGGCGTTGTTTAAATTACCCAGCATGGAATCACGCTCGGCGGGCGTAAACTCCAGGTCGAATACGTGGGCTGCCACCTCAACCATTTCGGAGGTTAGAGGCTTTTTGGGGTCGTCGTTGGTAATGAATGCACCGAACAGAAAGCTGCCGATGCAGCAGCTAAAGAGGAGTAAGCGTTGTTTCATTAAGTAGGCTTATTGATGAGTGTTCCCCCAAATTACAGCCATACCGCCATTAATTTGCCCACTGCCGTAAAAAATCCTCATGTAGGCGGACAATCTGGGGGAGTAGCAACTGGCTCTCGTCGTTATCAAGAACGTAATCGGCCAGTTTGAGTCGCTCTTCGTCGCTTATCTGGCGGGCAATGATGTTCCGAATTTCGGCTTCGGAGCGGTGCGGGTCGCGTTTGCGAATGCGCTCGATGCGTACGTCTAATGGCGCGTTTACTACAATGACTTTATCCAGGGAGTTGTTGTCGCCAGCAGCTTTCATCAACGCAGCTTCCTTAATCACATAGGGTTTGCCCGTTTGTTGAGTAACCCAGGCTGTTGTATCGGCAAAGACGCGGGGATGGATAACTCCGTTGAGTGCGGTTAACAGTTCGGGGTTGGCAAATACCTGAGAGGCTACCCACGCCCGGTTGTAGTGCCCAAGTGCATCGTAAGCGTCTGGACCCAAAACCCGCCGTATGTCGGCTTTCAGAATGGGGTCATGTTCAGTAAGCCATTTTGCCCGTTCGTCGGCTTCATAGATTGGCACACCCAGCGCCTGAAAGACCTGACAAACCACACTTTTACCCGAGCCAATGCCGCCCGTTACGCCAATCTGGAGAGGAGGTTTCATGGATAATAGATAATGAATAATGAATAATGTAAAATGAACAACGCGTTGGATGCATTATCAATTAATCATTTTCCATTGTTCATTTTAAGGGCGACAACAACTCACCGACTTCAAAACTAACCGCTACGCGGTCGGCGCTGGTGTGCAGGAGTGGATGACGCAGGTGATTGAGGGGGATTTCTTCGTCGTAATTATCGGCAATACGCTTGCGCGGAATTTTTACGAGCAGGGTATCGGGTAAACCCCGTACTAATCTCTCTGGGCCATCAACCTGAATCGCATGGGGAGTCAGATTAATGACGCTTGTCACGACAAAGCGGGGGGCCATGTTAATGTGCAGACTATCGGCTACCAATCGAATCGTTTTGGTCAATCGCCGGTCGAAATGAATGTCGAGCTTATCGGCTACCACATAGTTAACATGCAGCTTTTTAATGTGTTCCGCCAGCGCTGCTGTTAATGATGAGTTATTGATGATCGATGCCTGAAGGGGATCATGAACTACATAGTTCACAGGATCGACACGGAAGGGCATCCAGGCATGACGAAGCAATCCCCAGCCATCACTCGATACATTCACCCTAACCGTTGTAGGGAGCGGGGTGGTTGGGATGAACAACGAGTCATTGTATACAAAGCGTATCGGATACTCGACGTTCAGGGTGTAGCCCGGTTTGTTAAGCGCGCTCAAAAACCAGAACAGCGTGGCGGCTACCAGGCACAAGAGGGCCTTCGTTGGCTGAAACGAGCGGACGTTTGGGGCGTGGGAGTTCACAAAGAAGAGTGCGAAGTAGGTGGAGTAAGTGAAGTAGGTAGAGCGAGCAGAGTGGAGTACCCCAACTTATTTCACCTACTTCACTCACTCCACTTAATATACTAATGAACAAACTTATTTCTTTTCGTCTTCGGCTGGCTTGACAGTTGCCTCGCGAGAAATGGACGTTTTCTCGAAGGTCATCTTAACGCCCCGATCTACTTCGAGTGTGATGGTGGTGCCTTCTACAGATGCAATTTTTCCATGCAGTCCACCAATCGTAACGACGTTATCCCCTTTTTTGAGGTTTTCTATAAAACTCTTCTGATCCTTCTGCTTTTTCTGTTGCGGACGAATCATAAAGAAGTAAAAAATGCCAATGATGCCTACCCATAGCAGCACATTGTAAATCATGGATGTGTTGGAACCGGCTAGGCCCTGTAACAAAATAGAATACATAGTTCTTGGTGGTATTGTTAGTTTTTGGCAGAATCAGCTTTCGGATTCACCAGTGCTTTGAAATGCAAATCGGTCATGGATGGCTCTGTGTTCGCAAAGATGGTGATGGTTTTGCTCTGTTCACCACTCTTGCCCCGACTATTAAAGCGAACCTTCACCGATGATTTCTCTCCTGGCGCTACGGGCTCGTGGGGCCACTCAGGCGTAGTGCAACCGCAGGATGCCGTAATGTTATTGATGATCAGAGGGAATTCGCCTGTGTTTTTGAACGCAAAAACATGCTCGACTGTATCGCCTTCGGTAAGGGTACCAAAATCGTAAATGCCTTTTTCATCAAACGTGATTTTTGGCATTTTTCCAGAAGCTACCTCCTTCGACTCTTTTCCCTGTTGCCGGTTATCACAGCTAATCTGCCCAAAACCAATACCGGCCAGGGCTGTTATGAGTAGCCAATTTCTAAGGTACATTATAGTTTTGGTTTACAATTTTCGGTTTACAGTTGGTCGACGCATCAGCTACTCTTGTGTCAGCCAACCGTAAACCGAAAACTGTAAACTGTAAACTTTTTATGTATTCTGTTGCTTGATTTGAGCCATCAGCCGATCTACGTCTTCCAGCAGTCGTTCGGCTTTTTCACGGGCATCATTTACGACACGTTGCCCTTCATTCTTCGATGAGTTTTCGGGCTGATCGTTCGAACTCCCTAAGTCTTCGAGCAGCAGATTGATCTGCTCTCGGTATTTCGATAACCGGAAGGAAAGTCGATCACGGGTAATCTTGCCCTTATCGGGCGCATACAGCAATCCAAACAGGGAACCGGCGGCAATGCCAGTCAGCAAAAAGGTTAAATCACGGCCAATTCTGCTCATTGTTTTTAAAGTTTGTGGTTTGTGGTTTACGGTTTGTGGTTTATGGTAGCTCTACCTTGGCAATCTTTTGCGCCAGCTACTGTAAACCACAAACCGTAAACCACAAACCCTTTTATTTATTGTCCAACAACCCTCGTCCGCTTTTACGCAGACGGCCTGAGGCTTGTAACTTCTCAGACAGGTTGTCTAATATTCCATTGACAAACTTACCGCTTTTAGGCGTACTGTACGCCTTTGCGAGTTCGATATATTCATTAATCGTAACTTTAACCGGAATGTTTGGAAAACTGAGTAACTCACAAACTGCCAGTTTTAGAATGATTTTATCGAGCATGGCTACCCGCTCAACATCCCAGTTTTGAAGCTGGTCGGCTAATAGCTGCTCATAATCAGCATCGTTTTCCAGCGACTGATCAAACAATGTATTCAGGAATAATTCGTCTTCTTCCCAATCGTCGGTCAATGGCTCCAACTGCAAACCAGTTGGGCTTTGCGCCGACTTAATGGTTCGAATGGCTAACCCACGCACAACTTCGCTGTTTTCGGCCCAACTCAGGTCGATTTCGGCCAGATGATCGCGAATGGTTTCGTGTTTAAATATTAATGTCCGCAGCACGTATTGTGCCAATGCCTGATCTTCATCGGCCGTGTGGGTTCGCTGATCGCAATAGGCACGGTACGTCTCATCGGTTTTTAAGGCTTCTTTCAGCGCTTTTCGCACAAATCCGAGATCATCAGTCCAGGAAATGCCGTGCCGGAGGGCTTCATTTTTGAGCGGCTGATGCTGGGCGAGTGCCTGTACAACCGTGTTGTCGTTGAGCGTTGATTCGAACGGGAACGGGGCTTCGTCTACATCACGATACTTACGTTCGCTGTCAATACTAGCCGCGTGACCCAGTTCAACAAGCAATAGCATGACCCGTAAATAATCGTCGTAGATGCCATTTACCTGCTTCAGAAGCATCTGAGCAAGGTGCTGATGGTCTTTTTTTGTCCGGATCTGGTAGAATACAAATCCGTCGTTAGCAGCTTTAAGGACCTTTTTAGGGGCGTCATCGTCCTGAGCAGCTTTATTGGATTTAATAGCCTCCTCAAAGAGCAGGCTGGCGAGTTTTCGGTAGCCCTCGAGTTGCCGCTTGTCTTGCGGCAGCATCGAGTTTAGGTCGGGTTGGAAGAGATCATTAATGCCATCGATGGCCATTTGCTGATTTGAAAATTCGGCCTGCTTCAGGGCGTACAACGCCTGCATGACCTTTATTCGGAGTAGTCGCCTGTTGAGCATCCGCCTAAGTCTAAAATCTACCGGTAAGAAAAGAACTGTTTAAAATCGGGTGCAAAAGTACGGTTTATCTTGCAAAAAGGCAAGGGGGATTGGCAGGGTGCAGGGAGCGCGGAGCAAGGTGCAGGGTGCACGGGAGATACTACAGGTTGGCAGCTTTACTCATTTTTCTCAAGCCCACTCCTTGCCCCGCGCTCCGCGCTAGTCTGCAACTTTTCCAAACCCCCAGCCGTTACGAACAAAACGCTGTTGGTTGTCCTGTGAAAGCACTTTCCTATCTTAATAAATACCTCCTTAAGTATAAATGGTACCTGATTCTGGGAACGGCTTTTACGGCCATTTCCAACCTCTTCGGTATTTTTCCCGCGCAGTTGGTGCGGTATGCCCTCGATCTGGTGCGTGAAACGCTGGATGTCTATTATCTCTACGATAAATCTCCATTGCAATCAGGCCTTTACGAGGTCTTTGCGTTTAGTATTCTGCTTTTTGGGGTACTGACGCTCGTACTGGCTTTGCTGAAAGGGTTCTTTCTGTTTCTGGTTCGACAGACGCTCATCGTTATGTCCCGGCATGTAGAATACGACCTCAAAAACGAGATTTACAACCACTACCAAACCCTGCCGCTTAGCTTCTATCGTCAACACAACACCGGCGATTTGATGGCCCGTATTTCGGAAGATGTCAGTAAAGTCAGGATGTACGTTGGACCGAGTATCATGTACGGGCTGAACCTGATCGTGCTGTTTATTCTGGTCATTAGTTATATGGTCAGCATTAATGCCCGACTGTCGTTATATGTGTTATTGCCGCTGCCGATTTTGTCGGTAGCCATCTACATCGTTAACAACATTATCATTCGTCGGTCAGAAGAAATTCAACGGTCGTTGTCACGCTTGTCGACTTATGTGCAGGAAGCTTTTTCGGGGATTCGCGTGCTGAAGGCTTTTGTGCAGGAGAACAATTCAGCGGCTAAGTTTGAGATCGAGAGTGATGAATACCGCAATAAATCGCTGAGTTTAACGCGGGTTGATTCGCTGTTTTTTCCTATTGTAGCTATCCTGGTTGGACTGAGTAACGTGCTGGTTATTTTCGTGGGTGGGCAGGAAATTATGGCTGGCCGACTGACGCCCGGCAATATTACCGAGTTCATTCTGTACGTAAACATGCTGACCTGGCCGGTGATGGCGCTTGGCTGGACCACGAGTCAAACGCAACGGGCAGCTGCCTCGCAACAGCGGATCAACGAATTCCTGAGCATAAAAACCGACATCGTCTCGCAGAAGAATATCATCCACACGATTCAGGGAGACATCGAATTCCGGAAGGTTCGATTTGTGTATCCTGATTCGGGCATTATCGCGATCAAGGAGTTCTCCATGCACGTTCGGGCGGGCGAAACGGTGGCTATTCTCGGCACGACTGGTTCGGGGAAAAGTACGCTGGCCAATCTGCTGACACGCATGTATGACGTCACCTTTGGCGAGATTCTGATCGATGGAATTCCAATCAAAGATTACAACCTGACTTCGCTGCGGGAGCAAATGGGCTATGTGCCGCAGGATGTGTTCCTGTTCTCTGAAACCATCAGCAACAACGTTCGTTTCGGCAAACCCGATCTGCCGCAGGAACGCGTCGATCAGGCCATCCGTGATGCCGATTTGTATCAGAACGTACTGGACTTCCCGGAACAGTTCGAAACACGCGTGGGTGAGCGGGGTGTTACGTTATCGGGTGGACAGAAGCAACGGCTAAGTATCGCCCGCGCCATCGCCCGCGACCCTAAAATCCTGATTCTGGACGACTGCCTCTCGGCGGTCGACACCAATACCGAAAACATCATCCTGAACAACCTCCAGCGTATTATGGCCGACCGTACGTCGGTGGTGATTTCGCACCGTGTTTCCTCGGCAAAATTGGCCGACTTCATCATCATGCTCGACGAAGGCGAAATCATCGAGCAGGGCACGCACGATGAATTACTGGCCAAAAACGGCGCTTACCGCGAACTCTACGAGAAGCAGTTGCAGACGGAGGAGGTGTAGGGAAGGTTTACGGCTTTAGGTTTTCTGTTTACGGTTGGGCGGGGATATTTTGGTATCTTCGCCCATTGCGTTTTTAGTGCAATGTAGCCTGGACGGCCACGTCCGGGATCAGCGGTACGCTGACAATAGTTTCGGCTTAAATTAAAAGATATGGCTACGGAAAATCCCCGCGTCTGGTTCAAAAGCATTTCCCTGGAAAACGTCCGCTCGTTTGGCACAAAGCAGACGATTAATTTCACGGATAAAGATGGAAATGCTGCCCGTTGGAATGTGATTTTGGGAGATAATGGAACCGGCAAGACGACGGTGTTGAAGGGGTTGCTTGTAATAGTGCAAAATCAACAGAGTATAACTGAAACGGGTATTGATTTTACCGAACTCTGGCGATTTGACAAAGAAAATATTGGGGCGGAGATAGTAGGCATTCTATCTAAAGCAGACGAAGATATACTAACCGGCTTTACATCTGAAAAGTGGTTTAAGGACGTAAAATATAATGCTGGCTGTGCTTTTCGACTAACTCGAGATTATGAAATAGATGTGAATATTTTTGCTTATAACGCTGCTCGTCGGATAAGTACATCTGCCATAACCGAAAAGAAAGCAAATCAAATATCAAGTTTTTATTCTGAAAATAATGATCTGATTAACGCCGAGGAATGGCTTGTTCAGGCAGACTATATATCTTTAAAAGAAGAAAAGTTCAGACGGCGATATCTAAGAGTGATGAGCATATTGAGGCAACTTTTTCGAGACGAAATATTTGGCATTGATATACAGACATACACTGGTATACCTAAAGTATTCTTCAAAACACACTACGGTGATGTGCGCCTACATGAATTAAGCCTTGGCTACAAAACGCTCATTGCCTGGATGGTAGACTTTGCAAAAGGCCTATTTGATCGTTATCCTGATAGTGAAAATCCTCTTGCCGAACCTGCCGTTTGTTTGGTAGATGAAATTGATTTGCACCTTCACCCAAAGTTCCAACGCACTATCATTCAGTTTTTGACCGATACGTTTCCCAATACCCAATTTATTGTCACAGCACATAGTCCGTTGATTGTGGTAGCGGCCGAGGAAAGACCATTGGATGCTAATATCATCTTGTTAAAGCGGGAAGGTGATCAAACGGTTGTTGCCAATGATTCAGTAGATGTCAGTAAGTGGAGCGTTGATCAGATTCTGAATAGTGATTTATTTGGCCATGTACCACCTGCTTCTGAGCCATTAACCGAATTGCGTGCCGAGCGTGATACGTTATTAGCTAAATCCAAATTGACTAAAAAAGAGCAAGCTCGTTTGTCAGAGTTAGATGATCAAATAGGTTTCATTCCCTTTGGTCGTGATCAGGCCGAAATCAAGGCTGAAACAATCATTCAGCAATTAGCGGATGTACTACGTAGTAAGCAGGGAATTCAATGATTCACATTCAAAAATCCACTACAATTCCCACAATATTAGTTGATAAAGGTGTTCCGACAACTATTGAAAACTGCCGTTTATATCTTGCAAATGCGGTTGATTATGACTCTGGAAAATCAAAGCTTGAAATGCTATCTGAGATTTACGGAGATTCGTCTGTGAAGCAGCAACTAATGCTTGATCAGCATGATAAATGTTGCTTTTGCGAAGCTAATATCACTCCTAATAGCTATGGGGATGTTGAGCATTTTCGCCCCAAAGCAGGATTTACGAAAACTCGTACAGAAAAACTTAATCGACCTGGTTATTACTGGTTAGTCTACGACTGGGATAACTTATTTTTCTCCTGCCAGATTTGTAATCAACGCTTTAAGAAAAACTACTTTCCGCTCGAAGACGAAACGAAACGGGCTGTTAATCACACACTTGATTATCGTGAAGAATCCCCATTGTTATTACATCCGTCAATAGATAATCCTGAAGACCACATAACTTTTAACCGCCACGTACCAGTACCTGTGTCAAAGAGTAAGCGCGGTGAAGTGTCGATAACTAGCTTTGGTATTGATCGGCCAGCGTTAAACAATGTTAGAGAAGCGTATTTACAAAACGTCAGAAATAATATAGCTTTTGCTGGTGTTGATTTAGAAACAATCACTGATTTAGAGCGTGAGCAGTTAAGTCACATTATGCATCGAGCTTGGGAGGATGTGTTAGATTTAATTCTCAAAGCAAAAGCATTTGTAGCTATTGCCGCTGACGATACTCAACCCTTTGCCGCCATGGTGCGCGCCAACTTTCCTGACTTAGTTTAAACCAGCCCCAACGCCATTACCTGATTCCGGTGCCGGTCAATGTGGAAGCGCAGGAACTCGAAACGCTGCCGGATGTCTAACGGGCCGGAGATGGCGTGAGGATGGATAATTGTTTCTAAGTCTTCGTTGGCCAGCGCGACGCATAGATCACTTAAAGGTTGTTGCAAATTGGCAAATGCCGATAGCCAAAAGATAAATGGGCCACCCATGCGCGGAGCCGCAATAGCAGGTACTTGCTCCTTGGGTTGCCAGGTTCGCTCAATAATCGTTTCGATGGGTAGACCCCTATGAATCAGTTCACCTTCCCAAACGGGATTACCCATTTGTTTTGCCAGTAACGCTCGCCAGATTCCCCAAATGCCGCCGTGCTCGGCCCAATACAGATGTTCCGTATTTTCGACAGCGCTCCATACCTCAGGCGATGGTTTCCAGTGGGCCTGCGCTTCTGTGAGCTTTCCAACTTCAGTGAGGTAACGAACACGAGCAGCGGCAACATCGGCCAGAAGCTGATCTAGTTGAGACATTGTTAGGGGTAAATTAGGTGATTATTCCCTGAAATAGAGGCTACTGCGAAAGTAGCCCCAATCTACGCCTGAACGCAATGCCTATTGAGTGAACGGTACTAATTGGTTGTTATTCAACAATACATAGTACTTCGATCAGGAAATTTCCGGGTACGGGTACATAAAACGACATGGTTCCACGACCGGCGTAATTTCGGGGCTCTTTACCAACGTCGATGCCGTCGGCTTTCATCCGCTGATAAATTTCCATGACTTTTTCGGGCGTTTCCTGAACGAAGCCTATATGAAAATCGGCCGGGTACTGAGGTATTTCGCCTTTCTTAAAATTGCTGATTGTCAGAATAAACCCATCGGCATCGTGAAGAATGGCAATAAAATCGCCCTTTAATTCGAGGCAGTGGAAGCCAAAATACGTTTCAAAAAATGCTTTTGTTTGTACCACATCGGATACCGCTATGTTTACATGCTTGAGTGACATAGTAAGGATCGTATTTGTTTTAGATAAACTGTTCGTTGCAAATATAGTCCTGTTTGTTGACTATATAGTAATCAGGTATGACTATATTTGTTTCGCTTATTTCTAATCTCGTAAAAATCGTATCAGAAGGCAATGGGAGTGAAAAAGAAGAAGGCTATCCTGGCCGAGTTAACGACCTATCTACAGAATAATGAGCGTAATTGGGTTCGTTTGATTGCGGTTACCAAACGGCTGACAGATGGCTGGATGCAGAATGCCATGAACGCATCGACAGATATGCCCTTCAAAACCTCGTTCATGAAATTCCTGACCAACATTAGTTTAAACGGGACTACCAATCAGGAATTGGCCAAACGGGCCATGCAGCCTAAACAGGCCATGAGCCGGACGGTGAAAGAAATGGAGGTGGAAGGACTGATTACGACCGAGAAAAGCAAACGTGACGGGCGGAGTGCTAAGATTTCCCTGACAGATGATGGTAAAAAACTTTTACTCGTGGCTAAACGAGAACAGGAAAAACTTACAAACACGTATAAAGAATTAGTGGGCGAAGAAAATTTCGCCATTGCTGTAGAGGTGCTTTACCAGATCATTTCCTACCACGAATCGCTTAGCCAAGCGGAGGAAGATGAATACTGAAATTCAGGTAACCAGGCAAAAGAAATATTATTTTACCACAGAGGCACAGAGAGCACAGAGTTAAAAATCATCTAGTTAAATCTCTGTGTTCTCTGTGCCTCTGTGGTAAAATTTTCTCGAATTCTATCACTCAACCACCCACCAGCCGTAACTCTCTGGCCCTATTTCTACCGGTATTTCCACTTCATAATTCCGGTTCAGTTTGTACGATTTGAGTTTGCCTTCGCCTTTTCGAATCTGGGCTGTTTCGCGGAGGCCGGTGTAGTAAAGGGGCAACTTAATGGTACGGGTGATTTTCGTTTTCAACGGATTGAACAGCATCACTACACCTTTCTCTTTTAAGGCTGGATTAACATGCATGATACCATCCCAATCACGGCCGTCGGGTCGGCGGAGGTGAATCAAATCAGAATTCAGGATGGGGCGGTATTTCTTGTACCAACTGATTACCCGTTGAACGGTCTGTTTCGTTGCTTCGGTATCGTACAGACGAGGGCCGCGATAACAGGCCTGAACGCCCGCGCCGTAATATTGCATCATCAGTTGCTCGTAATCGGTCAGGTGCTCGCTGAGGGGTTCCAGAACGGCTTCGGGGCCACCGCCCTGGTATTTGGTGAGTGGAACAAATCCCCAACCCATAGCAGGGGTTTTCTCCCAAGTCCCATCAAAAATGTTCTGCCGGTTCAGCAGTTTTTGCTGCTCGCGGGATAGCGAGAAATTAACTTCCCGATAGCCGAGCCCAATCTTATGGGAGCCATCCATAAAGTACCAGTCGGGGGCGTTGATGTAGACGCCTTTTTCGTTTAGAGAGCGGTAAAATCCTTTCTGCATCTCCATCTGTACCCACTGCGAATCGTCGAGTCCTTTGTGGCCCGGATGCTTCGTGGAAGCGCACACATCGCCAGGGTAGGGGCCATCGTGTTCGAGTAGATCGAAGCCGGTTTCGGTGATGAATTTTTTCAGGCTATTCAGGTAGTTGATACCCCACTGACTGGCTAAACAGGGCGCGTTACCAAAAAACGCACCTTTATCGGGAAGGCCGGTTTTTGGGTCGATCACATCATTCTCGTCATCAATCCGCCGACTGCTGAATAACGAATAGCCGCCTAACAGAATGCCTTTACTGTGCGCATAATCGGCCAAAGCTTTGAATTTCTGAATGTTTGCATCGCTGGCATCTTCCATATTCAGGCCGCTGCCAAAGCTGAGAATAACCAGCTCGTAACCCGTTTCGGCACATTGATCGATGCCCCGTTTCACCACCACCGGGTCGGTGCTGACGAGGTGCATGAAAATGGGATTCTGGGTTGTCCAGGGCGTAACCGTTCGGTAGAACTGCCGTCGGGCGAGGCCATTCCGTTCTCGGTCGTAGGAGTCCAGCAGCAGTTCGTAGGAATGGATCGAGTTGTAGGTTTGGTCCGGTGCCAGATCAATGCCGACGCCAACGGTCGGGTATACTTCCAGCAAACAGGGCGTTTCGTAATTGTAGTTTACCTGCGATGTATACAAGGAATCGGTTTTCCAGTGCGTGGCCTGATCGGATAAATCATAGCGCATCGCATTGTTGAACGCAAAGTTATTTTCGATGTAAATCCGCTGTGGTTTCTTCATCTGCTCCGGCTTACCCACTACGGCTGATTCTTCTTCGGGTGTTGCCAGTATCTCACTGATAACCTGATTAATGTGAAGCGATTTCTGGCTTTTATTCTGAATTGTTACCCACTTACTGAGCGTTGGAATACCGTCGTAAAGCGCGTAATGAACAGCCACCTCAACGCCTTGTAGTTCGGGTGCATTGGCCGAAAAGAACAGCGTTACTTCCTGACCAGTCGGCTGCTTTTTATTCAGGGTCCAGGTACGTGATTTCCAGTTTACGTAAGGTTGTAAGGGCGAAACCGTAAACGTCTTAAACTGGAAATCGGCTGGATTGGCCGTAAAGTCAGCAAGCCACTCTTCGCGCAGATACGCATGTTCTTTCTGGCCGTACAACCCACCAACCCGATACGTTTTCCCATTCAACGTCACCATGGCTTCGGGCCGGACGGAGCGCACAAATTGCTCGCCCGTTACCAGATTCTGGTAATCGACAGTAGCCAGATTGGGACTAATCCGAAACCGGCGGGTCAGCAGCCCATTGGATAGCACAAGGTCTTTGCCGCTGTTGGTTTGATAGACGCCCGCTTTCTGTGTAACGGGTGTAAGAAGCCAATCCTGTTTAACGGGAGTCGGCTGATAAACAGGGAGGTTCTGAAGTTGTGCAAAGGCAGTTGTTGCCAGTAGCCAACAGGCGAGAAGCCGTGAAAGATCGTTCATTCTGTTTAGGTGAAAGGGGGTAAGGAGCCCTTAAACTAAGTAGGTAGCGAACAGAATGCAACAATCCACAACTCTGAAAGGTGAACTTAATGCTTTTGGCCTGGAGCTAGTTTGGCCCGAGCTAGGTACTAATCGACTCATAAACAGCCAGATACTGTCTGGCGCTTTCCTCCCAGTCGAAGCGAGCGGCATTTTTATATATAGCTTCTTTGCGTGTCGGCGACTCGAAGGCTTTCATGCCGTCTCGAAACACCTCCTGCATACTGTCGGGGTCGAAATTGGGAAAGTAAAAAGCGGCTTCACCGCCCACTTCCGGTAATGATGTACGCGTTGACAGGAACACTGGCTTGCCAAACTGCATAGCTTCTACTACCGGTAGCCCAAAACCCTCGGCCAGAGAAGGATGCAGTAAGGCCTTACAATTGCGCAGATACCAGATTTTATCGGATTCTGAAACCGTACCCAGCAAGTGCAAGCGATTGTCGACACCCAGGCGTTGCGCCTGATTACGCATCTGATGGACATAATCCGGGTCGTCGTGACGGCCAATCAGAATCAGTTCAAGGTCGGGGTTGTCTTGCAGCAAAGGCAGTAAAACATGGAAATTCTTTTTCTGGTTGAGATAGCCAATGCCGAGCAGAAACTCCCGTTCCGGCTTGTAGAGCACTGGTTCTTCGGTTAGTTCAGGTAATTTACCAACGCCATTGTGAATGACGTATATAGGTTTATCTCCAACCGAGCAATGCGTCAGTACATCATTTTTGGTGAACTCAGAGATGCACACAATCGCATCGCTCTGATCGATCAGGGATTGCGTGTGCGCCAGACTTTTCCGTTGAACAGCGTCCGGTTTGCCTTCGTGCAATACATTCAGATCGTGAACTGTAAGCACCACCTTCAGGTGGGGAAATCTCTTTTTGTCTGGCAAAATCCGCCCCGATTGAAAGGGAGCGTGCCAAATCCGGCAGTTGAGCAGGAACGGTTGAATGAGCCTGTGCCACTTCTGCTCGACAAGGTGATGCGGTTCAGCCGTAAGCGTGAGCTTCTTTCGGGGAGGAAGGTATAGCCTCATCAAGGGCTGATTGGTTTCAGCGAGTTGTTTATTGATATGCTCTCCCAGATTCTGGCAATAGTGATACAGGCCAGAATGAGGAAATTTCATCAGATCACAATCAAAAATGATACGGGACATAAGCCTGAATCGTGTATCCGGTAGGGCCGGATACTCGCTTTTTTACGTTTTATGCAACATTACCCCGATAGAGGCAGTATACTTTATACTAAACCCTTTGTTGCACTACCTACTACAATTTGCATAATTCTATTTACACGTACACTTAAATGCAGACGTAGTTTGCCAGAAGTGCCTGCGTGTATACTCGATTAACTGTTTTTGTAGGGAGTGAGTTTTTTGATTTTTCAATTAGCTAAACAACGTTAGGAGGACACTTTAGTATGATTCGTATCATCTTTGATTGCGAGAGAATGAAGTACGTGAACACCGGTTTGTACTATTATTGTCTCAATTTGGGAAGAACTCTTCGTCAACGCACGAGTCCGGAGGAGTTGTCCGTATTTATTCCACAGCATGTTCGGGAGGCCTTCGATTCATCGACAACGTGTATCCCGCAGCATTCGCTTCAGAAATTTATGATGCCTTCGGTGAGTCAGTATCACATCTGGCATAGTACCTATCAAAGCTCCCAATATGTGCCCCGGCGGAACAAGAAAATTAAGGTATTGCTAACGATTCACGACCTTAATTTTTTGCATGAAGACAAACCGGACTACAAGAAAGAGCGTTGCCTCGATCATGTGCAGCGAAATATAGACCGGAGTGATGCTATTGTCTGTATTTCTGAGTTTACGAAAAACGATGTGCTGACGCACTGCAACACGGCCGGTAAACCTGTTCATGTGATTTATAATGGCACGAACCGCCTGCAACAACCCGTGCTAAAATCCAAGTCGTACCGTCCGAGAATTCCCTTTCTGTTTAACGTGGGGGTAATTACCCGCAAAAAAAATCAGCACCGGATTCTTCCTCTATTACAACAAAACCCATCGCTGGAACTCGTACTGGCTGGTCGCCACGAGGATAAAGAATATGCCCATTTTCTCCATGAACACGCAACCGACTTGAAGGTAGAGGATCGGATGCATTTAGTGAACGAAATCACGGAAGAGGAAAAATCCTGGTATTATCATAATTGTCAGGCTGTGGTGATGCCCTCGCTGGCTGAGGGCTTTGGTCTTCCGGTAACCGAAGCTATGTCGGTTGGGAAGCCGGTGTTTTTATCGAGGCACACTGCCCTGCCTGAAATAGGGAAGGATTTTGCGTTCTACTTCCATGATTTCGACAACATGCATGATGATTTCACGGCGGGCATGCAGCACTACAAACGAGCAGGTAGTCAGATGCAGGAAGCCCTGAAAGCGTATAGCGCTACGTTCAATTGGGAAGATTCGGCCAGAAAATATATGGAGGTCTATCGGTCAATGGCCTAGCCTGCGTTTCTCGTGATTCTATAGGCAACAATAGAATCACGAGAAGCCATAGAATCAATAGTAAAGACAACGAATGAAGATATATAAACGGCTGATGGCGTATGCCAAGCCTTATGGAAAGTTTGTAATTCCCTTTTTTGGCTTCACGCTCATAGCGGTGTTTTTCAACGTATTTCAGTTTGCGCTGATCATCCCGCTCCTTAATTTCCTCTTTGACCCACTCAACACGGCCGATGCCGCTAAATACGCGCTGGTACCCGAATTTCAACTGTCGCCAGCGTATTTTAAGGATCTGTTTTACCATCAAATCTATCAGTTCAAAACAACTAAGCCCATTTACGCGCTCTATTTTCTGGCGGGTATGATTGTGGTGGCGGTCATCCTGACCAATTTTTTTCGGTTTCTGGCGCAGCAATGCTTACTCAATGCCAGAACCTTGCTGGTGAAACGACTCCGGGAAGCCCTCTTTGAAAAAATCAATTACCTGCATCTGGGTTATTTCACCAAAGAGCACAAAGGTGATCTGCTCTCCCGGCTCAATGGCGATGTGTATGCCATTGAAAGCGTGGCCGGTAGCTCTATTGAAATTGTGTTTAAGGAGCCCTATCTGTTGATCGGGTACTTTGTGGCGTTGTTCACGATCTCAGTTAAGCTGACACTCTTTACGCTCGTTATTATCCCCATTTCGGCGGTTGGGATTGCAGCTGTGACCAAAAAGTTGAAAAAGGAAGCTCAGGATGTACAATCATCCATGGGTCGGATGCTGACCATCATGGATGAAACCCTGCTCGGAATGCGGATTCTGCGGTCGTTCAACGCCACCGATTTTGTCCTGAAGCGTTTCAGCCGCGAAAACGATTTTTACCGACAGGCAAGTCTGGAAGGTTTTAAACGACGGGAACTGGCCCCTGCGTTCTCCGAAGCATCGGGTGTGTTTGTGGTCGCCTGTATTCTGGTGTACGGAGGTGGTTTGGTGCTGAACAGCCAGAGTAATTTGCAGGCGGGTTCGTTTATCGCCTTCATTGCCATTTTCTCGCAGGTAATTCGGCCGGCTAAAGCAATTGTTGTGGCGCTGACCAATATTCAGCAGGGGCAAGCTGCGGGTGAGCGTATTCTTGAACTGCTGGACAAACCCATCGAGATACAAGATAAACCGACCGCCAGGGTCCTGGAGGGTTTTCGGCAGGACATCGTTTTTGAAAACGTCAGCTTCCAGTATGGCGACAAACCCGTTCTGAGAAATATCAATTTCAGAATCGCTAAAGGCCGGAAAATTGCGTTGGTGGGGCCGTCTGGCGTAGGGAAATCTACTATTGCTGACCTGATTCCCCGATTTTATGAAGTTACAACGGGACGTGTTACCATAGACGGCGTTGATGTGCGGGACTATACGATGGAATCGTTGCGGCAACAGATGAGTTTTGTAACCCAGGAGATCATTCTGTTCCACGATACGATCTTCAATAACATCGCATTGGGCAAGCCGGACGCCAGTGTGGAGGACGTTATTGAAGCAGCCAAAGTAGCCAATGCACACAACTTTATTATGGAGACCGAAGACGGCTACAACACCATTATTGGCGACAGAGGGATTCGCCTGAGTGGTGGTCAGCGCCAGCGGTTGAGCATTGCCCGAGCGGTGTTTAAAAAGCCTTCGATTCTGATTCTGGATGAGGCCACGTCTGCGCTGGATATCGAATCAGAAAAATCGGTTCAGGATGCGCTCAATAACCTGATGGAAGGCCGCACAACGCTAGTCATCGCCCACCGACTCAGCACAATTAAAGAGGCCGATGAGATTCTGATTATGGAAGGCGGAGAAATTATAGAACGGGGCAATCACTACGAATTGCTCAACAGCCAGAACAGTGTCTATAAACGCCTGAACCGCATGCAGGAATTAGTGAGTTAGTTAGGGGTTGCCCGATACATAATTAACGGCTTTGACAAATCGGGCTAATACCTTGTCCCACGTGTAATTCTGCTTGACGTAGGTACGTCCGTTTTCGCCCATAGTAGCTGTATCCTGCGATAACAGTTGCTGAACGGCGTTCTCGAAGCTGGGATAGTCGGTGAATAACAAACCGCCCTGGCTGCTAGTGATGTGATCCTTCAGTACTTCGCACTGTTCATTGGCAAGCACGGGGATGCCATAGGCAAAACTTTCCAGCGTAACCATCGACAGACTTTCGTATTGGGAAGGAATGATCAGGGCTTTGGCTCCTTTTAACAGGGAAACTTTCACATCTTCATCCACAAAGCCTGCGGGTAGGATATCGGCATGATCGGGAATGGGCATAAACGCCTGACCAACCAATACGAGTTTTAGCGGGGAGGGATGGATTTCCTTGTATTGGATAAAGTAGTCGAACAGCATGTCACAACATTTCGCCTTGTCAATTCGGCCAATGTATATCACGTACGGAGCATCTGTATGCAGTAGGGTAGCCACCGGAGTAGGGGAAACTACGTCAGTCGTTTCGATACCGATACCGAGAACATCGTTGTAAATAGCTTCATTGTGAAACTGTTTATGAACGAAGCGTTTTTCGGCGGGCGTGAGGAATAGGATCGCTTTCGGTTTATGAAATACGGCTGGGAATACCGGCAGGTAAATGGGTAGTTCGTCGTGCGCCGTTGGTATGAAAATCGACTTTTTAGGGGCGATGTTCAACCCGGCAATGGTAGGGTAATAGAGGTAGGTAATGAAGATCAGGGCATCATACTGCCGATGGTTATGCTTCAGATACGTAATCAGGTCGGGTGTATAAGGGCCCTGGTGTTGCGCCCACCGTAAACCGAAGCGTCGAACCGTTTTGCCTACCAGCGCGCGGCCCCACATTTTCAAAAAGCCGAACCCCTGCCATTCCTCCGGCCGCGACCATTTTTTGAGTTTACGCTCCGTCTCGTACTGCAAATGATCTTTCGCCTGTCGTTCGTACTCCGTGGCAAACCGGTGTACCCGAACCCCGTTTATCGTTGTTGTGGCGGCCGGATAATAATTGGCCCAGGTAATGTATTCCAGCGCGCAACTGGTCAGTACGTCTACGTCGTAGGTTCCAACCAGCCGTTCGGCCAGTATGCGGCAGAGATACTCGGCTCCCCCATTCACTTCTACTCCATATCGCTGAACGATAAAGGCTATTTTTTTCATGTAAAAGCAGGGCCAGTAACGCATTTTGACGTGCCTTACTGGCTGTTAATGACTGTACAAACAAGGAATTTTGTCGCCAACTCCCCATTTCTACTTCATTAACCTGCATTGACGGGGTCGTGTTTGACCGAATCCGCATCAACTGGAACATTTTGGCCGGTTGTTGCGCTTACAGCAAGCTAGTTGTCCAGTGCCTGATAGACCAATACGTCAAACTTTTTGTCAAGCTCACCACCATAGGTAGTGCCCCACATTTGTTTCATCAGTACCACGCTGATTTTCTCTTTAGGGTCGGCAAAGTAGTGCGTACTGAATGCACCACCCCACGAAAACGTACCGATACTATTGAGGTCTTTTGCGTGTCCCTTATCATTGATGACTTCGAAACCCAGACTGAAATAGCTACCGGGATCGGGAAATAAGGTGCCGGTTTGGTTGCTGTTCGTGAATAGCTCAACGCCTTTTCGGCTCAATAACCGTTTCCCGTTATAAACGCCATCATTGAGCAGCATTTGCAGGAAAATAGCGTAGTCATAGGCTGTGCTGGATAAACCGCCACCGCCAGAATAGTATGTTTTTGCGCCCATGATCGGGAAATCGGGATCGACGGGTAGCGTTTTAATGCTGGCCGTTTTTATCAGTTTTTTCTCTTTGTCTTCCGAATACAGCGCCACCAGACGATCTTTTTTCGCATCGGGTAAATAGAAATACGTGTCCTTCATGCCCAGTGGCTCAAAAATTCGTTTCTGAAAAAACTCCGCCAGCGTTTGTCCCGACACCACTTCGACCAGATAGCCCAGCACATCGATACTCAGGCCATAGGTCCATTTTTCGCCGGGCTGGTGGTTGAGTGGTTGCTTGGCGAGTTTCTTGACCATATCGCCCAGTTTGAGATTATCGGTAACGAAGGCATCAGGAATACCACCAGCTTTCGTGTAAATAGCCCGCATGCGAGGGTCGCTGGCAATAACATTGTAGTTGAGTCCCGACATATGCGAAAGCAAGTGCCGAACGGTAATTTCCCGTTTGGCCGGAATGGTCGTGTAGGTACTGTCTTTCTCGTTGAATTTGTCGAGGACTACGGGTTTGGCAAATTCAGGAATGTATTTGCTGATGGGATCATCGAGCATGATTTTGCCTTCTTCGTGAAGCATCATTACCGCCAGTGACGTAATGGCTTTAGTCATGGAAGCAATCCGGAAAATGGCATCCTTCGCCATCGGTTTGTTCGTTTCCAGATCCGATTTGCCAAATGATTTGTGGTACACGATTTTGCCGTCCTTCACCACAATAGCCGCCACACCCGGAAAAGCGCCTTTATCGATATACGACTGAATAAGTCCGTCGATCCGGTTGAGTCGTTCGGGATAAAATCCGGCTGATTCAGGAGACGCAACCGTTAAGAGCTGGGGATTTTGTTTAGTGCCGGTTTGCGCATGGAGGGAGATGGCGGTGAGCGCAACCAACGCAATAGCCCGGAATGTAGTTTTTAGGGTCATGGAGTTTATGAATTAAGGGCACTAACATTTAGGAATAAATTTAACCACAGAGGCACAGAGAACACAGAGTTAAAAAATTACTTATTTAAATCTCCGTGTTCTCTGTGCCTCTGTGGTTAATAATGGTGTTTGGTACTCAATTGTCAACGTCTTTAACAACCGGCCTCGCATCATTGACGCGCTTCTCGTAGGGTATCCGAAAGGCTTCCAAATTAGGAACATATTGACGTTTTCGTTTCAACTCAAATTGATGGATCGTTTGCCCTAACTGGTACAAAAATGGGTGGCCTACGCTGTCAAACTCATACTTGTCGTCGTTCAGGATACCATCGCTATTGACGTAGAGGGTGGCCGTTAGCATGTACTCCACCTTGTTTTTGAAATCGACAACGTAGGATGCATCTGTAAGAAAACCATACGCCCAGCCCACTTTATTAAACACCCGAATCCCTTCGGGCATCTGGTGATGCAGACTGTTCATAAAGAAGAATTTTACGTAACTGTCGTAGTACTGTTTGGCGTCGTATTTCGGGTAATTGGTTTCGCTGGGGTACTGCGAGAGGTATTGGTACAAAAAGCGGTAGTCGTCCTTCGTCAGATTGAACCGTTGCTTTGTTGGTACTGACTGGGGGAACATGACCGACTGAAGTATTTGCTGAAAAGCTTCGAGTGGGAATTTATTGCGTTCAGTGAAATCAAAAGGCTGATGTACCAGGCTGTCTCTCAGGTAATAACCCCTGCCCAGTTTGGCGACGCGCCGGAAATCAAAAGGATCTTCATTGTAAGCCGCCGGTTGGGCATAAATCAGTTTTCCATCGTCCTGAATAAATCGAACGGGGTTTGTATGTCGGTTTTCGTCGTTGGTCATGCGCACGAATCGGTGGGTGATGCGTGTATCCAGATAACCCTTAGCATGCAAGGAGCGGTTGATTTCGCTCTGCCCCACAAACTCATACATGCGGCTGTACGGGTCATTCTCACTCACCAGAAAGGCTTTTCTAATTAGATGAGCAATCGATGGATAACCAGCCTGCGCTGTCTTATCGGTCCATTCCCTGGTTTGTTTGCTATACGCACTGTCGAACTGCATGGACGTGAATTTAGTCACGTTGGGTTTGTTCAATCGATTGAGTTTTTCCAGCGACAACAACGCCAATGGCAGCTTCACCGTAGAGGCCGGATTGAAATACTCGGTACTATCGACATGGAAATAATAATTCGTGAACGAGGGCTTATTGGCCTTATCCCGGTTGATCTGCGTGTAGATGATTTGCAGTCGATACGTTTCCGGATGCTTGATCACTTCCTGGAAAATTGGACTCCTGTTCGTCGACAATAAATTTGTCAGGAACGCATCCGTTCGAGCCTGACCGAAGCCGGATGTGACGAGGGCACCCAGGAGGAAAATTCCGGCGAGACGTTTTTTGACAGATTGCATAACCGCCAAGAGAATTTTAAGGTTATTTATAATTCAGTTTTTGTCATTCCGACCGTAGGGAGGAATCTCAAGCTCCTCATTAGTCAAGCTTAAGATTCCTCCCTACGGTCGGAATGACAAAAATCACAGAACCAACTGCGTAAACAACCGCGTGAGTGTTTCGCCCGCATCGACGCACAAGCCGGGATGAACCGGTGATGTTTGCACCACCGTACTGCGCGTTGCGGTGAGCCAGCGAAACCGCTCGGCTATCGGGAGTTTGCCAATGGTTCCCCCCTGTGCGCGACCTGCACATATTCGCTCAAAAGCACCCAGCCGATCGGCCAGTTCCTGCATGTCCAGCTCCGATGAAAATGCGTGAAGACGATGTTCATTTAACGCAAATTTCGTTTGTAGGAAGCCCTGCGAACGACAATATACAATGACGCCGACGTTCAGAAATTCTTCCCGGTCAACGCGCGGCATAACCCGAATGACGGCGTACTCAAACAAGTGCATTTTTGGCCTCTTTAGCTGCGTTGACGAAAATTTCTGATGCGGCCAGCCGATCGACTAGAAACCGGGCATACACCTCGCGCTGTTCGGAAGCTGACTCTGCAACCCCGTTGTTCGCCAACCATTCATCGGGCACTAACGACACAATGTTCTGAATATGATTGGCCGTAAGTAGTTGATGAAACTCAGCATCAACCGCGTCGAGTTCGGTTGCCTGAGGCAGCAACACATGGTCTTTGATCGGCGCAAATGGCCGTCGGCTCTGTTCGGGCCAGGTGGGGCCGGTATGGTGTACATAGAGCGACGCACCATGATCGATCAGCCATAATTCTTTATGCCACATGAGCATATTTGTATTTCGAGCAGTGCGATCTACGTTCATCACGAACGCATCCAACCACACAATCTTGGAGGCTAACTGAGCATCGACATGATTCAGAATGGGATCGAATGTGATGGAGCCGGATAAGTAGTGAAGGCCAAGATTAAGCCCCTCACTAGCCCGCAGTAAATCCTGAATTTCTTCGTCGGGCTCAGTTCGGCCGAAGGCCTCATCGAGGTTGATAAACACGATTTCGGGTATACGCAGGCCAAGCGCCCTGGCTAGTTCACCCGCAACGAGTTCGGCAATGAGGGCTTTGGAGCCCTGCCCGGCTCCCCGAAATTTTAGCACGTACAAGAACTCATCGTCGGCTTCGACAAGAGCGGGTAAAGAACCGCCTTCACGCAACGGCTTGGCGTAGCGGATTACGTTGACGGTTCGGAGGTCAGGTTGAGTATAGGACACAAGGCGCGATTCGAAATGTTCTGTAGATAGCGGAGGCAAATCTACCGTCCTGGAAATTTAGGGCTAATTTTCAAAAGAGAGCACTTTCCTGTTTAGATACTACGACTCATAATCGGTTTCGGCGCTAATGGAATGGCGTTTTTTGCTTAGTACTAACCCATTACTACCCGTTGTCAAGTCCGCCAGGCTGGCCAATTTCAGCGCCTGTACATTTGCCAGCGTCAATCAGTTAGTACTGCCGTTCTACGTGTATGCCGGTGGCATCTAACGAGTAATTTTAAACTCAAAATACGATGAACCCAATGAATTTGTCTTCTATAAACTCAATCAAACCTTATCATGATGCAGGCCTGAATAAACTGTACGGGCTTCTTTTTTGCGACAGTACAGATTTATACAAATCAGCAACGCAGCCAACGGGCTATCCCTGGGATACATTGCTTGCCGAAAACCCGGATCTCGGTACAGTACAGGCTATTTCGGTCGACGAAACGCTGGAAACAAGGCCGCAGATACTGGCGTATAATTTGCTTTTAGCCAAAGGATTTCCTGTACACGCTAAAGAACTGCTAGGTGTCATTATTGAGGTTGCGGTCGGTGATGGACTCGACGTCCTGGCGGCCTTTAAAGACGGAACCTGTCGGTACATTAATCACACCGAAAAACTGCTTGTCTGGGATACACAGACCGATAAATCCAACCAGTTAGTTAGCCAGCTCTTCGCCAGCAGTATGACGGTTGTGCATCGAATTGGGCTCTGGGATCAAGGGCGAACCTCATTTCCAACGGCGGGTATGATCAAGCTGACATTCCTGGTTTCGGATGGACTTTATTTTGGACTGGGCCCATTTGATGCTTTACAACGTGACCCAATGGCTGGCCCCGTTATTCAATCAGCCGTTCAGCTAATGACGTATCTGGTCGATCAGGCTATATGACCAGCGCTTCAGCAAACTGGATTCTATTGATTCTAATGAGTTTCGCCGTTCTATGCGTTCTCGCTTGGCTTTTCGACCGGGCTGGCGTACCAGTGCGGGATATTGGTTTAAGGGCCTTTGGCCCCCGCGTTCCCGCTTGGCTACGCCGAGTGAGGATTATTAGTTCAAGGGCCTCTGGCCCGTTTCTGAACTTAATACGACATTCACCGGCCAGAGGCCGTTTAAAAAATAGCCCTCACTCGGCGAAGCCAAGCGAGAACATGAGCGAGTCTAATTCGTTTGCGAAGGATGGGATTTCGTACGCCATATTTCCGAAATGTGGCATTCGAAATCCCATCCTTCGCAAACAGTTAATGAGCTGGAATCGGTATTTTTAGGGCTCTGTTTACTTCTGAGTAAAATGACCCACCTGGCTCAATGAAAAAAAACGTTTGCTTCAGTCTGTTATTTATTTGCCTTCTTTCTTCTCTAACGCAAGCTCAAAACTGGTACAAAGGGAACCTTCACACGCACTCGCTCTGGAGCGATGGCGACGACTATCCCGAAATGATCATGGATTGGTACAAGGCGAATGGCTACCAATTTGTGGGCTTATCGGATCATAATATTTTACAGGATGTTGATAAGTGGGTCAATGTGCCTCGGCAGCAAGATCGGCGACGAACGTTTGACCGCTACCTGCGCACCTTTGGCCCCGATTGGGTTGTGTATCAAAAAGGGGCCAATGATTCGCTGAAAGTCCGGCTTAAAAAACTGGACGAATACCGCAGTTACTTTGAAGAACCCGGTAAGTTCTTGATCCTCAAAAACGAAGAACTCTCGACGGGCTATCAGGGCAAACCGATTCATATCAATGTAACGAATGTGAAGAATCTCATTCGGCCATTACCCGGCAATAGCGTTGCCGATGTGATGCAGAACAATATTGATCAGGTGATTGCCCAGCGACGGTTGACGGGCCAACCGATGTTCTCGCACATCAATCACCCCAATTTTTATTATGCCGTTAAAGCCGAGGACCTGATGCAGCTTCGGCATGAGCGTTTTTTTGAAGTCTTTAACGGGCATCATCTGGTGAATAACTACGGCGACAGTACCCATGAAGGCACGGAGTCGATGTGGGATAAAATCAACCTTCATTTCCTGCAACAGGGCCGCCCGCTCATGTACGGACTGGGTACCGACGATAGCCACAATTATTACTTTTTCGGGCCTACGTTTGCCAATTCAGGACGAAGCTGGGTGATGGTCAATGCGCCCGTATTGACACCCAAAGCCCTCATTGAAGCTATGGAAGCTGGGCGTTTTTATACGAGTTCGGGCGTTACGCTAAAGCAATTGCCCCAATTTGGAAAGACGCTTACCGTACGGGTAAAAACCGAGCCAGACGTAACCTACCGCATTCAGTTTTTTGGTGTTCGAAAAGGGAGTCAACAGGCTGAATTATTGCGTGAAATAGCTGATTCCGCGGCTACCTACACGCTGACGGATGATGTTTTACTGGTTCGGGCTAAGGTTATATCGACTAAACCAAAGTACAATCCATTTATGCCAGGCGACGTAGAAACAGCCTGGACACAACCCATTGCGCAATCGCTGGTGCCGCAGCCCCTCTCTGGTATCGTTGCGCTACCCAATGCGCATGCCCATAACGATTATGAGCAATCGCGACCACTCTTGGATGCGCTGGACAGTGGATTCGCGAGTGTCGAAGCGGATGTCCATCTCATTGACGATACCTTGTATGTGGCCCATGATCGGCCTACGTTCAAAAATCCGGCGGCAACCCTTGAAAATCGGTATTTAAAGCCTCTGGCAGAGCGAATTCGGCAGAATGGTGGTCATGCACTGGCTGGTTATAAAGGACCTTTTTATCTGATGATCGATGCCAAAACGAATGCGGATAGCACCTATCAGGCCTTAGATAAGGTTTTGCAGCGCTATCGCTCGATCTTAACAACCGGAAACAAAACTAAAAATCAGGCGGGTATAGTTACGGTCGTGCTGTCGGGCAATCGGCCGATACAAACCCTGGTCAATGCCAAATCAAGATTGCTTTCGGTCGATGGTCGCCCGGCCGATTTAGGAAAGGGATATAACTCGGCAGTAATGGCACTCATTAGTGATTCGTATCCGAACCAGTTGAGCTGGCGAGGAAAAGGCGATATGCCTGCCGATGAATTCCAGAAGCTGAGCCAACTGGTTGAGCGGGTGCATAAAGAAGGTAAAAAACTGAGACTCTGGGCCAGCCCCGAAGACCCGGCCGTTTGGGCGAAACTGCGCGAAGCGGGTGTCGATTTTATCAGTACAGACCAACTCGTGCTGGCGAGGGATTTTTTGTTGAAAGCGGGGAGTAACTGATCTGTATAGCATCAGCGTTCGGGATTAATTAGGCAAAAGGCTTTTTCTCCAGCAGTATGCCCGATTAATCCTGAACTCCGCTTAATTTGGTGACGCAATACAACCTCCTCCTGCATGAACGTCCGATTTGCTACCCACTTATTTCTTTTTCTATTCACTGTTACGTGGCCTATTAGGGCACAGACCAACTCGGCCACATTGACTACCGAACTAAACTCGCTCTTTGCCAATACGCCCGACTTTAGCGGTGTCGTGCTCATTGCCGACAAGGGCAAACCGGTTTATGAAAAAGCATTCGGGTATAAAAATTTTGAGACCAAAGCGCCCATAACCACATCGTCTATTTTCGAACTGGCGTCGGTGTCGAAACAGTTTACGGCCATGACCATCCTGATGCTGAAGCAGGAAGGTAAACTGGCTTACGATGATCTGATTGAAAAATACATTCCGGGCTTGCCCTATCCGGGAATTACCATCCGCCACTTGCTCAACCACACGTCGGGTTTGCCCGATTATCAGGATGTAATGGATAAGCATTGGGACAAGAGCAAGGTGGCAAACAACGCCGATAACATTGCCTATTTGATTCAATATCACCCGGCTAAACTAGCCGAACCAGGAGCCAAATACCAGTATAGCAATACGGGCTATATGCTGCTTGCCAGTATTACTGAAAAAGCCAGTGGTCAGGACTTTATCGAGTTTTGCCGGGCTCGTATTTTCAAACCGGTTGGCATGACACATACCGATATTCGCACCCGCGACGCAAAGATCAAACTGCCCGACATGGCCTGGGGCTATATGTATGTACCTGACAAAAAGCGTTACGTGCGGGCCGATTCGTTTCCTGAATTCAACTATGCGATCTGGCTGGGCAACCGCAAAGGCCCCGGCCGGATCAGCTCCACCGCTGGCGATCTACTGAAATGGGATCGGGCACTATACACCAATAAACTGGTGAGTCAGCAAACTTTACAGGAGGCTTTTACACCTGCCAAATTGAACGATAGCTCCTTAACGCACTATGGATTTGGGTGGGAGATAAAGCAGAACGATAAACTCGGCAAAGTGGTGTGGCACGACGGCGATAATCCCGGTTATAAAACCCAAATCATGCGCTATATCGATGTCGATAAAACCATTATTGTGCTTTGTAACAATGCCCACGAAAAGTTGCCGGTTATTCTAAAGACAATAGAGGGATTGGTAGAGAATAGTAAATGATTTATTGACTACAGAGACACGGAGAACACAGAATTATTCTCCGTGTCTCTGTGGTCAATAAGCTTATCTGACTGATTGTAAAATATAAAAGTAAATCTCCTTCCGGGTTTCAAACCCCATTGCTTTATACACGTTGACCGCCCGAACATTATCGGACCGTACGTGAAGATAGGGCGTGCCAGCTGCGGCCTGAATCCGACAAAGTTGACGGATAATCAGATGCCGGGCATAGCCTCTGCTCAAATAATCCGGGTGGGTACAAACGGCACTGATCTCTGCAAATTCATACGCATGTAACCGCTGGCCAGCCATCGCAATGAGGTCTTCGCCCTCAAAAATTCCTTCGTAATGGCCAAAGTCAATGGTCTTGCTGGCAAAGGGGCCTGGGACTGTCAATTCGGTTAAAGCCAGCATTTGAGGGACGTGCTGTTCGGTTAATGAAATGACCGTCGGGCCGGTTGGTGATTGTTCGGCTGGTTTGGTATACACCATCTGGAAACCATCCAGCCGGTGTAGCACCTTCCAGGGATCAGCTATCGACAATAGCCTATCGCTGATTAGAACAATCGGCGTAGCAAAGGGTATTGTCTGATGCAACAATTCCAAATTAGCCTGTGTAGGTTCGGCTACTGCAGCAAACGGGGATACGTCGGGTGTAAAATATTTAGCTGTTTCCGTCCCATTCGCCAGGGCTTTGTTGCCAGATAGCAGGGCATACCAGGCGGGGTTATCCAGAATATGTTTCATCAAGTTGACGGGATCACAGATTGTGGTTATACGTACTAATTTAGTTAGGCAGAGTTAAGTCCGACTACGAAGCCGCTACGCGAGCGGCCGGTTGAATGTAGATAAAAATTAGGGGCGAAGTTGTTCTCTGCTCTACGTTTAGGTAAGTTTCATTAAATGAACCTGCCAGTTCTAGGGTCATTTCCACCGCTTTTAAAGCTAGGCCCGCCTTCTGTATAGTCTTCCTGATAGCCCCTTTCCGACTGTATTAGTTTTGATTCGTCAACAGGGAAATAGACACAGAAAGTTTTCTTTCCTCACCGGCTCAGGCGACTGAATCATCGTAAAACAGAATCTAACTTTTCTATTTTTAATCACACAATGATCACTCATTCAACCATTAAAACAGTACGTGTAGTAGCAATCCTGGCCATCTCTGGCCTGGTTGGTTTAAGTTCCTGCAGCAAAAAAAGCGATGATGTAGTACCGGCGCCAACCCAAACTACACCCACAACAACCACTACACCCACGACGACCACCGCAACAACAACGCCCGGCCAGTCAACCACGCAGACCACCTCTACATTGGGTTTCTATACAAAAATAGACGGTAAGGTGTTTCAGCCTGATTTAGTATATGCCCGAGTGGCAGCACCCGGTAACGAAGGTTACTACGCTATTTATGGGCTCGACAGCAAAACGAGCGATGTGGTCATGATTGCCTTGCCCTATTCGGCCCTGATTGGTACCCATCCATTAAGCTACGTTAATTTCGGGGCGCTTTCCCTTGGCGACGGTTCCGATTCCTTCTCTACACGCGTGCAGCCTGGTGATGGCACCGTTACGATCACAAACATGACCACTACAACCGTTGAAGGTACGTTTTCCTTCACGGCCTATAGCGACAAAGGGGTGAAGCGTACAATCACCGAAGGTAAGTTCAGTGTACCCTTTAAATAGCCTCAAAATTGAGTACATATGACAACCGCCAGCTTTGTAAAGAGCTGGCGGTTTTTGTGTGATCACAGTACTATAAAGTTTTAATGACGCCCTAAAATGTTGTACATTAAGGACCTATTCGTAGTTGACACAACAAAGAATGATTAACCTGGACCTGATTAGACAAGTAGCCCTGTCTCTGCCCGAAACAACCGAACAGCCCCATTTCGAAAAACCTTCGTTTAAAGTAGGTAAAAAGATATTTGCTACCTACAATGGACCGCATAATCGGGTCTGTGTGAAGTTGTCTGAAATAGACCAGGACGTTTTTTCGACGTTTGATAGCTCGATTATTTATCCCGTTCCGAATAAGTGGGGAAAGCAGGGTTGGACACTCATCAACCTCGCTAATGTTCCTGAAGAGACACTGGTCGATGCCCTCACAATGGCCTACTGCGAAGTGGCCCCTAAAAAGCTAGCCATGATAGTCAAACAAAGTCGATATGAGTAAAAAAGGATAAGAGTAAATATACTTAGTATAACGAAGTGTCCGTATGAGTATATATGGGCACTTTGCTGCTTTTGTAACCTCCGTAAATTTAAATTTTAAGTTTTTTTAAGAACTATGTGTGTTATTATTAGAATTCTCATTAAAATTTCGGATTGACATGCTAAAACAGAATTATATTCTCTAAGATTACTCTTTCATTCTAACCTATTCTAAGACTATGTTAAAAAACGTACTTTATTGCGTTTTGTTGGTATTTGCCGTAACTGGGCCTCTTTGGGCGCAGGACAGGCAGATAACCGGCATTGTGCGTGATGAGCAGGATAAGTCTATCGCTGGTGTAAACGTGGTTATCAAAGGAACCTCGCGAGGAACAACAACGGATGCTGAAGGTGGATTTAAACTAACCGTACCCAGCGGAAGTGCTGTATTGACAATTTCATCGGTAGGCTATGTAGCAAAAGATGTTGCTATATCTGCTGGACAAGCTCAGATCACGGTATCACTAGTGGCCGATGACCGGCTGCTGGGCGAGGTGGTGGTAACGGCCTTAGGGATCAAACGGGAAGCTAAAGCGCTGAGTTATGCTACGCAAAGCATTAAGCCTGCTCAGATCAATGAGGTTCGGGATGGTAACGTACTGAATACACTGCAAGGCAAGATTGCTGGTGCG
Source organism: Spirosoma migulaei (assembly GCF_054776855.1). Lineage (NCBI taxonomy): Bacteria > Pseudomonadati > Bacteroidota > Cytophagia > Cytophagales > Cytophagaceae > Spirosoma > Spirosoma migulaei. The sequence continues at coordinate 394,060 of NZ_BAAHBG010000010.1, read as the reverse complement.
TATATTACCCAGGGTTCAGGCGGACCCGGTACGGGATCACGGATTGTGTTGCGGGGTAACCGCTCTATTCAGGGGACAAACAACGCGCTGATCGTTGTGGATGGTGTGCCTATCAATAACAGCACATTCGGACAGGCAACCAGCGATTTTGGTAGTGTAGCCAATTCGGACGGTGCATCGAACGTCAATCCCGATGATATTGAGAACGTTACGGTGTTACGTGGTGCGTCGGCGGCTGCGTTATACGGTAGTCAGGCTGCTAATGGTGTAATCCTGATGACAACGAAACGCGGGAAAGCAGGACGCGTAGCGGTCGATATAAACTCGGGTGTTTCGATCGATAAGCCGTTTGCGTTGCCGATGGTGCAGAACCAATACGGCCAGGGCGTTGGCGGCAAAATGGACCCTGCTGTTGGGGCTAGCTGGGGCGCGGCCATGACGGGCCAGTCGTATACAAACTACCTGGGCAAAACGGATACCTACTCGGCTCAACCCAACAACATCCGTGATTTCTTCCGCACGGCGGTAAGCTTCAATAATTCGATCGGTATTACGGGTGGTTCAGAGAAGTCGCAGACGTATCTGTCATACACCAATAATGCATTACAGGGAACGGTGCCGGGCAATGATCTAATGCGCCACACGATCAACCTTCGCCTGTCGAATCAGATCAGCTCGAAGTTATCGACCGATGCCAAAATAACCTACATCAATCAGTCGGTGGTGAACAAGCCACGGACGGGTGAAGAAAATGCGCCGGTGATTGACCTGTATCAGATTCCGCGCAACGTTAGTCTGGCTACGGCTCAGAACTATGCCGCACCGAATGCCTTCAATATACAAACACCAACGGCCTGGCCATCGACCCTATCGTCGATCTACCAGAACCCGTACTGGATGACCAACCAAACGGCCATCAACCAGTATCGTGACCGGGTGATTGGCTTCGTTTCGGCAAGGTATCAATTGACTAACTTCCTGAGCATTCAGGGACGCGCCAACCTCGATAAGTACTTCGACAAAAACGAAGAAAGTTACTCGCAGGGTACAATTTTATGGGCCAATCAGGCAGGTGGTAAATTCGCCCGGAACAACATTGTTAATACCCAAAGCTGGTATGATCTGTTGATTGAAGGGAAAAACAGCCTTGGCAAAGACCTGACGCTTGATTATCAGGCCGGTGCCATCATTCAGGACATTCGTTACCAATCAACGAATGCAGTAGCAGACGGCCTGAACGTACCGAACCGGTTCAACCTGAACTTTGGTACGAACCTGAGCGTAACGGATGATTTTATTCGTAAGCAGACACAGTCGTTGTTCGGGCAGGCATCGCTGGCCTGGCGGGATGCTATTTTCGTGAACGCCAGCTTGCGTAATGACTGGTCATCGTCATTGCCCAAGCCGTATTCGTTCCAGTATCCATCGGTAGGCGCATCGGTCGTTCTATCGGATCTGTTGAAACTGTCAGGGCCGCTATCGTTCCTGAAAATCAACGGTTCATACGCGCAGGTGGGTAATTCAGCCGACGCCTATCTCTTACAGACCAACTACTCGTATGCGCAGGGGGCCGGATCTGGCTTTATCAGCCGGGATGGTACACAGGCCATTGGCAATCTGAAGCCTGAGATTACGAAGAGTCTGGAAGTTGGGGTTGAAGCGCGCTTCTTTAGCAACCGCCTGGGTGCTACGGTTACGGCCTATAAAACGAACTCGATCAACCAGTTGCTAAAGCTGGGCCTGGCCCCAGCATCTGGCTTCCAGGATCAATACATCAATGCGGGCGATATCCGCAACATGGGTCTTGAAGTGGTGATTAATGGAACCGCCATCAAAACGGATCAGTTTAGCTGGGATCTGACCCTGAACATGGGCCTGAACCGCAACAAAATCCTTAGCCTGTCGCCTGATATTAAAACGGCGTTTCTGTCGGGTGGCTATGGCCGGTCGGCATCACCGATTGTGGCAGAGGGCGGGTCGTACGGCGACATCGTATCCTATCGTTGGGCAAAAGATGCGGCTACCGGTCAATACCTGATTGGCTCACAGTCGAATAGCTCAACCGTTTCGGAAGCATCGGTTTCGTCGACAGGCTTGCCAGTTGCCACGAAAGAGCAGGAATTGATTGGAAACTTCAACCCAAAAATGCAATTGGGTTTTACAAACTCCTTTACCTACAAAGGCTTTTCGCTCCGCTTCCTGGTTGATGGCCGGTTTGGTGGCATTGCCGTTTCGGGTACCGAAATGAACCTGGCGTTTAGCGGTATTCCCGAAGTAACGGCTCAGAAGCGTGATGGTGGCTGGGTGTTGCCAGGTGTAACGGCTGGTGTTGCCGGTGCCGATGGAGTAACGTTGATTGGTGCAGGCAAAACCAATTCAACGGCTATTTCGGCCGAGCAGTTCTGGCAAACCGTATCGGGCAAGCGGTACGGCTGGGGTGAGTTCTTTGCCTATGATGCCACCAACGTTCGCCTGCGCGAAATATCGATTGGGTACGGTATTCCAGTGCCTTCGAATTTCTTCATCAAGTCGGCCCGGTTGTCGTTCGTAGCCCGCAACTTGTTCTGGATTTACCGGGGTAGTTCTATTCTGGATATTCCGGGCATTGGCAAACGCAAAATGTGGTTCGATCCCGACATGAACCTAACCAATGGTAATTTCCAGGGCGTTGAATACGGTACGCTACCATCGAATCGGAGCATCGGTTTGAATCTGAAACTTTCTTTTTAATTCGAAACTATCGTCATTATGACATCCTATAAAAAGCTATTGCGACAAACGCTCGTGGCGGCAAGCCTATCGGCTCCGTTGTTCTGGGCTGTTGGCTGCACGAAGAATTTCGACGAGATCAACACCAACCAAACCAAGATATCGGTTATTGGTGCGGGTCATCAGCCTGTAAGCGACTACGTTCTA